>NZ_JBHVPZ010000010.1:187691-268920 GCF_042887135.1 Kitasatospora sp. NPDC057965
TCGGGGTGGGCGTCGTGTTATGCTCGGTTGTCGTGGTGCGGGCGGGTGTGACCGGGCCCCTCGCTGCGGGGGTCGCCGGGCCCCGGGGGGGGGGGGGGGGCCCTTCTCCCGTCTCCGTCCTTACCGGTTGACCAGCGAGCTGACCAGCACGATGACCAGCAGCAGGACCAGCGCGGCGGTCACGATTCGCATTCGAGTCTTGGGATCCACGGTCAACGAGCGTACCCCCGGCCGGTTCGCGGCCGGACGCCGAGGTTGGCGATCCGGCCACCGCCGCTACGGCGGCCCGGCCTCCCAGCGGGCCAGCGGCAAGGAGCACAGCGAGGTGTAGCGGACGGGGCCGCCGCCCTGCTCGCTGCGCATCAGGTGCAGCTCGGCGGCCTCCCACTCCGGCCCCCGGTAGCCGTCCAGCGCCCGGGCCAGCGCGTCCAGCTCGGCGGCCGCCAGCCGCTGCTCCGCCCGCCGCCGGCCGCGCGAGGAGCCGGCCCGGGCCAGCGTCAGGTGCGGGTGGAAGCTGAACGCGTCCGTCTCGCCGACCACCGCCGCGGTGGCCCGGTACACCGCCTCGGCGATCCGGCGCAGCGCCCAGTCCTGCCCCTCCACCCCCGCCCAGAGCACCCGGTCGCCGAACCGCCCGCCGCCGGCCAGCCGCAGCGTGTGCGCCGGGTGGGCCTCGGCGACCTCCGCCAGCGCGGCCTCCAGCTCCGTCACCCGGTCGGCCGGCACCTCGCCGAAGAAGGCCAGGGTCAGGTGCCAGGCGTCGGCCGTCGTCCAGCGCAGCCGGTCCGCCCCCGGCAGCCCGCGCACCGGGGCCACCGCGTCGGCCAGGTCCTGCAACGCCTCCACCGGAGGCAGCACCGCCACGAAGAGCCTCATGGGGCCATCTTCCCGCGCGGGACGGTTTGGACTAGAACGGATTCCCATGAAGATCCGCAACGGGGGCCCCGAGGACATCCCCGACATCCTGTCCCTACTCGACGGCGCCGTGGCCTGGCTGGCCGCCCGGGGCCGCACCCGGCAGTGGGGCGACCGGTCGTTCAGCGACATCCCCGCCCGCGTCGAGCACATCGGCCAGTACACCGGCGAGGCGTTCCTGATCCGGCTCGCGATCGACGACGAGGGGCGCACGGTCGGCTCCTGCGTGCTGTCCGAGCAGCGCCCCGAGTACGCCACCCCGGTGGACGAGCCCGAGCTGTACATCCGCAACCTGGTGACCGACCGGAGCCGCAAGGGCTCGGGAATCGGCTCGGCGCTGATCGCCGACGCGCTCGACGAGACCCGCCGGCGCGGCATCGGCCTGCTGCGGGTGGACTGCTTCGGCGGCGACGACCGCAAGCTGGTCGGCCAGTACCGGGCGCTCGGCTTCACCGAGACCGAGTCCTTCGAGGTCGAGCAACCGGCCGGCCCGTGGCCGGGGCAGATCCTGGCGATCCGGCTCTGAGCCGACGGGCCCGCCCCGGAGCGCCGTCATGGCGTTCCGGGGCGGGCCCTCAGCACATCAACAGGCTGTCGGCAGGCCGTCAGCAGGCCGTGGCCAGCTCAGGCTTGGCGCTCGCCGCCGGACGCGGCACCAGCGCCACCACCCGGCCCCCGCGCCCGGGGTGGAGGTCCAGCCGCAGCCGCAGCTCGGCGCTGCGGGCCAGCACCAGGCCGACCGCACCGGCCGCCGCGGCCGAGACCAGGCCGCAGGTCAGCAGTCCCACCCGGGGCCCGTACGAGGCGGTCACCCAGCCCACGATCGGCGCGCCGATCGGCGTCCCGCCGGCGAAGACCAGCATCAGCAGTCCCATCACCCGCCCGCGCATCGCCGGGTCGGTGCCCAGCTGGAGCGAGGCGTTGACCGAGGTGTTGAAGCTCAGCCCGAACACCCCGATCAGGGTGAGCAGCAGCGCGAAGCTCCAGTAGCCGGGCGCGAACGCCGCCACCACCTCCAGCGTGCCGAACGCGAGGGCGGCGCCGACCAGTCTGCGCAGCCGCGGCACGCCCCGGCGGGCCGCGATCAGCGCACCGGTCAGCGATCCGACGGCCATCGCGGTGTTCAGCAGGCCGTACTGCCCGGCGCCGACGTGGAAGGTGTCGGAGGCGAAACCCGCCAGCAGCGTCGGGAAGTTGAAGCCGAAGGTGCCGATGAAGCCGGCCAGCACCATCGGCCAGAGCAGCTCGGGCCGCTCCTTGACGTACCGCAGCCCCTCCCGCAACTGGCCCTTCTCACGGGCGATCGGCGCGGTCGGGCGCAGTTCGCTCTCCCGCATCGCGAGCAGCCCGCCGATCACGGCGGCGAACGACAGCGCGTTCAGCGCGAACGCCCAGCCGCTGCCGACCGCGGCGATCAGCAGACCCGCGACGGCGGGGCCGACCAGCCGGGCGGTCTGGAAGTTGGCGGCGTTGAGGCTGACCGCGTTGGCGAGGTCCTTCGGCCCGACCATCTCGGAGACGAACGCCTGCCGGGTCGGGTTGTCGACCACCGTGACCAGGCCGAGCAGCAGCGCGAACAGGTACACGTAGTACGGGGTCACCACACCGCCGACGGTCAGCACGGCGAGGCCGGCGGCGAGCAGGCCCATCGCGCCCTGGGTGAGGATCAGCAGCCGGCGCTTGGGCATCCGGTCGGCGAGCACCCCGCCGAACAGGCCGAGCAGCAGCATCGGCAGGAACTGCATGGCGGTGGTGATGCCGACCGCGAGCGGGCTGCCGGTGAGGCTGAGGACCAGCCAGTCCTGGGCGATGCGCTGCATCCAGGTACCGGTGTTGGACACCACCTGGCCGGCGAAGTAGTAGCGGTAGTTGCGAACGCGCAGTGAGGAGAACATCCCCCCGGGCCTGGTGAAGGCGGCGCCGGTCGGCGAGTCCGCCGTGGGGGACGCGGCCGCGCGGGTGCGGCCGGGAGCGGCGGGGTCGTCCGCCGCGGTGCGTTCGTCGGGGTCGTCGTCGCCGTTGCCGGGCAGCCCCGTCGGGGCGGGTGCCTGGGCGTCGGCGGCCGCGGCGTTCGCCGCGGCGGGGTCGGTGGTCTGCTCGTCGGTCCGGGTACGGGTGGCGGCGGCGCTGGCTGCGGCCGGCGGTGTCACGTGGTCTCCCCTCGCGGCGCGACGGCCCGTGGCGTGGCCGTCGCGCTCCTGGTGTCGGTCTTCGGTCCTGCGGTGATGCGGTTCTCCTTCGTCTCCGGCGGCTACCGGAAAGCCGTGCCTAGAGGTGTGCGAGCTTGTAGAGCACGGGCGCGGCCTCGCGGAGCTTCGCCCATTCCTCCTCGTCGAGCCCCTCGGCGAGCTCGGCGAGCCAGGCGTTGCGACGCCGGCGGGACTCCGCCAGGATCGTCTCGGCCTGTTCGGTACTGCTGACGACCACCTGCCGGCGGTCCTCCGGGTGCGGTTCGCGCCGCACCAGGCCCTTCTCCTCCAGCATCGCGACGATCCTGGTCATCGAGGGCGGCTGTACGTGCTCCTTCCGGGCGAGCTCACCCGGCGTGGCCTTCCCGCACCGGGCGAGGGTGCCCAGCACCCCGATCTCGGTGGGACTGAGCGACTCCTCGACCCGCTGGTGGCGCAGTCGACGGGAGAGGCGCATGGCGGACGACCGCAGCTGACTGATGGCTGCGAGGTCCTGCTCGGACATCTCGGGCATGTTGTTAGCCTACGTCATTACTCTGGCTAAAGAAAATTGGTTTCCGACCGTCCGCGGCCCGGACCCGTCCAGGGGTTCAGCGCCGGGTGTCGACCGCCGCCGCCGCGCCGAGGTCACCGGCCGCCTTCCGCGCCGCGTCCAGCGCCGCCATCAGCCCGTACGCGTCCAGGCCGGGGCGTTTCGCCGCCGATGCCCGCACCGTGCCGATTGTGCGGCGATCCGGAACGCCCCTGACCGATTCGCGCTGGTCAACAGCCCGCGGCCCGCCGCCGGGCGGCTTTCTCCCCCTCCCCGCTCCGGCTGGCCGTGCTCTCCGTGACTCCCGGTGCGATGCTGGTCCTGGGACCCGGTCCACGCGGGACCCGGCGCCGCACCACGCCCAGCAGAAGGGTCGACCAGCCATGACCGACGTCGCCGCCGAACAGGCCACCACGGTCGACCCGGCCGAGCAGAACGACACCGGCTTCGCCCGCCTCGCGATGGTCACCATCGACTGCGCCGACCCGGTCGCACTGGCCGCCTTCTACGGCGCGCTGCTCGGATGGGAGACCCGGCACGCGGACGAGCGGTTCGCCATCCTGGACAACCCGGAGGGCGGCAGCCCGCTCGGCTTCGGCCGGGTCAGCGGGTACCGGCCGGAGCCGTGGACCGAGCCGGACGGCGGCAAGCACTTCCACCTGGACTTCTACGTGGACGACCTGGAGGCGGCCACCGCCCGCGCCCTGACCCTGGGCGCGACCGAGCCCACCTACCAGCACGGCCGTACGCTCAAGGTGCTGATCGACCCGGCCGGCCACCCGTTCGGCCTGGCCCCGCTGGACGCCTGACCGCCCCGCCGGCGCGGGGCGGCCCGGGACCCGTGCGGCTCAGCGCGGGAAGGCCCGCCGCGCCCGCCAGGTGGTGTGCTCGCGGGAGACCGCGTCCTCCGCCTCGGCGGCCAGCCGGGCCCAGCGCTGCTCGGCGTCCGGCATCCGCGGGTCGAGGTCGGACAGCTGGTTGCCGACGTTCTCCAGCTCCCGCGCCGCCAGTTGGTACGCGGCCGCCAGCGGACGGAGCTGCTTCAGCTGCGTCCAGGCGATCACCGCCGCGGCCGCCGCCGAGGTGGCGCCGAAGACGTGCACCTGCAGCGCCCCGGTCGCCTGCGCGATCGCCGCCGCCGCACCGACGATGATCAGCCCCGCCACGCCCAGCCCCCAGGTCACCGCCTGCGACTCGCAGGACTCGGCACGCGAGCGGTACCACGTCCGCTGCCCCTCCACCCGGGTGCGCAGGTAGAGCGTCCGCCGCGCGGTCAGCGACTCCGCCCGCACCCGGCGCATCTCCGGGGTGATCTCGGCGACCGACTCCGGCGGCACGATCGCCGGATCCTCGAACGCCCGCAGCACGTCCTCCACTTGCAGCAGGTAGCCGCGGTCGACGTCCGCCGACTCCGCGTCACCCTCGAACGGCCGGGCCCGCACCGCGTACTTCCAGGCCAGCGTCTTCACCGACTCGGCCGCCGCCCGCGCCTCGTACCAGCGCCCCTGCGGATTGCTGCGGCGCAGCCGCGCCCAGAAGTACCCGGCCACCAGCAGCGCCACCACCGAGAACAGCGGCGTGATGTCGGAGGCCCCCTTGTCGTCCGGCCCGGGCAGCGAACCGACCGCCGCCGCGACCACCAGCATCGAGATGAGCCCCCGGTACCAGCGCAACGTCTGCTGCTGCCCGGACAGTGACGCCTGGTCGGCCGTCCGGAACAGCTCGGGCAGCAACTGCGCCTCGACCCCCGTGGGCGGATCCTGTCTGACCATCGAACCGCTCCCCTCCCCCGTCTCAGCCCGGAGTATTCCCCCGGTCAACTCCCCTACACCGGCGCCCCCTTGAGATCCACTCTTGCCCCGACCGGCCCGCAACCCCTATAACCGGTTACATGACCATGCACTGGAAGCTCGTCATCGACGCCGCCGACCCGCACCGCCAGGCCGCCTTCTGGGCCGCCGCCCTCGACTACACCGCCGAGGACCACAGCACCCTGATCGCCGGTCTGCTCTCGGCCGGCACGATCACCCCGGACCGGATCACCGAGGTCGACGGCCGGCACGCCTGGCCGACCCTCGCCGCCGTCCGCCACCCCGAGGACCCGCACGACCCCACCAGCGACACCGGGCTCGGCCGGCGGATCCTCTTCCAGCGCGTCCCCGAGCCGAAGCAGGGCAAGAACCGCCTCCACCTCGACCTCCACCCCGGCCCCGACGCCCGCGCCGCCACCGTCACCCGCCTCACCGCCCTCGGCGCCACCCTCCTCCACGACATCGCCGAACCGGGCGGCTCCTGGACCGTGATGCAGGACCCCGAGGGCAACGAGTTCTGCGTCCACTGACGCCTCCGCCCACCGGCCGGCCCCGGGATTCCCGTCCCGTCGCAAATTCACTCCCGGCGCACCGGCCCCATCCTCCCCGGCCGAGAATGCGGCTTCCGGGATCACCGGCACCGTGGCGAAACTCCAGTTCAGAAAGCCGCATCGACCGGCAGGGCAATATCCTGCACGTCTACCCGTAGCGTGTCCGAACGGATCCCAGCCATGTCGATTTCCCACGGCTTCAACCTGGCCACATCGATGTCCGTCACCGAGGTGGCCGACACGCTGAACGACGTCGCGCAGGGCGGCAGGCTGTTCGATGCGACCACGCAGGCGGCGGACCTGCTCTCCGAAGGCGTCGCCACCAGGTTCGGCACGTGGATCCGGGTGTTCAGCCCCAACCCCAGGCCGTGGAACCCGCTGGTCACGGACCTCCGCATCACCCCGACCGTGTCGGTGGTCTTCCGGCTCGACAAGACCACCGATCTGCGGGGGCAGGAGGACGACGTCGTCCGGCTGGTCTCGGGCCTCCTGGAGCGCATCCCCGGCGACGCGGTGCTGCAGTACCACTACGAGACCGTCTGGCTGCTGCGGCGCGGCGACGAGCTCAGCCTCAACGAACGGGACGACCTCTGGCCGGCCGACCGCCTGGCCGTCGTCCCCCGGCCCTTCAGCCGCGAGACGCACGAGTTCTCCGACGAGGACTGAGCCCTGCGGCCCGCACCGACGCCACCGGCCCGCACTCCGCCACGAGGAGTGCGGGCCGGTGACCCGTCGCCGGGGCTCAGAGCAGGCCGAGGGCCGGCATCAGGTAGTAGAAGGCGAAGACGGCGGAGACGGCGTACATCGGGAGCGGGACCTCACGGGCACGGCCGGTGGCGATGCGCAGGATGCAGAAGGTGATGAAGCCGAAGCCGATGGCGATGGCGATGGCGATCGAAGGCGCCGACCACGTGGACGAACTCAGTCGGCGGTCCCCGCCGGCACGACCCAGCGAGCAGGTTGGCCGGCGATGGACGCGATCATGTCGTAGTCGCCGTCGTAGTGCAGGACCGTGACCCCGTGTCGCTCAGCGGTGGCGGCGATCAGCATGTCGGCCATCGACAGAGCACGGTGGTTGCCCCGGAACAGGGCCCGCCGCTGGATGTCCTTCGCGCGGTCCCAGACCTCGTCGGTGCACGGCAGGTAGTCGAACCCCCTGAGCAGACGGCTCAGCCGATCCGCCTCCGCCGCGCTGCGAGCACTGTGCAGCACCTCCATCTCGACTGCCGCGGTCACCGCCAGCAGCGCGCGCTGCGAGAGATCGTCGAGGACGGGCCGCACCGTCGGCTTTCCCCAGCGCGCCAGGGCCGACTTGTCGATCAGGAAGCGCTCCCGGGTCACGCCGCCGCCGACTTGCCCGGCTCGTCGAGAAGGTCGAACTCCCCGTTGGCGATGGCGTCGGCGAGCTCTATCCGCCGGGCCAGTTTCACGGCCTCCAGCAGCGCGGCATTGACCGTCGCGACCTTGGTGGTCGTGCCGAACAGACGCTGCGCCTCGGCCAGGAGGTCGTCGTCGAGGTCGATCACCGTGCGCGCCATGGCTGTTCCTCCAGCAGTCGACAACAAGAAAACGATATCAACTCCACCACATTCCCGACATCAAAACGGCCCCGCGCTCCGGAGGGGGAGCGCGGGGCCGTCGGAAGCCCGGCAGGGGTCAGAGCAGGCCGAGGGCCGGCATCAGGTAGTAGAAGGCGAAGACGGCGGAGACGACGTACATCGGGAGCGGGACCTCGCGGGCACGGCCGGTGGCGATGCGCAGGATGCAGAAGGTGATGAAGCCGAAGCCGATGCCGTTGGTGATGGAGTAGGTGAACGGCATCATCGCGATGGTCAGGAAGGCCGGGATCGCGATGGTGTAGTCGGCCCAGTCGATGTCCCGCACCGAGTTGGCGAGGATCAGGAAGCCGACGGTGACCAGCGCGGGGGTGGCGGCCTGGGCGGGGACCATGGTGGCGAGCGGGGTGAGGAAGAGGGCCACCACGAAGAGGCCGCCGGTGACGACGGAGGCGAAGCCGGTGCGGGCGCCCTCGCCGACGCCGGCGGTGGACTCGACGAAGCAGGTGTTGGCGGAGGACGAGGTGGCGCCGCCGGCCGCGGTGGCGATGCCGTCGATCATCAGGACCTTGTTGATGCCGGGCAGGTCGCCCTTCTCGTCGAGCAGGTGGGCCTCGTCGGCGACGCCGAGGATGGTGCCCATCGCGTCGAAGAAGCAGGACATCAGCACGGTGAAGACAAAGAGCACGCCGGTGAGGACGCCGACCTTCTCGAAGCCGCCGAACAGGCTGACCTCGCCGACCAGGCCGAAGTCGGGCGCGGCGACCGGGTTGCCCGGCCAGGCCGGGACGGTCAGGCCCCAGCTGAGGGCGGGGATGTCGGCGAGCTTGTCGATCACCACGGCGACGCCGGTCATCACGGCGATGGAGATCAGGATCGCGCCGGGGACCTTGCGCACCAGCAGGACGAGGGTGAGCAGCAGGCCGAGCACGAAGACCAGGACCGGCCAGCCGTGCAGGTGGCCGCCGACGCCGAGCTGGAGCGGGACGGTGGTGTGGGCGGCGTCGGGGATGCGGGTGACGAAGCCGGAGTCGACGAGGCCGACCAGGGTGATGAACAGGCCGATGCCGATCGCGATGGCCTTGCGCAGGCCGAGCGGGACGGCGCTCATGACCCGCTCGCGCAGGCCGGTGGCGACCAGGAGCATGATCGCGAAGCCGGCCAGCACGACCATGCCCATGGCGTCCGGCCAGGTCATCTTGGGTGCGAGCTGGAGGGCGACGATGGTGTTCACGCCGAGGCCGGCGGCCAGGCCGATCGGGACGTTGCCGATGACGCCCATGAGCAGCGTGGTCAGGCCGGCGGTGAGCGCGGTGGCGGTGACCAGCTGGGCGCTGTCCAGGTGGGCGCCGGTCATGTCCGTGGCACTGGCCAGGATGATCGGGTTCAGCACCAGGATGTACGCCATGGTGAAGAAGGTGGCGACGCCGCCGCGGATCTCGCGCGGCAGGGAGGAGCCGCGCTCGCTGATCCGGAAGTAGCGGTCCAGCGCGCCGGACGGGGGCTTCGGCGTGTCGGGCTGGGCGGGCTCGGGCGACTCGGTGGTCGGCTGGGCCACGGGCATGCTGCGTCCTCTGTGGGGGGCGGAGGAGAGGGGGACCCGCCCGGGAACGACGGTGGCACCGGGCGCCCCGGTGGGACGGGCACGAAGCACAATGTCCTGAGCATGCCGCGACCGACCGGAAAAACAAGTATGGGTTCCCCGATCGCCCGTACGCTATCTTCGCGCGTAGAACGAAGAACCCACGTAACAGGCGCGAACAGTCCCCGCGCAGAATCGATCGGACGTGCGGCCGCACCGTACCCTAGGGCCCATGCCCAAGACGCCACTGCACCCCTCGCCCCCGCCGCTGGAGGCCAACGACGTCGCGATCGTCGGCGGCGGCACGGTGCTCTGGTTCGTGGCGTTCGTGGTCCTGCTCCCGTTCTGGGGCACGCTGTCCGACCACGGCCACGGCAGCTGGCCGTGGATCTGCCTGGCCGGCGGCGGACTCGGACTGATCGGCCTCTGGTACTGCCGGGCCCGCCGGGACGCCATCGCGCGCAGCCGGGCGGCGGCCGCGGCGGAGCCGCAGAATCCGGCCACTCGGTCGGACTGAATGGTCCTTTAGTAGCACGCACCGGACATAAGGCACCCGTAGAGTCGGTGCCATGACGCAGCCCGCGCAGCCCGCCGAGGACAAGCCCACCGGTGACCAGCCGGACGGCGCCCACCCGCTCGGCCTGCTGCCCGGCCGACGCGGCGGGCTGACCTCCGCCGAGGTGGCCGAGCGGGTCGCCCGCGGCGAGGTCAACGACGTCCCGGTCCGCTCCAGCCGCTCCACCCGGGAGATCGTCCGGGCGAACGTCTTCACTCGGTTCAACGCGATCATCGGCGTGATGTTCGCGATCATCCTGGTCGTCGGCCCGCTCCAGGACGGCCTGTTCGGCCTGGTCATCGTCGCCAACACGGCGATCGGCATCATCCAGGAGCTGCGCGCCAAGAAGACCCTGGACAGCCTCGCGCTGATCGGCGAGGCCAGGCCCCAGGTGCGCCGGGACGGCGCCGCCACGCAGGTCGCCGTCGGCGAGATCGTGCTGGACGACACCGTGCTGCTCGGCATCGGCGACAAGGTGATCGTCGACGGCGAGGTCACCGAGGCGGACGGCCTGGAGATCGACGAGTCGCTGCTCACCGGCGAGCCGGACCCGGTGCTCAAGCACCCCGGCGACCCGGTGATGTCCGGCAGCTTCGTGGTGGCCGGCGCCGGCGCGTTCACCGCCACCAAGGTCGGCCGCGAGGCGTACGCGGCGCAGCTGGCCGAGGAGGCGAGCCGGTTCACCCTGGTGAAGTCGGAGCTGCGCACCGGCATCGACAGCATCCTGCGGTTCATCACCTGGCTGCTGGTGCCGACCGCGATCGGTCTGATCATCAGCCAGCTGGCGGTGGAGGGCCGGGACTGGCGCGAGGCGGTCCGCCGGATGATCGCCGGGATCGTGCCGATGGTGCCCGAGGGCCTGGTGCTGCTGACGTCGGTGGCCTTCGCGATCGGCGTGGTCCGGCTGGGCCGCAAGCAGTGCCTGGTGCAGGAGCTGCCCGCGATCGAGGGACTGGCCCGGGTGGACACCGTCTGCCTGGACAAGACCGGCACCCTGACCGAGGGCGGCATGGACGTCGTCGACCTGCGGATCATCACCGACGGCGGTGACCGGGGCGAGCCGGCGGGCGACGCCCTGGCGGAGAACGGCGCCCTCAAGGAGACGGTCAAGCAGGCGCTCGGCGTGATGGCCGGCGCCGACGCCCGCCCCAACCCGTCGATGCAGGCCGTCATCGACGCCTACGGCGACGGCAGCGGCGAGCGCCGCGACGGCTGGCGGGTGATCGAGGCGATGCCGTTCTCCTCCGCCCGCAAGTGGAGCGGCGTCCAACTGCTGGAGCCGCGTGGCGAGGAGGCCAGCTGGCTGCTCGGCGCCCCCGACGTGCTGCTGCCCGCCGGCCACCCGGCGCTGGCCGAGGTGGACGAGCTGGGCGCCCAGGGCCTGCGGGTGCTGCTGCTGGGCCGCTCGCCGGTCCCGCTGGACGCCCCGGACCCGGCCGCCGAACTGCGGCCGCTCGCCCTGGTGGTGCTGCGGCAGCGACTGCGCGAGGACGCCGCCGACACCCTGCGCTACTTCGAGGGCCAGCGGGTCCAGGCGAAGGTGATCTCGGGCGACTCGGCCGTCTCGGTCGGCGCGGTCGCCGCCCACCTCGGGCTGCCCGGCGCCGACCACCCGGTGGACGCGCGCACCCTGCCCACCGAGCCGCAGGCTCTCGCCGACACCGCCGAGCGCACCACCGTCTTCGGCCGGGTCACCCCGCAGCAGAAGCGCCAGCTGGTCGGCGCGCTGCAGTCGCGCGGGCGCACCGTGGCGATGACCGGCGACGGCGTCAACGACGTGCTGGCGCTCAAGGACGCGGACATCGGCGTGGCGATGGGCAGCGGCAGCGACGCGACCAAGGCGGTCGCCCAGATCGTGCTGCTGAACAACTCCTTCGCGGTGATGCCCTCGGTGGTCGCCGAGGGCCGCCGGGTGATCGGCAACATCGAGCGGGTGGCCGGGCTGTTCCTGGTCAAGACGGTCTACTCGGTACTGCTGGCGCTGCTGGTGATCTTCACCCACTCCCCGTACCCGTTCCTGCCCCGGCACTCCACCGTGCTGTCCACCCTGACGATCGGCGTGCCGGCCTTCTTCCTGGCGCTCGCGCCCAACAACGAGCGCGCCCGCACCGGCTTCGTGCGCCGGGTGCTGCGGCTCGCGATCCCCGGCGGTGTCATCGCGGGGACGGCGACCTTCACCGCGTACGCGCTGGCCCGCGCCAACCACGCCACCGACCTGGAGTCGGACACCAGCGTGGCCACCCTGACGCTCTTCCTGGTCGCGATCTGGGTGCTGGCGATCGTGGCCCGCCCGTACAACTGGTGGCGGCTGCTGCTGATCGGGACGATGTGCGGGGCGTTCGCGCTGGTAATGACGGTGCCCTGGCTCTCCGACTTCTTCCAGCTCTCGCTGTCCGGCACCCGGGACCCGTGGGTCGGCGTCGGCATCGCGCTGATCGCCGGAGTGGTGCTGGAGGTGGTCTGGCGGATCATGCGCCGCCGGACCGATCATTGACCCGGGGACCGGGCGACGGGGGGAGTGCCGCGATGGCGCGCAGGGGCGGTGAACTGGAGGCCTTCGCGGCCTTCCTGGGCGGGCTGCTGGCCACCGGGCTGCTGGCCCTGGCGATGGCCGGGGTCGGCGCGCTGGCCGGGATCCACCCCGGACCACGGCTGACCAAGGCGGTCGCCGCCGTGCTGACCTCCACCTGGGTGGTGGCCACCCTCACGGTCTACCTGCGGCTGATCGCCCGCGGCCGGACCCGCTCCGGCACCCGCTCCTGACCGGAGCGGGCACCGGAGGCCGACGGGCTCAGCCCTCGAAGTCGCGGGCGGCGGACAGCTCGTACGCCCGGTCCGGCTCGCTGAGCGCGGCCAGCACCTCGAACCGGCGGTGCCACTGCCCGACCGACCAGGCCAGCCCGGCGGCCAGCCCCTCCGGCGTGGCCGCGTGCAGCAGCCCGGGCACCGGCGGCACCTCGAACTCGTCGTCCTCGTCCGCCTCCTCGGCCGACTCCGGGTCGTACGGCGCCTCCGGGGTGTCCGCGGCGGCGTCCCAGCGCCAGTCCACGGCGGCCTCCTCGCCGTCCGGGCCGACCACCAGCAGGTCCTCGTGCTCCTCGTACGCGACCGGGCAGCCGGGCAGCAGCTCCCGCACCACGGCCGGCACCCGGTGCAGGACGCCCTGGGAGAGCACCCGCCCGCCGGCCACCTCGCTGGCCAGCGAGACGTGCAGCCGCTCGGCGAGGTCGGCGGCCAGCGCCGGGGCGACCGGCAGCAGCGGGTGGTCGTGCAGCAGCTCCACCAGGTCGGGGGCGTCCGCGACGACCGCCTCGGCGGCGTCCACCACGATCGTGCGGTCGGGACGGCGGCCGGTGGCCCGGTCCAGCGGCGGCACCGCGCGCACCACGTCCAGCGGGTCGATCCGCTCCACCTCGATCCGGGCCAGCGCGCTGTGGATGCCGTGCAGCTGGCGGTGTCCGACCTCGGCGGCCGGGTCGGTCAGCCGGTCCAGCACCTCGTCCGGCCCGTGCGGCTCGGCGAGCAGCGCGGTCAGCGTGGTGCGCACCCCCAGCGCGTGCAGGAACTGCTCGTCCAGGGTGGTGCGGGCCTCGTCGTACAGGCCGCGCAGCAGCGGGTCGGCGCCGGCCGCGCGCAGCCCGGCGGGCTCGCGGCCGTCCAGCACCGGGTGGTCGCGCAGCCACCAGGCGGTGTACGGCGGCAGGTCGGCGTACGAGCCGTCCGGCAGCAGCGTGCGGACCGGGGTGACGACGGCGTCCCGGTACGGCGGGCGGGCCAGCGCGGCCAGCGCCTGCGGCCAGGCGTCGTCGTCCACCAGGTCCAGGTCGCGGACGGCCAGCAGCTCGGCGGCGACCGGCGGGACGCCCACGGTGTCCCCGTCGTCGGCGTGCAGCGCCTCCAGCGCGTCCTCGGCCCAGTCGGCCAGGCCGTCCGGCGCCTCGTCGATCAGCCCGGTGGGGTGGCCGCCGGCCGCCCGGTCGGCGGGCGCGGTCGGGTCGAGCCGGTCCAGGTCGTCGGGGTCGAGCACCACGTCCTCGGCGCGGACCAGCACGAAGTCGGCCGGTACGCCGACGGCGGCGAGCACCTCCGGGCCCCAGCGCTCCAGCAGGTCGTCGTCCACCCAGGCCGCGTCGTCCTCGCGCGCCAGCGCGGCGAGCGGGCTGTCGGGGAGCAGCAGCTCACCGGCGCGGACGGGCTCGCCCTCGTCGTCGAGCAGGGCCAGCCGGGCCAGCCAGGGGTGCTCGCCGGGCGCCGGGGCGGCCGCCCTGACGAGCGCCAGCACCGCCTCGGCGAGGTCGGCGGCGGCGTCCGGGTCGTCCTCGGCCAGCTCGTAGGAGCGGGCGACGGCGGCCCGCACCTCGGGCGTGTCCAGCACCCCGGCCGGGGTGGCCGCGCCGGCGCCGAGCTTGGCGAGCAGCGGGTGGGCGGCCTCCGGGTGGGCGAGCCGCAGGTCGAGCACGGCGAGCGCGTCGGCCAGCGACTCGGGGTAGCCGGGGAAGGCCGCCCAGTCGGCGGCGTCGGAGGGCAGCAGGACCCGGCGCGGACCGGTCACCGTCCGGCCGTCGGCGAGCGGCACCGGCAGCGCGCCGAGCGCCTCCGGGTCGGCGCCGCCGAGCGCCGCGTACAGGTTGCGCCACCAGGCCGGCTCCCGGTCCAGGCCGCCCAGCTGGTCGACCACCTCGGCGAGCGGGACCCGGCGGACGTTCAGCACCCGCAGTTCGGTGCGGCGCTCCAGGCCGGCCGGCAGCAGGCCGGGGAAGATCGGCGCCAGTGCCTCGACCACCGAGCCGTCCGCGCCCTCCAGCAGCGTGGCGTCCCGGGGCCGCAGCGCGGGGGTGCCCTCCTCGACCGGCGCCGGGTGCGGCAGGAACGGTGTACCGGGCAGCCGGGAGAGCACGGCGGCGCGCAGCGCGTTGTCCAACGCGCCCTGGCCGAGCGGGCCGGGCACCAGGCCGAGCGAGCCGAGGTCGCCGCCGCGGGCGCGCAGCAGGTCGGCGTAGGCGTCGGCGGCGCGCTCGGTGAGGAAGTCGGCGAGCGGGCCGGGGGCGACGTGCCGGCGGGTGGAGTCCAGCGGGTAGGAGGCGATCAGCAGCGCGGGCAGGCCGAGCGGCTCGTCGCTGGGGGTGGGCGCGTGCAGCACCGGGTCGATCGCGGGCCGCTGCGGGTCGCCCTCCTCGGAGACCGGCACCGCCCAGGTCACCGTCCAGTAGGGGCGGGCGCGCTCCTCGGTGGGCCGGTCGGCGAGCAGCTCCGCGGCGAGCGCGCCGGCCGCCTCGGCGGTCTGCCAGACGGTGCGCCGGTGCCCCCCGCCGGCGTCGTCGGTGACCGTCACCTCGGTGACGCCGTCCGGACGCGGCTCCGCGGCGGAGCGGGTCAGCGTACGGGTGCCCTCCGAGGTCTCCACCACCACCTCGGCCAGGCCGGGCAGGGTGAGCAGCAGCGCGTCGTCGATGCCGGCCAGCAGCCGGCGGGTGAGGTCCTCGGCGGCGGCGTCGCGCAGCGGCAGCACCACCACCGTGTCGTACCCCTCGGGCGCCGGGCCCTCGGCGGCGAACGGCAGGCGCAGCAGCGGCACGTGGCCGTCCCGGCGGCGCAGTTCCTCGGCGAGCGCCGGCTGCGTCCCGGCCAGTGCCCGGGCCTCGCCGAGCGACCAGCGCACGCCGCCGGCCGAGCCGAGCACGGCGGGCTCGTCGGTGACCGCGAGGACGGCGGCGAAGCCGACGCCGAACCGGCCGACGGTGGTCTCGTGCTCGCCGCGCTTGGAGGAGGCGCGCAGGGTGGACAGCGACTCGACGGCGGCGGCGTCCAGCGGCGCGCCGGTGTTCGCGGCGGCCAGCACGCCGTCCGCCAGGGTGAGCCGCAGCCGGCCGGGGCCGTGCCCGGCGCGGACGGCGGCGTCGGCGGCGTTCTGCGCCAGCTCGACGACCAGCCGGTCGCGGTAGCCGCCGAGGGCGAGCTCCTCCTCGGCGTTGGCGTCCTCCCGGAACCGGGCCGGGGAGGCGGCCCAGGCGTCCAGCACCCGACGGCGCAGTTCGGCGCTGCCGAAGGGGTCCGCGAGGTGCTCGTCCGTGCCGCTGCCGAGAATCCGAGGTTCCACTGGACCTGCCGCCTTCCGCCGCCCTGTTGTGCCCTACGAGGGCATTCTTCCCTGCCGGAAGGACTGCCCCGGACACGCCCCCGGCCGCGGCCCGCCCACGCGGGGGCGGAAACGGCGGCGGCCCGCCCCACGGGTGGGGCGGGCCGCCGGAAAGCGGTGGTGCTCAGGAGTGGCCGAGCTCCTCGGTGGGCGCGTCCGGCTCGACCGAGCCGGAGAGCCGGTCCGGGTGCAGCGGCAGCGGCTCGACCACCAGCTCGTCCAGGATCAGCTCGGCGGGCGCCGGCGGGGCCGGGATCACGGCCGCCTCGGAGTGCCCGCCGCAGCCGTAGGCGAAGGAGACGATCTGGCCGTCGGCCGGGCCGAACTCGTTGCCGCAGACGCCGAAGGCCTGGCCGAGCGTGCCGCCGATCGGGATCAGGAAGCCGCAGCTGACGCAGGAGGCCGGGGCGGACTGCGCCATCGGCGTCTGCGGGCCGTGCGCCTTCTCCCAGCGGTCGGCGGCCAGGTGCATGCCCAGCCGGGAGAGCACCCGGCTGCGGCCCAGGCCCAGCTCGTCGGCGACGGCGCTGATCTGGGCGCGACCCGGCGCCGGCTGGATGTCCGGGTCGGAGACCAGCACGTCCTCCTGCGCGGCCTGGGCCACCGCGGAGTTCGGCGCGGGCTCGTCCTCGCCGGTCCAGCCCGGCTCCAGGCGCAGGTCGTCGGCGTCGGTGGGGAGCAGGTCCCCGGGGCCCATGTCGCCCGGGCGCAGCCGCTCGCTCCACGGCACCCATTGCGGGGCGAGGATCGCGTCGGCGCCGGGCAGCAGCACGACCTCGTCCAGCGTCACGTTCTTGGCGCGCGGGGCGCGGGCCACCGTCACGGCCCAGTGCCAGCCACGGTAGGCCGCGTCCAGGCACTCGAAGGTGTGGGTGACGACCCGGTCGGCCTCGGCCTGAACACCCAGGTGGGCCCCGACGGTCTCGGCGCCGACGGCGTCCTCGGCGGCCTGGCGGGCGAGTTCGACGGCCTCGGCACAGAGCCGATCAGGGGTACGGCTTCGCATCGCAGCACTCACGGCGTCGATTCTCTCCCAGTTCTTCTGTCGCCCACGGCGAGTTGCCTGTTCCGTCGCGGCTCGGTTTCCCTCGTCCATTCTGCGCGACCGCGGGCCGCCGCGGATACCGGCCGCGCCGCTCGTCTGGTCCGCCCGGCGCCGGTCGGGCCCTCGGGCGGACCTTGGGCAGGCTACCCGCCGGTCGGCCGCCCGGCACAGTCCGGGGCGTCCGGAGTGGCTCCGGAACGTCCGGAACGGGAACGCGGGCCGTCGACCGCGCGGCGCGGAGCGGAATCCCGCGTTGTCGTCCCGAATCTGGGGCAGGATGGGCTTGTGGCGGACGAGAACCCGTCGCAGCACGCAGTGCGCGCCTCGCGGACCGACGGTCCGGACGAGGCGAACGCGCTGCCGCGACAGCAGCCTCCGGTCCACTCCGCGAACGAACCGCGGTCGGTGGACCCCTCGTCACTGCCCGCCACCGAGCCCTCCGAACCGCTCGAACCGGCCGCACCGCTCGGCTCCGTCGAACCGCCCGGCTCTGTCGCACCGCCCGCCCCGGTCGCACCGCTCGCCGCGGAGGAGGCCGCGGAGGAGGACGAGCCGCGCCGGCACTTCCTGGTCCGCACCGCCTCCGCGGCCGGCTCCCGCACCGGCAAGGTGGTGCACGGCACCGGCCGCCGGATCCGCCGGGCCACCGCCGCCGAGGGCGCCGGCGAGTCGGGCCTGGCCAAGCTCATCGAGCTGCACGCGCTGAACGCCTTCGGCGACATGCTGATCACCGTGGCGCTCGCCTCGACCATCTTCTTCTCGGTGCCCACCGGCGAGGCCCGCGGCCGGGTGGCGCTCTACCTGCTGGTCACCATGGCGCCGTTCGCCCTGCTCGCCCCGGTGATCGGCCCGCTGCTGGACCGCCTGCCGCACGGCCGCCGGGCCGCGGTGGCGACGTCGATGCTGGCCCGCGCGGTGCTCGCCTGGACGATGGCCGGCGTGGTGGCCGGCGGCGGGCTGGCGCTCTACCCGGAGGCGCTCGGCGTGCTGGTCGCCTCCAAGGCGTACGGGGTGGTGCGCAGCGTGGTGGTGCCCCGGCTGCTGCCCAGCCGGCTCTCCCTGGTGAAGGCGAACTCCCGGGTCACCCTGGCCGGGCTGCTGGCCACCATGGTCGCGGCCGGCGTCGGCGGACTGCTGCACCTCATCGGTCCCGGCTGGCCGCTGCGCGGTGCCTTCCTGGTCTTCGTGGCGGGCACCCTGATGGCCTTCCACCTGCCGCACGCGGTGGACTCCGCCAAGGGCGAGCAGCGCGCCGTGCTGCACGCCGAGGAGCACCCGACGGGCCACCACGGCGTGCCGCCCGGCGGCGGCGAGGACGGCACGGCACCCGCCGCGCAGCGGCCCAAGGCCTCGCTGCGCACCGTCGGCCCCTCGGTGATCCTGGCGCTGCGCGCGATGGCGGCGATGCGCTGGCTGGTCGGCTTCCTGGTGCTGTTCCTGGCGTTCCTGCTCCGCGAAGACCCGGTCGGCGGCCTTCAGCCGACCCTCGCGCTCGGCCTGGTGGCACTGGCCGCCGGTACGGGCAACGCGCTCGGCTCGGTGCTCGGCTCCTGGCTGCGGCCCCGCGGCCCGGAGCTGACGGTCACCGCGATGCTGCTGCTGGCCTGCTGCGCCACGGCCGCCGCCGCGCTCTGGTACGGCACGGTGACGGTGGTGGCGGTCGCCGGGACGGCCGGGCTGGCGGCCTCGCTCGGCAAGCTGTCGCTGGACGCGCTGATCCAGCGGGACGTGCCCGAGTCGGTGCGGACCTCCGCGTTCGCCCGCTCGGAGACGGCGCTCCAGCTGTCCTGGGTGGCGGGCGGCGCGGTCGGCATCCTGCTGCCGCTGAACGGCACGCTGGGCCTGTCGGTGGCCGCCGCGGTGGTCGGTGCGGTGCTGCTCTGGACGCTGCGCTCGCTCCTGCGGGTCGGGCTGCGCACCCGCCCGGCCGCGCCCCGGGTGGCCTGAGTCCCGCTCTCCGGAGGCAACACGTTGCCGACCCCCGCGTAGCGTGATCGCGAAAGCCCGGTAGCCTCTGACGCATGAGCCTCAGCACCCGCGCAGTCGCCGGCCTCGGCGCCGTCGTCGTCATCGCCGCCGGCACGGTCGGCGGGTCCATCGCGTACGCGTCGAACCAGCACGAGATCAGCGACCACCGCGCCACCCTGCTGGTGGGCAACTCGTCGCAGGCGCACGACCCGTTCTGCTTCAACGGCGGCCAGCCGCTGACCGACCAGCAGCAGGAGGAGTGCCAGGACAGGGCCGGCAAGGCCCTGGAAGCCGGCACCATCCCCTCGTCCGACGTGGTCGTCAGCGACCGGATCGGCATCGGCGTCAGCCCGGACGTGGCGGACCGCGGCTGGTGGGCCAACACCAACGGCGGCCAGCAGGGCCAGGGCGGCCGGTTCATCCTGGCCTCGGCGGCGCGCAACGCCACCTTCTCGGGCGCCGTTCCGGCCAGCAAGGCGCTCAACGCCTCCGGCAAGACGCTGATCACCGTGGTCGAGACCGACCCGAAGACACCGGAGTCGATCTACGCCGTGTGGTACTTCCAGCTGAACACCCAGGACAGCTGACGGTCGTCCGGTGACGGTACGACTTCCCGACGAGCAGTCGGACCCCGCGCGGGCCCGGCTGCTCGTCGTCGTCGCGGTGCCGGCCGAGGCCGACGCCGTGCTGCGCGGCCTGGGCGCCGCCGCCGGGGCCCCCGCGGAGCGGGTGGCGCTGCCGGGCGGGGCGCTGGACCGGGTCGCGCACCCCTCGGGCGTGACGGTGGACGTGCTGGCCGGCGGGGTCGGCCCGGGCGCCGCCGCGGCCGCCACCGCCACCGCGCTCACCGCCGCCCGCTACGACCTGGTGCTCTCGGCCGGGATCGCCGGCGGTTTCGCCCCCCGGGCGCCGATCGGCACCACCGTGGTCGCCACCGGCATCGTCGCCGCCGACCTGGGCGCCGAGACCCCCGAGGGCTTCGCCGACGTCACCGAGCTGGGCTTCGGGACCGTCCGGCACACCCCGCCGCCGGCCGCCGTGGCGCTGGCCGTCGAAACCCTGGCCGCCGAGGTCCCGGGCGCGGTCGCCGGGACGGTGCTGACCGTCTCGACGGTGACCGGCAGCGCGGCGCGCGCCGCCGCCCTGACCGCCCGCCATCCCGACGCGGTGGCCGAGGCGATGGAGGGCTTCGGCGTCGCCGAGGCCGCCGCCCGGCACGGCGTGCCGTCGTTCGAGCTGCGGACCGTCTCCAACGCCGTCGGCCCGCGCGACCGGTCCGCGTGGCGGATCGGCGAGGCGCTGGCCGCGCTGGAGCGCGCGTTCGCCGTCCTGCCCCACCCCGCGCTAGTGAAGGAGGCCGGCCGTGGCTGAACGGCTGAGCATCGCGTACTCGCCCTGCCCGAACGACACCTTCGTCTTCCACGCCTGGTCGCACGGCCTGGTCCCGGGCGCGGAGTCCCCCGAGGTCACCTTCGCCGACATCGACGTCACCAACGGCCTGGCCGAGCGCGGCGAGCTGGACGTCCTCAAGGTCAGCTACGCCGCCCTGCCCTGGGTGCTGGACGAGTACACCCTGCTGCCCTGCGGCGGCGCGCTCGGACGCGGCTGCGGCCCGCTGGTGCTGACCCGCCCGGAGAGCGGCGACGACCTGAGCGGCAGGACGGTGGCCGTCCCCTCCGAGCGGTCCACCGCCTACCTGCTGTTCCGGCTCTGGGCGGCGCGGGCGGTGCCCGGCGGCCTGGGCGAGGTCGTGGTGCTGCCGTTCCACGAGATCATGCCCGCCGTCCGGGACGGCCGGGTGGACGCCGGTCTGGTCATCCACGAGGCCCGCTTCACCTACCGGGACTACGGCCTGCGCTGCCTCGCCGACATGGGCGAGGCCTGGGAGCAGGAGACCGGCCTGCCGATCCCGCTGGGCGCGATCATCGCCCGGCGCTCGCTGGGCGCGGAGCGGCTGCGGGCGCTCACCGAGGCCATCCGCGGCTCCGTCCGGCAGGCCTGGGACGACCCGGAGGCCAGCCGCAGGTACGTGCTGGAGCACGCCCAGGAGATGGACCCGGACGTCGCGGCCCGGCACATCGCGCTGTACGTCAACGAGTTCACCGCGGACCTCGGCGAGGAGGGGCACGCGGCCGTGCGCGCGCTGCTCACCCGGGCCGCCGCGGAGGGACTGGTGCCGCCGCTCGGCCCGGGTGCGCTGGACTTCTGAGCCCCGCCGCGCGGGCCCCTACACGTCGAACTGGTCGGCCACCCCGCGCAGCAGCACGGCGAGCTTCTGCCCGGCCGGCTTGGCCGGGTAGCGGCCGTGCTGCAGACCCGGCAGGACGGCGTCCATCATCGTGATGAGGTCCTGGACGAGCGCCGCCATGTCGTCCGGGCTCTTGCGCTGGGCGGCGGCCACCGACGGCAGCGCGTCCAGCAGCTGGACCTGCATCGCCTGGTCGCCGCGGTGCCCCGCGACCACGCCGAACTCGACCCGCTGGCCCGGCTTCAGCGACGTGATCCCGGCGGGCAGCGCCTTGGTGTGGACGAAGACGTCGCCGCCGTCGTCGCGCGACAGGAAGCCGAAGCCCTTCGTCTCGTTGAACCACTTGACCTGGCCGGTGGGCATCTCGAACAGTCCTCGATGTGGGTGTGAGGGATCCCGGCCCTGGCCGGGGATCACTGGGTGGTGGAAGAGCGGGCCGGCCCGGGGGGACACGCCGCGGGGGCGCGCACGGTCAGCACGCTGTGAGGAGCAGACTAACGGTCCGTCACTGTCTCATCCGCGTTCCGCACAAGATCCGTCCGGAAGTCCGGCGGCCACGGGCGGCCCGGAACCGGCACGGCCGGGGCGCGGCTCGGCGCTGTCCACAGGCTCGCACCCCCGGTCGGAGAGAACGGGGCGCACTGATCGCACCCCTCGGCACAGCCTGCATACCCCCGCCCAGCAGGGATCAAAACTCCCAGCGCCCGGAAAACTGCGCAACGTGACGGGACCGCCCGCCCTCGTGGCGGCCGCGCGGGAACGGCCGCCGGCGGCCTCTGCGAGACTGGGACGGCAGCCGAACCCGCCGTCCCGGCCGCAGAGGAGCAGACCCGTGAGCAGCCAGAGCACCGACCGCGGCGACGCCTGCGTCAAGGCCGGGACGATCGTCTTCGGGCTCGGCGCGCTCGCCACGCTCGTCACCTTCGTCCCGCTGTTCCTGCACCTGACGCCGCTGCCCACGGCCGCGTACTGGCTGAGCATGCTGATGCCGCTGGGCTTCCTGCTCGCCCTCACCGGCCTGCTGCTCTCCGCGCGCTCCCAGCGCCGCCGGGCCCGCGCGAACGCCTAGGCCGCGGCCAGGTGCCCGGCCAGCCAGGCCGGGAAGGCGGTGAGGTCGGGCAGCACCACGTCCGCGCCCGCCGCCCGCAGCTCCTCGACGCCGTACGGGCCGGTGGCCACCGCCACCGCGAGGGCGTCCGCGTGCCGGGCGCCCCGGATGTCACCCAGGTGGTCGCCGACATAGACGGTGGCGCCGTGCTCGCGCAGCGCCTCGCCCTTGGTCTCCGCCCAGAGGTCGCCGGCCACCGCGTCCGCCCGCAGACCCGCGTGCTCCAGGTGGAGCCGGGCGTTCGGCTCGTACTTGCCGGTGACCACCGTGACCCGGCCGCCGTGCGCGCGGACCGCGTCCAGGGCGGCGTGCGCGCCGGGCAGCGCGACCGTCGGCGCGAACGCGTGGTCCCGGTACAGCGTGCGGTAGCGGTCCGCGACCTCCTCCAGCCGCGCCTCCGGGAACCAGTTGCGCAGCTCGTGGAGAAGCGGCGGCCCGAGCCGGGTGACCGCCAGGTCGGCGTCGATGGCGGTCCCGGTCTCGGCCGACAGCGCCAGGTAGGTGGCGCGGATGCCGGGCCGGGTGTCCAGCAGCGTCATGTCGAGGTCGAAGCCGACGGTGAGCGGGGCGTCCGAGGTCACAGGCATACCGCCAGGCTATCCAACGGCCGGGCCGGACCGAAGGAACGATTTGCCCCGGCTTCGGCGGGGAACTTAGGTTTGCCTCAGCTATCTGCGAGAGAGAGCCATGACCGACACCACCGCGCCCGGCAGAGCCCGCCTGCTGCGCCGCCGCATCCTGTGGCTCGCCGCCGCGCTGGCCGTGCTGGCCGCCGCGGTGCTGCTGAGCCTGGCGGTCGGCAGCCGGAACATCCCGTTCGGCGACACCGTCGACGCCCTGCTGCACGGCGGGGACACCACCAACGCCGTCGTGATCCGCGAGCTGCGGGTGCCGCGCACCGTCGTCGGCCTCGCGGTCGGCGCGGCGCTCGGCCTGGCCGGCACCGTCATGCAGGGCATCACCCGCAACCCGATCGCCGACCCCGGCATCCTCGGCGTCAGCCAGGGCGCGGCGGCCGGCGTGGTGCTGGCGATCTCCGCGTTCGGGATCTCCACGCTCACCGGGTACGTCTGGTTCGGCTTCGCCGGCGCGGTGATCGCCACCGTGGTGGTCTACGGGCTGGCCGGACGCGGCCGGGGCGGGGCGACGCCGGTCAAGCTGGCGCTGGCCGGCTCGGCGGTGTCCGCGTTCATCGCCTCGCTCAACACCCTGGTGCTCACCACCGACGCGGCCGCGATGGACCAGTTCCGGTTCTGGCACGTCGGCTCGCTCTCCGGCCGCACCGCGGACGTCGCCTGGCAGCTGCTGCCGTTCCTGGCCGTCGGCACGGTGCTGGTGTTCGCGGTGGCGCGCGGCCTGGACGCGCTGGCGCTCGGCGACGACACCGCCAAGGGGCTCGGCGCGAAGACCGGGCTGGTGCGGGCCGTCGGCGCGCTCGGCGCCACCGTGCTGACCGGCTCCGCGGTCGCCGCGGCCGGACCGGTCGCCTTTGTCGGCCTGGCCGTGCCGCACGCCGCCCGCGCGGTGGCCGGCGCCGACCACCGCTGGGTGCTCACGCTCTCCGCCGTGCTCGGCCCGGCGCTGCTGCTGCTCGCCGACACGCTCGGCCGGGTGCTGTTCCCGCCCTCCGAGGTGCCCGCCGGGGTGATGACCGCGCTGGTCGGTGTGCCGGTGCTGGTCACGCTGGTCCGGCGGCGGAAGGTGGTGGCGGCATGACGGCCCCGACGGTTCCGCTGCGCGGCTACACCGTGGTGCGCGCCCGGAGCGCCTCCTTCCTGCTGCACCGGCGCTCGGCGTACGCGGCGCTCGGCCTGCTGGTGGCACTGGCCGCCACCGTCGTCGCCTCGCTCTGCCTGGGCGAGTCCACGGTGGCGCCCGGCGAGGTGCTGAAGGTGGTGTTCGGGCAGCCGAGCCCGCACGAGCTGGTGGTCGGCGAGTTCCGGCTGCCCCGGGTGGTGGTCGGCCTGCTGGTGGGCACCGCGCTCGGGCTGGCCGGCGCGCTGATCCAGACCGTCGCCCGCAATCCGCTGGCCAGCCCGGACGTGGTCGGCGTCTCCTGGGGCGCCACCGCCACCGTGGTCGGCCTGCTGGCGTACGGCGTGGTCGGCTCCACCGGCCAGGTGCCCTACGCCGCCGTCGCGGGAGGGCTGGCGGCGGGCGTACTGGTCTACCTGCTGGCCTGGCGGCGCGGACTGCACGCCCAGCGCTTCGTCCTGATCGGCATCGGCATCTCCGTCGCGCTCTCCTCGCTGACCTCGGTGTTCCTCACCAAGGGCGACGGCTTCCAGGCGCAGGCCGCCAAGGTGTGGATGACCGGCAGCCTGAACGGCTCCGGCTACGACCAGGCCGGCTGGCTCGCCTGGGTGCTGCTGGCCTCCGTGCCGGTGGCGCTGTGGGCGGCGCGGGCGCAGCGCTCGATCTCCTTCGACGACGCCACTGCCGTCGGCCTCGGGCTGCGGCTGAACCGGATCCGGCTGGGCATGGCACTGCTCGGCGTGGTGCTCGCCTCCTGCGCGGCCGGGGCGGCCGGTCCGGTGGACTTCGTCGCGCTGATGGCCCCGCAGATCGCCGTGCGGCTGGCCCGCTCGGCACAGATCCCGCTGTTCTGCTCGGCGCTCACCGGGGCACTGGTGGTGGTGCTGGCCGACCTGCTGGCCCGTCGGCTGCTGGCGCCCACCGAGCTGCCGGTCGGCGTGGTGACCGGGCTGGTCGGCGCGCCGTACCTGATGTGGCTACTGATCCGCTCCCGCCGTGGAGGTTCCTGAGTCGTGGAGGTCCCGATGCCCGCCGACGCCGAGTCCGTCGACACCGAGCCCGCCGTCGACACCGAGCCCGCCGTCGACACCGAGCCCGCCGTCGACACCGAGCCCGCCGTCGACACCGAGCCCGCCGTCGACACCGAGCCCGCCGAGTCCGCCGGGGCCGTCGACCGGGTGTCCGCCCACCGCCTGGAGGCCCGCGAGCTGACCCTCGCCTACGAGGCACGAACCGTCGCCGAGAAGCTCTCGCTGCGGATCCCGGACGGCAAGGTCACGGTGATCGTCGGGCCGAACGCCTGTGGCAAGTCCACCCTGCTGCGCGCGCTGGGCCGGCTGCTGAAGCCGGCCCGCGGCGCGGTGCTGCTGGACGGCGAGGAGCTGGCGCGCGTCCCGACCAAGCAGATCGCCCGGCGGATCGGGCTGCTGCCGCAGTCGCCGAGCGCCCCCGAGGGCATCGCGGTGGCCGACCTGGTGGCGCGCGGCCGCCAGCCGCACCAGAGCTGGTGGCAGCAGTGGTCGGCGCAGGACGAGGAGGCGGTCGCGGAGGCGCTGGAGCGCACCTCGACGGCCGAGCTGGCCGAGCGCGGGGTGGACGAGCTGTCCGGCGGGCAGCGGCAGCGGGTGTGGATCGCCATGGCGCTCGCCCAGGGCACCGACATCCTGCTGCTCGACGAGCCGACCACCTTCCTGGACATCGCGCACCAGGTGGAGGTGCTGGACCTGGTGCGGCGGCTGAACGTGGAGCGCGGGCGGACGATCGTCGCGGTGCTGCACGACCTCAACCAGGCCGCCCGGTACGCGGACCACCTGGTGGCGATGCGCGAGGGGCGGATCGTCGCACAGGGCCCGCCGGCCGAGGTGGTGACGGCGGAGCTGGTGCGCGAGGTGTTCGGGCTGGAGTCGGTGGTGGTGCCGGATCCGGTGACCGGGACGCCGCTGGTGGTGCCGGGCGCGCCGTGGACGGCCGGGGCGCCGGTACAACGGGCCGGGGCGGACGCGTAGCGGGCCGGGGCCGACGCGTAGCGACGTTTTATGCACCCATGACGCACCAATTCGGACATAATCGACGCGCCGTGCCCGCCCGCCCCCGTCGTCCGAGGTGCCGATGTCCCCGCTCACCCGCCGCACTCTGCTGACCGCGCTCGGCGGGCTCGGCGGCGCCGCGCTCACCGGCTGCACCACGCACCGCACCGCGCCCTCGCCGCCCGGGCTCGCGGCCGGCGAGACCCCCTCCCCCACCCCGCTGCCGGACGTCACCGTGGCCACCGCCACCGGACCGGTCACCGTGCCCGGCGCGCCGATGCGGGTGGTCACCCTGGACACCGCCGAACTGGACTCCGCGCTCACCCTCGGCATCACCCCGGTCGGCGCGGCCCGGCCCGCGGCGGACGGGGGCTTCCCCGACTACTGGCCCGCCTCCCGGCTCGCCCGGACCGCCTACGTCGGCCCGGCCGGCTCCCCGGACCTCGCCGCGGTCCGCGCCCTGCGGCCCGACCTCATCCTGTCCAACCAGGCCCGCGACGGCGACCGGTACGACGAGCTGCGGGCGATCGCCCCGACCGTGCTCACCCAGACCACCGGCGCGCCCTGGAAGGCCAACGTCCAGACCCACGCCCAGGCGCTGAGCCGCCAGGCCGCGGCGACGGCCTTCGCGACCTCCTACCAGCGGCACGTCAACCAGGTGGTGACGGCGCTGGCGAACGCCAAGGCGGGCGGCCGGAAGGTCAGCCTGCTCCGCTTCGTCGAGGGCGGCGGGATCCGGCTCTTCGGCAAGCAGAACTTCCCCGGGTCCGTGCTCACCGACGCCGGCCTCGGCCGCCCGGACGCCCAGAACACCGACCAGTCCGACATCGAGCTCCCGCCCGACCAGCTCGCCAGGGCCGACGGCGACCTGCTCCTCTACGCCGACTACGGCGACCCGGACCGCAACGGCCTCAACGCCACCCTGGCGAGCCCCGCCTGGCAGTCCCTGGAGGCGGTCAGGGCGCACCGCGCCTTCCCCGTCGACGACCAGCTGTGGTTCCAGGGCATCGGCTACACCGGTGCCAACTACGTGCTCCAGCAGCTCCAGCGCTTCCTCGGCGCCTGACCCGGGCTCAGCCGCGCGGCAGATCCGTCGCCAGGATCAGACGCTGGAGGTCGAGCACCAGGGCGAGCCGGTAGCGGCCGGTGGCGGCGAGGGCGTCGTAGCAGCGGCGGGCCGTGGCCTCCTGGCGGACCAGATCGCCGTCGAGGTCCTTCACGTCGAGGCAGGAGTCGTAGCGCTCGAAGGGGATGCCCTTGTCCTCCTCGAAGTCGTGGGAGAACGCCAGCCGGACCTTCGTGTGCTCGAACCCCGCGTACCAGTCGTCGAATTCGTTCCCGCTCGGGAGCAGGGGCACGCCGCAGGCGGCCTCGACGTCCGCGACCAGCTGTTCGTCGGAGACGCCGTCGGCGCGCTCGACGAAGAGCTCGTGGTGCGTGCTCATGGCGGGTCAGTCCTCCTGGTCGGCGACGGCGTTGAGGGAGGTGATCAGCGAGGAGAGGGCGGAGTTCCAGTTCTGGTACGTCGGGCCATCGATGGCGTGCTTCTTGGCGAGGTCGCGGACGGTCCGCTGGGCGCCCTTCAACCGGGCGGCGGCGTCGTCGGGCCGGCCCTCGTTGAGACGGGCGGTGGCCTCGTCGAGGGTGCGCAGCAGGTCGATCTGACGGGCGCGCTCCTTCTCCACCTGGGTCTGCGCGATGCTCTGCCGCAGGGCGTTGATCTGGACCAGCGGCGCCGGGTCGTGCGGGGCCGGGGTGGTGGCGGGGGCCGTCGGGGTCGGCCGCGCCGACGGGGTGGTGGCGGTCGGTGTGGGCGTGGGGGTCGGGGTCGGGGCGGGAGTGGACGGCGGGGCGGCGGGGGCGCTCGCGGTGGGACGGGCGGACGGCGCGGCGGCGGGGCTGGCCGGGTCGTCGAAGGCGGTGAGCGCGAGCACCGCGGCGCCGGCGACACCGGCCAGGCCGAGGGCGCCGAGCACGATCGGCTTGCGGCGGCTGTCCCGCTCGGGCTCCGGCATCGGCGCCGGGGCCGCCGGGATCGGCGCCATCACCGAGGTGGGGGCCGGCGGCGCCGGCTGGGGCGGCAGCAGGGTGGTGTGCTGCTGGTCCGGCCCGGGAGCGGCGAGGTGGGCGGGCGGCAGCGGAGCGGCGGCGAGCAGTTCGGTGGTCGGGTCGGCGGGCACCGACCCCGGGACGCAGGCCAGCAGTTCGGCCCGCGCCGCGAGGGCGTCCGCCGGGCGGCCGGCCGGGTGCTTGGCGAGCAGCCGCAGCACCGCCGCGTCCAGTGCGGGCGGCAGGCCGGGACGCCGGGCCGAGGGCGGCAGCGGTTGCTCGCCGACGTGCTTGTAGGCGATCGCCACCGGCGTCTCGGCGGCGAACGGCGGCGCGCCGGTGAGCATTTCGGTCAGCACGCAGCCCACCGCGTAGAGGTCGGTGCGGCCGTCCAGTGGACTCGCGGTGGCCTGCTCGGGCGACAGGTAGGCGGCCGTGCCGAGCACCGAGGCGGTCTGGGTGAGGTTGTGCGAGGAGCCCGCCCGGGCGATGCCGAAGTCGACGACCTTCACCCCACCGTCGTCGGTGATCATGATGTTGCCGGGCTTGATGTCCCGGTGCACCAGGCCCGCCGCGTGCGCGTGGGCCAGCCCTTCGCAGACCGCGGCCGCGATCCCGACCGCCTGCTCGACCGGCAGGACCGGCCGCTGCGCCAGCAGCGCGGCCAGTGAGCGGCCGTGCACCAGCTCCATCACGATGTACGGCGAGCCCTGGTCGACCCCGGAGTCGAAGACCATGACGATCCTCGGGTGGACCAGCATCGCGGCGTGCTGCGCCTCTCGGCCGAACCGCTCGGCGAACCGCGGATCGTCGGCGAGGCCCCCGTTGAGGACCTTGACGGCCACCTGACGGCCCAGCACGTGGTCCACTCCGCGCCAGACCGTGGCCATGCCGCCGACGCCGAGTATCTCGACGAGTTCGTAGCGCCCGTTCAGCGCGCGTCCGATCACCTGGAACCGCTCCCCTCAGAGGCCCCGCCCGGGGTCCCGGACCGCCTCGTGCACCTGTGCACGATAGCCCCCGGCGACGACCGGCCCAGGGCGGCGGCGGCCTGCCCGGGAGGGGTGGGCGGCCGGGGAACCGGGCAGCGGATCCCCGACCGCCGGCTCATGGGTCGTACGGGACGACGGTCACGGTCGGTGCGGGTCGGACTGGTCGGGCGGGGTGCCGGCCCGCCCTGACTGCGGGCGGGCGGGCCGGCGGGTTCCGGTCCGGCCGGGCCGGCGGGCGCGTTCCGGGGTGCGCCTGCCGTCCCGGCCGGGGCCGGCCGGGTGGACGGCCGGCACGGGGGGCCGGCCGACCACCCGGAGTCCTCGGGTGGAGCGGGGTACTGCGGTGGTGCGGTCCTGCGGTCACTGCGGTGGTGCGGCTACTGCGGTGGTGCGGGGTGGAGCGTTCCGGATGGGCGACGGGCCCGGGGGGAGTCGCTCGCCGCCCATCCGGAGATCGTGGGTCACCTCGTGTTGTCCGAGGTGACGTCGGGCCGGTCCGGGCGGTCGGTCCTCGGCTGCCCCGGCGGGGCCGCCGTGGTCGCCGCGGGTGGTGTGGGCCCTGCGGTGGCGGCCTTCGACGGCCGGGCCGCGTTGCCGTTGCCGTTGCCGTTGCCACCGCCGTTCGCGCCGGAACCCGAACTGTTGCCGGAGCCCTGACCGTTGGAGCCCTGACCGTTGGTCCCCTGGCCGTTGGAGCCCTGACCGTTGGAGCCCTGACCGTTGGTCCCCTGGCCGTTCGAACCCTGGCCGTTGCTCCCCTGGCCGTTCGAGCCCTGGCCGTTGCCGCCCCCACCGTTCCCGGAGGCCGCGGCGCCGGACCGGGACGGTGCCGGACCGCCCTGCTGGTCGTCGCCACCCACGGCGGCGAGCAGTCGGGCGCAGTACTCCTCCACCTTGTCCGGCCCGCCGGCAGCCGCGACCAGCCCGCCGAACTGCGGATCGCCGACCGTCGTGCGCGGGCGCTCGCCCTTGCCCGCCCGGTCGGAGAACGCCTTGCAGAGCGCCGCGTGGGCCGCCGGGTTCGACGGACCGCGCCCGTCCCCCGGCGTGGCGGTGGACGGCTGCGGCGTCGACGGCCGGTTCGCCGGGGTGGACGGAGCGGCGGTGGCCGGACCGCCCGAGGGGCCGGACGAGGAGCCGTCCGAGGGGGCGCCGGAGGTTCCACCGGCCGCGGCGGCGGTGAACGGCTCGGCCGACGGAGCGGCGGAGCGCGCCCCCGCCGTGGCCGTCGCGGTCGTCGCGGTGGAGGTCACCGGGGCGACCGCGTGCCGCGGCTCGTCCGACCCTCCGCCCAGGGCCGAGGGGAAGTTGCCCGTTCCGGCCGCGACCGCGACTCCGCCGAGCGCCGTGGCGCCGAGCATGACGACGGCGGCCTTCGTACTGAAGGCCCTCGTCAGCGCGGCGGTTGCCATCGAACGTCTCCGGACGGGTGCGGGTGCGGCGGGTACTGCGGGTGCGGGCGCGAGACGGGCCTCCCGGAACGCGGCCAGGGCCGCTTCCTCCCCGGCCAGTTCGCCCCGCGTCGCCGGCGCCGCGGCGGCGGCGAGCACCCGGGTGACCCGTTCTTCCGGCCCGTGCTCGGGCGGGAGGGTCCCCGTGTGCCCGGTGGTGCCGTCCGGGCCGGTGAGCGAGGCGTCCCGCCCGGCCGACGGGCCGCCCACGGCACCGGCGAGCAGTCGCTCGGCGGTGTCACGGTCGATCCGGCGGGATCGGTTGGTGCTCATCTCATGTCCTTCAGCGTCGCGGCCCGGCGTTCTGTCACACCCTGCGGAGAATTTTTTTTCGCGGTCCTCCCCAGTCCCTTCCGGACCGCCCCGCCGCCGGTCGGCCCCCCGGCCGGACCGCCGGCCGGATCCCCGTCCCGGCCCGGCCGCGCCGCCGGGATCCCCGGTCCGCCCGCGCCCGCGCCCGCGCCCGCGCCCGCCGGAAACGACTGTTCCAGCAGCTTGGCGAGCCGCTTCAGTCCCCGGTGCGCGGCCATCCGGACGGTGCCGGAGCGCTTGCCGAGCACCTGGGCGGCGCTCTCCGCGTCCAGTTCCATCACCACCCGCAGCAGCACCGCCTCGGCCTGGTCCCGGGGCAGCCGGGAGATCAGCGCCAGCGCGTCCGAGGTGCCGACGGCGGCCAGCGCCGCGCCCGCCGTGTCGTCCCCGCCGGCCAGTTCGGCCAGGTACTCGAAGGGCAGGTCGGCGACCGGCCGGCGGCGGCGGGCCCGCAGGTGGTCCAGCGCCCGGTGCCGCGCGACGGTCGCCGCCCAGCCGCGGAAGCCGTCACCGTCGCCGGTGAACGAGCCGAGGTCGCGGGCGATCTGCAGCCAGGTCTCGGAGGCGATGTCCTCGGCGTCCTGGGCGTCCTCGGGCCGGCCCCCGACCAAGACCCGCAGGTAGCGGAGCAGACCCGGCTGGACACTCCGGAACAGCAGCCGGAAGGCCTCCTCGTCCCCGCCCTGCGCGGCCCGGACGGCCTCGGTCAGCTCGACGGGGGTGGTGGCCGCGCCCGTGGGCGGACCGGGTGGCGGGCCTGACGTCGGGACCGGTCCGGACCGGCCGACGGGGCTGTCGGTGCCCGCTCCGGGGCGTTCTGCACTCTGCACCCGCCACATCATCCGCCATGCGGGCGAACGGGCCGTTCCGGCGGGTCCCGACCGTCGCCCGTCGACGCGCCGATCGCCCGGGCGTCACGGCACAGGCCGCAAACAGGCCCCCTCGGGACCTTCGGGTCGAAGGTCCCGAGACCATCTGGCCTTCGTCTGCGGCATTGGAATCGCCATGTCACCTACGTTGTAGGTGAACGATTCATTTCCGGCCGCTGCGCCGCCGCCCTCGCGCCCTCCCCCTTCCTCGCGCCCCGGGCATCGCCGGCCGCTCCCCCACACCCCCAGGAACGCCATGACCTCCGCCGCCCACGAGCTCTTCGAGCGCGGCCTGCGCGACCACCTCGCGCCCGCCCTCCGCCTCCTGGGCCTCACCGGCTGGCGGCGGACCTTCAGCCTCCCCGACCCGACCCACTGGGCGCTGCTCGGCCTGGTCGAGCAGCGCGCCGACGGCCGGCTGCGCTACACCTTCGACCTGAGCCTGGTCCACCGCGCCGACTGGACCGCCGCCGCCCTCCCCGGCCCGCGCCCGGACCCGCGCGCCGTCTACGGCATCGAGTCCTGGCGCGCCCGGATCGGCGAACTGCTGCCGGTCGGCGAGGACGTCTGGTGGGAGGTGCTGCCCGGACCGCGCTGGCGGGTCACCCTGGACGACTCGGTGGCCGCCGTCCGACACTACGGGCTGCCCGAGCTGCGCCGCCGGGCCGAACGGGAGCGCGGCGCCGCCACCGGCGAGACCTACCTCTCGGCCGCCGAGCTGGAACAGGTCAACACCGCGCTGCTGGCCGTCCCGGTGGCCCGCGTCCAGCGCGCCGAGCTGGTCGACGGAGCGCTCGTCCTCACCGGCGCCTGGACCAGGGCGGACGCGGCCGCCCGCACGGTGCTGCGCGGCGTCGCCCACGGGTTCCTCTCCGCCGAGGACGAGTCGGCCGGGAACGAGGCGGCCTCGGACGAGGCGGCCGGGGACCGGCTCTTCGCCGTGGTGCGCTGCGTGGACACCCTCGGCCGGCCGCTCTGGGACTTCGGCCACCCCTGACGCCGCACGGCGTTCACCCTGCTCAACGGCACTGTCACGGTGCGCGCCGTGACAACTGTCATGCGGATCCGGCAACGCACGGCACTGCTGGGCGGGCGGCCCGCTCGGAAGACTGGAGGCACGACGGAGCGGGCAGCGGCCCGCCGACCGAGCAGCCAGTCCGGGGAGGAACCCACCATGAGCCAGATCGCCGCCACCGCCACCGCCGGCACCGCTCCCCACCCTCTCGGCAAGGCCCTCCGCCCGCTCGCCGTCGACATCGCCGGCCCGCTCGCCGGCTTCTACCTCCTCCACTCCGGCCTCGGCCTGAGCGAGTTCGCCGCCCTCGCCTGGAGCAGCGCCTTCCCGGTCGCCCGCACCGTGCTCGGCCTGGTCGGGGAGCGCACGCTCAACCGCTTCGCCGCCCTGATGCTCGGCGTGAACCTGGTCGGCCTGGCACTCACGGCGGTCAGCGGCGACGCCCGGCTGATGCTCGCCAAGGATTCGGTGCTCAGCGGCTTCATGGCGCTGGCGATCCTGGCCTCCGCGCCGACCGCCCGTCCGCTGATGTCCGCCGCGCTGCGCCCCTTCCTCACCAAGGGCGACCCGGCCCGCGAGGCCGCCTGGGACCGGCTCGCGGCGGGCTCGCGCTCCTTCCGTCGCCACGAGCGGCTGTTCTCCGCCATCTGGGGCGGCGCGCTGCTCGCCGAGTGCGCGGCCCGGGTGGTCGGCGCCTTCACGCTGCCGGTGGCCACCATGGCGTGGCTGTCCACCGTCCTGCTGGTCGCCGGGCTGGCCGCCGGCTCGGTGCTCGGCCGGACCGCCGCCGAGCCGATGGTGAAGCTGGTCCGCACCGAGGCCGCCGCCTGATCACCCCACCCCACTGATCATCCGAACATCCCAGGAACCATCCGGCTCCACCGGAAGTCCACACATCACGAGGGGGTAACGGGACCCCCTCGTCGAGGAAACGGGGAACCGATGAGCCGGGCCGATGCGCAACCCACCACCACCGAGGACCGCACCCTGGTCTGGGACGGCTGCCTCAACGTCCGCGACCTGGGCGGACTGCGCACCACCACCGGCGCCCGCACCACCCGCGGCGCGATCGTCCGCGCCGACAACCTGGACCGGCTCACCGCCGAGGGCTGGGACGCCGTCCTCGACCACGGTGTGCGCACCGTCGTCGACCTGCGCGACATCACGGAGTACAAGCCGCTCCTGCCGCTGCCCGAGGGCGTCGAGCTGATCCGCGTCCCGCTGGACGAACTCGCCGGCCCCGCCTGGTGGAAGAGCTACGGCCACCTCGACGGCACCCCGCTGGCCCTGCGCCCCTACCTCGACCACTGCCCGCACGCCGCCGCCGAACTGATCACCACCATCGCCGGCGCCCGCCCCGGCGGCCTGGTCGTGCACTGCGGCGCCGGCCGCGACCGCACCGGCCTGGCCGCCCTCCTGCTGCTCGCCCTCGCGGACGTCACCCCCGCCGAGATCGTCACGGACTACCTCCAGAGCGCCCCCAACGTCCGCCCCCTCTACGGCATGCTCGGCCTCCCCGACCAGTACCGCCGCATCGACGCCGTCCTCACCGAGGCCGGCACCACCGCGGAAGCCGCCGTCACCGCCACCCTCGCCGACTTCGCGCCCACCCCCTACCTGCTGTCCGCCGGCGTCACCCCCGCCGACCTCGCCGCCGTCCGCCGCCGCCTGCTGCCCTCCTGACGGACCGCCACCCGGGAGTGGGAGGCCGATCGGTCCGACCTCCCGCCCCGGAGGGTTCATTCCGGCGCTCCGATAATCGTTCGCGGTCGGCCCGGTGAGCGCTCAATACTTCCGGGCATGGTGGACTTCTCCGACTTCGACACCCGCAACTACCCCACCGTGGACGTCCGGACGGGCTACGCCGGGTGGGTCGACACCTACGAGCAGACCGTCGAGGACGCGATGGACCTCGCCGTCCTCGACCGGCTCGCCCTGCCCGCCTGGCCGGAGGTGCGCCGGGCCGCCGACCTCGGCTGCGGCACCGGCCGGACCGGCGCCTGGCTGCGCGGCCGGGCCGCCGAGGGCCTGGCACTGGACGGCGTGGACCTCACGCCCGAGATGCTGGCCCGCGCCGAGGAGCGCGGCGCCCACGACACCCTCACCGAGGGGGACGTCGCCGCCACCGGACTCCCCGCCGGCGGCTACGACCTGGTGATCTCCTCACTGATCGACGAGCACCTGGCCGACCTCGGCCCCTACTACCGCGAGGCCTTCCGGCTGGCCCGCCCGGGCGGGCGCTGCGTCCTGGTCGGGCTGCACCCGTCCTTCATCATGGCGGCCGGCATGCCGACCCACTTCACCGGCGCGGACGGCTCGGACGTCGCCATCACCACCCACGTCCACCTGGTCTCCGACCACCTCACGGCCGGCCTGGCGGCGGGCTGGACGCTGGTCGAGATGCGGGAGGCGGTGGTGGACGAGGGGTGGATCGCGCTCAAGCCGAAGTGGGAGAAGTACCGCAGCCACCCGGTCTCGGCGGCCTACGTCTGGGAGAAGCGGTAGGGAGGCCGGCCACTTCGGCGTCAACCGATGGTTGACGATCTGGGATCGACAACCTAAGGTTGACGCTATGGAGAATCCGATCGTTCCCAAGACCACTCAGCTGCGCCTCGACGATCTGATCGACGCGATCAAGAAGCTCCACGCCGACGCGCTCGACCAGCTCTCCGACGCCGTCATCGCCGCCGACCACCTCGGCGAGCTCGCCGACCACCTCATCGGCCACTTCGTCGACCAGGCCCGCCGCTCCGGCGCCTCCTGGACCGACATCGGCCGCAGCATGGGCGTCAGCAAGCAGGCCGCCCAGAAGCGCTTCGTCCCCAAGGACCCGGCCACCCCCAACGACCTCGACCCGAGCCAGGGCTTCGGCCGGTTCACCGACCGGGCCCGGCACGTCGTGATGGCCTCGCAGGAGGAGGCCCGTCAGGCCGGCAACGCCGAGATCGGCGCCGAGCACCTGCTGCTCGGCCTGCTCGTCGAGCCCGACGGCCTGGGCGTGCGGGTGCTCGCCACCCAGGGCGTCACCCCCCAGGCGCTGCGCACGGCCGCCACCGCCGTGCTGCCGGCCCCGGACGCCGAGGTGCCGGCGCTCATCCCGTACGACGCCCGGGGCAAGAAGGCGCTGGAGCTGACCTTCCGGGAGGCGCTGAAGCTCGGTCACAACTACGTGGGCACCGAGCACATCCTGCTCGCCCTGCTGGAGCTGGAGAACGGCGCCGGGGTGCTGAACGACCTCGGCGTCGAGAAGGCGGAGGTCGAGCGCCTCATCGGCGAACTCCTCGCCGCCTTCGTCGCGTCGACCGCGGACGACGACGAGGGCCAGGCCTGACCGGACCGTTCCGGGGCCGCGCGGGACGGGCGCGGCTCCGGGACTCCGTCGGTCGCTCAGAAGCCCGACACATGGGTGGTGACGATCCGGACCCGCCCGTCCGACTGCGCCGCCAGGGCCGCGCGCAGCCGCAACGACCGCGCCGGGCCCAGCAGTTCGAGCGCTTCCTCGTCCTCGACCCAGCGGTGGTCGTCGAGTTCGCCGTCCGGGACGGTCACAGGGGTACCGTCCGGGACGGCGCCGAAGTCGAAGAGGAAGTGCTCGGCCGGGTGGTCGAGTTCGTCCGACGGGTGGGTCCAGGAGATGGCCAGCAGCTCCCCGGCCTCCCGGACGATGCCGGTCTCCTCCAGCAGCTCCCGGGCCGCGCACTCCGCGGGCCCCTCCCCCAGGTCGATCGTCCCGCCCGGGAACTGCCAGTGCTCCCGGTAGCCCGCCTTGACCAGCAGGATCCGCCCGGAGGCGTCCCGCAGGACGCACCCCGCCGCCGCGTAGATCCGCGGCAGCGAGGCCAACCACTCTTCACGGGACTTCAACGGCTCGACCGGCACGGCTGGGCCTCCTGGGGTGCGGGGAAACGACGCGCCCCACTCTGCCAGCCGGCGGAACGGTCAGCTCCGGGCGGCCATGTGCTCGACCAGGCGGTCGAAGCTGGAGTTGTGGCCGGCCTCCGCCTCCGGGCCCAGGAACATCGCCGGGACGTTCTCCTGCTCCATGAGCACCCGGGTGCGGCCGTCGCCGAGGTCGCTCAGGGTGATCCGGCCGGTGAGGCCGACGCCCTCCTCGAAGAACTCCAGCATCTCGTCCTCGCGGATCGCGGTGAACCGGGCGCGCAACGGGTAGCGGTCGCCGGTCGCCTCGATCACCATCGTGCTGTCGAAGCGTCCGCCGACCTCCGGCTCGATGGTCACGGTGTCCAGCGGGACGTGGGTGCCGACCGGGCCCCAGAAGCGGACGAACTGCGCGGGCTCGACGTACGCCCGGAAGACCTCGGCCGGGGTGGCCCGCAGCTCACGGACGATGGACAGGGTGCCGAGGTTCTCGGTCATGGTGGTGGTTCCTTCGGGTCGGAGGAGCGCCGCTCGGTGCCGCGCTTTCACAGGGGTAGACCGGAGGCACATCGGAAACTCATCGCTCTTCGGCGAAGTTTTTCGGAAATCTTCTCCGGTGGCCGATGAGGCCGGTCCGCCGCACCGGTCTGATCTCCGTGGAGACCGAACCGAAGACCGAACCGAAGACCGAAGCGAAGGCGTCCGCCGACCGGTTGCTGAGCTGCGACCTGGGCGCCCTGACCGCCCCCGACCTGGCCGTCGTCGACGCCCTGGCCCGGCTGCGGCTGGCCACCGCCCGGCACGGCGTGCGACTCGTCCTGCTCAACACCGGCGGCCCGCTGCGCGAACTGCTCGCGTTCAGCGGGCTGGCCGGTGTCCTCCTGGTCGAGGAGGACGCCGCGGCGCTACTCCCCGGCCGCCAGCCGCGGCGGCAGGCCGAAGAACGGGAACAGCACGTCGGTGTCGAGGAAGTTGGTGAGCCCGGTGATCCGGCCCGCTGACACCTCCAGCACGATCAGCGCCCACGGCTCGTGCCCGCCGTCCGGGCTCGGCCGGTACTGGCCGAACGCCGGACTGCCGTTGGCCCGCGCCGCGACCAGCCGAGAGCCCCGGCAGCCGTGGCCCGGCCCGAGCATCCACTCCCTGAGGTCCGCGTGCCCGGTCAGCCAGAGCGCGAACGGCGGCATGTTCAGCGTGACGTCCTCGTGCAGCAGTGCCGCCAGGCCGTCCATGTCGTACGCCTCGAAGGCCGCGACGTACCGGTCCAGCAGGGCCCGGTGGTCCTCGTCCAGCGCCGGGGCCGGCCGGGCGGAAGCCGGGTCGGCGGCCAGCGCCGCCCGGGCCCGCTGGAGCGCGCTGTTCACCGAGGCGACGGTGACGCCGAGCAGTTCGGCGACCTCGTTGGCCCGCCAGCCGAGCACCTCGCGCAGGATCAGCACCGCCCGCTGCCGGGGCGCCAGTCGCTGGAGCGCGGCGACGAAGGCCAGCCGCACCGACTCGCGCTGCGCGGCCACCTCCGCCGGATCACCGCTCTCGGGCAGCACCCGGCCGTCCGGCGCCGGGCCGATCCAGGTGACCTCGGGCAGCTGGGCGTCGGTCGCGGTGGCCACCGTGGAGGGGCCCGCCAGGTCCATCGGCCGGGCCCGGGCGTTGCGGCCGTTCAGCGCGTCCAAACAAACATTGGTGGCGATCCGGTAGAGCCAGGAGCGCAGCGCCGCACGACCCTCGAAGCCCCGGTACCCGCGCCAGGCGCGGACCATGGTGTCCTGCACCGCGTCCTCGGCCTCGAAGACCGAGCCGAGCATGCGGTAGCAGTACCCGGTCAGTTCCGTCCGGTACCGCTCCAGCTGGAGCTCGACCGGCTCCTCCGTCATCAGCTCGGCCATCGCCCGTGCCCCCGCTCACCTGCTGTCCTCGATCGGCAGGAAAGGTACCGCAGACCACTGACAGAACCACCGCCAACGCCACCGCACGGCCCCGGCCGACGTCCTGAACGCGGGTCAGGGCGCCGACCGGGGCGGGGCGCTCAGTGCGCGCTGTGCTTCTCGGCACCGCGGTGCCGGTGTCCCCGGAGTTCGGCGTGCTGCGACGGCGCGGCGTGCGGGACGGCGGTCACCGCGTCCCGGCCGCCGTGCCGGAACGAGTCGGCGCCCGCGGCCCCGGCGCCGGCGGCGGCCTGCGGGACGCCGGTCCGCAGCCGGGGCGGGAGCGTGTCCGGCGTCGCCGCCATGCCCCGGCGCTCCAGCAGGTCCCGGGCGCCGCGGCGGAGTCTGGGAGAGCTTCCCGCTGTTCGTTCGGTCATCGTCGGCCTCCCTTCGGTGGCCGCCGGCCAGACGGAACCCGGCCGGAGGCCGCACGGGCGTTATGTCCCGATTGGTCGGGAATTACACCTCAACCCATGGCGGCCGGAACGTCAACCCGGTCATCCCCTCGACCCGGTCACCCCATGAGCTCGTGGACGAAGCACCACCGCCAGTCCTCCCCCGGCTCGTAGGACCGGATCACCGGGTGGGAGCTGTTGTGGAAGTGCGCGGTGGCGTGCCGCTGCGGCGAGAAGTCGCAGCAGCCGATGTGGCCGCAGTCCAGGCAGAGCCGCAGGTGCACCCAGTCCCGGCGCCCCTGGGCCAGGCAGTCGGCGCAGCCGTCCACGGGCGGCAGCGGCGCGATGTCCCTGGGTGCGGCGGCGAGGTCTTCGCAGTCGCTCATGGAACGCACAGTAGTGACGCCGGGCCCGCCCCGCTCCCCGGGACACGCACCCGGAGGGCGCGTGGGAGCATGCACCAGTGGCGGATGTGACGGGGAACGCGACGATCAGCACGGCCGGCGGCACCGGGGACCCCCCGCCCCCGGGCATATCCGGCACCGGCCGGATCCGGCAGCCCGCGGCACTGATCCGGCTGCTCGCCGGCCTCGCCGTGATCGCCCTCACCCTGCTCGGCGCCGACTACGCCCGGGCCACCACCAACGGCCTCGCCGAGGACGCCGCCGCTCTCGCCGCACTGGTGCCGCACCCGCTGGGCGGCGTCGCCACCGGCCTCAGCACCGCCGCGCTGCTGCTCCTGCCCGGCTTCTCGGGCGCCTGCCGGCTGCTCGGCACCGCGGCGGACCGGCGGCACGTCCTCCAGCAGCTCGCCGACGGCGTACTGGCCGCCGTCCTCGCCTACGGTGCCTCGCTCGCCGTCGACCTGTGGATCGACGGGCGCGCACCGTTCTCCCTGGCCTCCGCGCTCACCCGGCCGCTGCCCGGCGACCCGCTCGCCCGCACCGAGCCGGTGTACGGCTACCTCGCCCCCGTCCTCGCCTTCCTCATCGCCTCCGCGGCCCGCGAACGGCGGGTGCCGTGGGCCGTCCTCAGCCTCTCCGCGCTGGCCGGACTCGCCGGCGGGACCGCCACCCCGACCGCCCTGCTGCTGGGTCTGCTGATCGGCTGGACGGCCGCCCACGGCACCCGCTGGGCCGTCGGCACCCCCGACCCGCGGCCCCGGCCCGGACGGCTCCTGCAGAGCCTGCGCGAGGCCGGCCTGCGCCCGGCCGCCGCCACCCCGGCCGGCCCGGACCGCTACCTGGTCCGCCAGCAGGACGGCCGCCCCGAACTCGACGTCCAGCTGCTCGACCGGCAGGCGGTCACCGCCGCCCTGGTGCAGCGGGCCTGGCGGCGGCTGCGGCTGCGCACCGCCCCGCACCCGCGCGCCCTGCGCTCGCTGCGCACCGGGCTGGAGCACGAGGCCCTGGTCTCCTACGCGGCGGTGGCCGCCGGGGTCCGCACCCACCGGATCGCCGCCACCGCCGAGCTCGGCCCGGACACCGCGCTGGTCGCCTACGAGCGGCTGCCCGGCCGCACCCTGGACGAGCTGGGCGACGAGGAGCTCACCGACGCGCTGCTCGCCGACGCCTGGGGCCAGCTGGCCCTGCTCCAGCGGCGGGCGATCGCGCACCGCGCGCTGGTGCCCTCCGCGCTGCTGGTGGACGCGGCGGGGGCGGTGCACCTGGTGAACCTCGCGGACGGCGACATCGCCGCGAGCGAGCTGGTGCTGCGCTGCGACGTCGCCCAGCTGCTCACCACGCTCGCGCTGCGCACCGGGGCCGAACGCTCGGTGCGCGCCGCGGTGGCGGCGCTCGGCCCGGACGCGGTCGCCGCCGCCCTGCCGCTGCTCCAGCCGATCGCGCTGACCCGCGGCACCCGGCTCGCCCTCAAACGGTCCGGACGGACCGCACCGGCCGCACCGCCCGGACCGCCCGCGCCGCCCGAGCCCGACCTGCTGGAGCAGATCCGTACCGAGATCCTCCACAGCCGCCCGCAGGCCCCGGTCCGACCGGTCCGGCTGGAGCGGCTGCGCCCCCGCACCGTGCTCGCCGTCGGCGGCGGCGTGGTGGCCGGCTGGCTGCTGATCCCGCAGTTCTTCGCCACCGAGCGCAACCCGCTCACCGCCGTCGCCGACGCCGACCCGTTCTGGCTCGTCCTCGCCCTGCTCGCCGCGGCCACCAGCCACGTCATGGGGGCGATGGGCTTCGTCGGCTTCGTCCCCGAGCGGCTGGACTTCCGCAACGCCGTGCTGGCGCAGGTCGCCGGCTCCTTCGTGAAGCTGGTCTCCCCCGGCGGGGTCGGCGGCGTCGCCCTGAACACCCGCTTCCTCCAGCGGGCCGGCATCCCGACCGCCCAGGCGCTCTCCAGCGTCGGCGTCGGACAGCTGCTCGGACTGGTGCTGCACCTGCTGCAGGTCGGCGCCTTCGTCTACCTGACCGGCCTGGAGGCCGGCGGCTCCGAGCTGGAGATCCTGCCGTTCGTGGTCGGCGGCATCGCGGTGGCGGGCGCCGTGCTGGCCACGGTGTCCGCCGTGCCGCCCGCCCGGCGCTGGCTGGTCGCCCGGCTGCGTCCGCTGACCGCCGAGGTGCTGCCCCGGCTGGTGGAGCTGCTGCGCAACCCGGGGCGGCTGGCCGTCGGCTTCACCGGGCAGCTGTTGGTGTCGATCACGCTGATCAGCTGCCTGTACTGCTGTGCCCGGGCGGTCGGGTCGGAGCCGGGCTTCGCCGCGGTCGGCGTGGTGTTCCTGGTCGGCAACGCGGCGGGCAGCGCCGCGCCGACCCCGGGCGGGGCCGGCTTCGTGGACGGCGCGCTGGCGGCCGGCCTGAAGTGGGCCACCTCGATGGACGACGGCGGGATCGCGGCCACCGTCACGCTCTTCCGGCTGCTCACCCTCCTGCTGCCGGTGCTCCCCGGCTGGGCGGCGTTCAGCTGGCTCCAGCGCCGCGGGGCGCTCTGACCCCGGGCTTCCGACGCGGGCGGGCCCGGCGACCGGCCCTACTCCCGGTACTCGTCCTGGTCGAGCTGGACGATCCGGTTCTGTTCGGCGGCGTCCGCGACGTCGGTGGCCGGGTCCGCGCCCAGCGACCGCCGCTCGGCCAGCTCGTCGTACTCGTCCTCGGCCGTCTGCTCGTCCGGCTCCGCGGCCTCGTCGGCCTCGTCCAGGTAGTCCTCGTGGTTCTGCGGCATGGCGTCCGTCCTCGTTCCTCGAAGGTTCCTCGGAGGCTTCCTCTGACCCGATGGCCACTGCCCGGTGGGGTACTGGCAGTATCCGTCGGCCTCCGCCCGGGCGCGAAGCGCCGACGGCGCGTCGGCGTGTTGCCTCCTCCCACGCCCGCCGGGCAGAACGGGCCTCCCGGCCACCGGGGTACGATCGGAGCCGTACCAGCAGGGCTTACCCACACCTCCCGGTGGCCCCGAGGCCCTTACGAACGACGGGGAATTCATGTCCGGCTCGCACTACTTCACCGGTGCACCCGAGGTCGCCAGTGAGCGCCGCCCGATCACGGTCACCCTGCCGGACCTCACCCTGGAGCTCACCACCGACGCGGGCGTCTTCTCCCGCACCCGGCTGGACCCGGGAACCCGGATCCTGCTGGAGCACGCGCCGGCGCCCCGGGTGCGCGGCCCGATCCTGGACGTCGGCTGCGGCTACGGCCCGATCGCGCTGACCTGGGCGACCCGCCGCAAGCGGCTCCCGGTCTGGGCGGTGGACGTCAACGGCCGCGCCCTGGAACTGGTCCGGCACAACGCCGAGTCGCTGGGGCTGGGCAACGTCGAGGCCGCGCTGCCCGAGGAGGTCCCCGCCGAACTGCGGTTCGCGGCGATCTACTCCAACCCGCCGATCCGGATCGGCAAGGCGGCGCTGCGCCGGCTGCTGGAGCAGTGGCTCGGCCGGCTGACCCCGGACGGCTCCGCCTTCCTGGTGGTGCAGAAGCACCTCGGCTCGGACTCGCTGCAGAAGTGGCTGAACGAGCAGGGCTGGCCGACCACCCGGCTGACCTCGGTCAACGGGTTCCGGATTCTGGAAGCGCGGCCCCGCCCGACGGCGGGCGAGGGCCCCGAGAGTGGACGAGGGACGACGTCGTGAAGCAGCTCCGCGGGACCGAACTGAAGCGGCTGCACCGCTCGTGGCGGCGTGGCAACGAGTTCCGGCTCGCGATGATCCTGGAGAACCTCCAGTCGCCCTTCAACGTCGGCTCGGTCGTCCGGACCGGCGCCGCAATGGGCGCGGAGAAGCTCTACCTGACCGGTGACACCCCGTCGGTGCGCTCGTCCGGCGCGCAGAAGGCCGCGATGGGCACCGACAAGTACCTGAAGGTGGAGCACTTCCCCACCGTCGCCGAGGCGATCGAGGCCGCCAAGGCCGATGGCTTCAAGGTGGTCGGCCTGGAGCTCGCGGACGACGCGGTGCCGATGTTCGCCGCCGAGCTGACCCCGGCGGTCGCCTTTGTGCTCGGCCACGAGGACCGCGGGGTGACGGCGGACGCGCTCGCCCTCTGCGACCAGGTGGTCTACGTGCCGCAGCTGGGCCGGGTCGGCTCGCTCAACGTCTCCGCCGCCGCCACGGTGGCCTGCTACGAGGCGCGCCGCCAGGGGTACGCGATCACCGGCACCCCGGACGGCTCCGACGTCGGCGGCCCCGACGAGGACTGAGCCCGGCAACGGCCGGGCCCGACGACCGGGCCCGGCAACGGCTGAACCGCGTCCCGGGCGGGGGCCGATCCGTCCCCGCCCGGGACCGGGTCACACCTCGACCAGCACCTTGCCCCGGTTGACGTCGCGGTCCAGGTAGAGGCTCCGGTAGGCCTGCGGGATCGCGTCGAACCCCTTGTGCACGGTCTGGTGGTAGCGGATCTCCCCGCTGCCGACCAGCCCGCCGAGCTCCCGGTGCATCTGCGCCAGCAGCGGCTCGGTGAACCACTCCTGGGCGAAGATCCCGCGGATCGTGGTGCGCGGGAACATGATGTACGGCAGCAGCCGCGGCCCGGTCAGCTCGCCGTTCACCGTGGTCGCCCACTGCCAGCAGACCGCCACCCGGCTGTCCACGTTCAGCATGGTGAACACCGCGTCGGTGACGGCCCCGCCCAGGTTGTCGAAGTAGCGGTCGACGCCGTCCGGCGCGGCGATCAGCAGCGCCTGCCGGACCTTCTCCGCGTCGTCGCCCTGCGCGTAGACCACCACCTCGTCGAAGCCCAGTTCGCGCAGGTACTCGGCCTTGCCCGGCGAGCCGGTGGTGCCGACCACCCGGCCGGCGCCGGCCCGCTTCGCCAACTGGCCCACCAGGGTGCCGATCGAGCCGGACGCGCCGCTGATCACCACGGTGTCGCCGGGGCGGACCTCCAGGAAGCGGGTGAGCGTGCCCCACGCCGTCATCCCGGGCGCGCCCATGATGCCCAGCGCGGTGGACAGCGGCAGCCGCTCGTCGTACCAGGACGGGTCCAGCCGGCGGTAGGCCGGGAAGACCATCGGGAAGATGCCGGTCGTCCACAGCTCCTCGGCGCCGTTGTGGACGACGTGGGTGCGCCAGCCGCCGAAGCCCTGCACCAGGTCGCCGACCGCGAACGCCGCCTCCGGCCCGGCCCCGATCACCTCCATGATCGAGTCGGCGCCCATGTGGTGGCCGACCGGCGTCTCCAACGCCAGGCCGTTCTGGTACGGGTCCACCGAGACGTACCTGGTCCGGAACAGCATCTCGTCCGGCCGCAGGTCGATCGTGACGTCCTCGACGACCTTCTCGTAGATCCGGTTGACGTCGGGCACGCCGTCCAGGTGTTCCCGGACCACCCACTTCTCGATCCTCATGCCAGGGCTCCCGTCTGCACGTTCTCGCTGTCCTCGCGGCCTTCGTCCCGCGCCGCCTCACCGGCTGCCACCGGCGCCGTCCGGCCGGCCGGCTCGGCGGGCCGGCCCACCGGGATGACCAGGTGCGTCGGCGGCGGGGCGCTCCGGTCGATCTCGGCGGTGAACTCCAGCCCGTCGTCCCGGCAGACGAACTGCATGACGTGCCGCCCGGCGGCGGCCGCCCGGATCAGCCCGCCGATGGTCGCCCAGACCCCGGAGAGGTAGAAGTTCGACAGCCCGGGCAGCACCGGGCCGCTCCGCTTGATCTCCTCCTCCACCGTCTCGGCGCCCTCCACGAAGGGGTTCCAGCCGGGGAAGGTGCCGTCGTAGACGCCGGTGTAGCGGACCTGGGTGAGCGGGGTGGACACGTCGGCCACGGCCACCGCGTCCTTGAAACCGGGGAAGCGCTCGTCCAGGAAGGAGACGATGCCGTTGCGCACCCGCCGCTTGGCCGCCACGTACTCCCGGCCGTGCTTGACCGGCAGGGTGTGCAGCTCCTCGCCGCGCCGCACCCGGGAGGACCGCTCCGGCCCCTCCGACAGCGCCCGCCAGGGGGCGATGTCGGAGAAGTACGTCGCGAACACCACGGTGGAACCGGACGGCGCCAGCTCCGGGTAGTGCCGGGTGCGGAACTGGACGTTCATCGAGGGGCAGCGGATCCCGGTCAGCGCGGCCGCCTCCCGCTCGCCCAGCAGGTAGGTGGTGCACGGGTCGCCCGCCGGGAAGGGCTTGCGCAGGCCCAGGAAGAGCGCCACGTAGCCCGGCGACAGCTGGCCCGGCTCGTCGATCAGCGAGGTGTAGAGCCGGCGGTAGGTGTCGTTGAGGTACCGGCCCTTGAGCAGCTTCATCACCGTGGTGTGGCCGTCGGCGGCGGACACCACGATGTCGGCCCGGTACTCCCGGCCGTCGCTGAGCCGCACGCCCACCGCGCGGTCCTCCTCGACCAGGATCTCCTCGACCTTGGCGTTGTAGGTGATCTCCCCGCCGAGCCCGCGGTAGCGGTCCTCGATCGACCGGGCCAGCGCGAGCGAACCGCCCTCCGGCACCCCGGCCGCCTGGTTGGCGTGCGAGGCGAGCTGGAAGTAGAACGGCAGCACCGGGAAGGCCGGGTGCTTCTCGTAGAGGATGAAGTTGAACGCCTCGCGCAGCAGCGGGTCGCTGAACCGCTGCGAGAAGTCCGTCATCAGCACCGCGATCGACTTGCGGATGGTGTTGAAGTACGGCGTGAAGGAGGCCAGCATCCGCCAGCGCTCCAGCCGGCCCATCAGCCCGACCGGCTTGAGGAACGGGTAGGCCGCGAGCGCCCGGCGGAAGGTCCGGATCCCCGCGCAGAACTCCCGGATCGGCGCCGCGTCGACCGGCGAGAGACCCAGCAGGTGCGCCTCAAGCCGGTCCGGGTCGGAGTAGAAGTAGACCGCCCGGCCGTCCCGGCCCCGGACGATGTTGAAGACGTCGAAGTGCCGCATCTCCTTGCCCTGGAGCGCGCCCAGTTCGAGCCAGATCTGGTACATCTCGTTGCCCGGGCCGTTGCCGAGCAGCCAGCTGATGCACCAGTCGAAGGTGAAGTCGCTGCGGTCCCAGCCGGTGCAGGACCCGCCGGGGATCTCGTGCATCTCGAAGATCCTGGTGCGGTAGCCGTTCATCCGGGCGTAGCACCCGGTGGACAGGCCGCCGAGACCGCCGCCGACGATGATCATCGACTCCCGCCGGCGTGCGGTGTCTGTCTGCCGTGCCATTACTGGCCTTCCTCGTCGTCCTTGCCTTGTCCGGCCGTGTTTTGTCCGGCCGTGCCTGGTCCGGCCGTGCTCTGCCGTGCCCTGCCTTGCCGTGGCGTCCGTGGGGGCGGGCGTTCACCAGGCGATCGGGAGCGCCTGCAGACCGTTCACCATCGCGTCCTCCTTCCAGCGCAGCTCGCGCTCGGGTACGGCCAGCCGCAGCCCCGGCAACCGGGTCAGCACCTGCTCGATCGCCACCTGGAGCTCCAGCCGGGCGAGGTGCGCGCCGATGCAGTAGTGCACGCCGTGGCCGAAGCCGATGTGCGGGTTGGCCGGCCGGTCCAGCACCAGCCGCTCGGGCTCCTCGAACACCTCCGGGTCCCGGTTGGCGGCGGCGGTCGCGATCATCACCGCCTCACCGGACCGGATCACCACCCCGCCCAGCTCGACGTCCTCGGTGGCGTACCGGGGCAGGCTGAAGCCGGTGAGCAGCGGCACGTAGCGCATCAGCTCCTCGACGGCCTTGGGGATCAGCCCGGGGTTCTCCCGCAGCCTCGCCGACTCCTCCGGGTTCACCAGCAGCTGGTGGAAGAAGTTGCCGATCTGGTTGGTGGTGGAGACGAAGCCGGCGATCAGCAGGTCGCAGGCGATGGAGAGCAGCTCCTCCTCGCTGATCAGCCGCTGCTCGCGGCAGGCCCGGACCAGCGTGGTGAGCAGGTCGTCGCCGGGCTCGCGGCCGCGCAGCTCCAGCACCCCGGCCATGTAGTCGATGAACGCCTGCCCGTCGACGGCCAGCACCTCGCCCGGGGTGACGGCGGAGAGCACCGTCTCCGCCCACCGCCAGAGCATCCGGTGGTCCTCGGCCGGGATGCCGAGCACCTCGCAGATGATGGTGGTCGGCATCGGGATCGCGAAGTCCTCGACCAGTTCGGCGGGTTGGCCCTTGGCGAGGATGCCGTCGAGCAGCTCGTCGGCCAGCTCCCGGGCCCGCACGCGCAGTCCCTCGACCCGGCGGGCGCTGAACTCCTTGGCCACCAGAGAGCGCAGCCGGGTGTGCTCGGGCGGCTCGGTGGAGAACAGGCCGGCGCCGGTGCGGGCCACCGGGCGCATCCGCGGCTGGTCCTCGCTCATCGCGGCGGCCAGGCTGAACCGCGGGTCGCCGAGCACCGCCCGGACGTCCTCGTACCGGGTGGCCAGCCAGGCGCCGTCGCCGTACGGCATCCGGATCCTGACCAGCGGCTGCTCGCGCAACTCGGCGTAGCGGGGGTCGAGTTCGAGGCCGTTTGGCTCGAAGGGGTAGCTCAGCGGCGGGTGCTGGCGGAGCATGGGCGGATCCGTCTCTCGTGCGGGGGCGGGCAGACTCGGGACTCGGCCCCGGACCGTCTCAGGACGCATGGGGGGCGGCTCCGGTGAGGATCGACCGGGCGAGCCCGGCGTTGTGGGCGATGAAGTCGCGGTCGAGCATCTCGGCGTGGGTGCCGAAGCCCTTGAAGACCGCCGTCCGGGTGGCCGAGCTGCCGTGCCAGGCGCCGTGCTGCCCGGCCTCGTACAGCGCCACCTTCTCGTCGTCGGAGATCACGCTGAGCGCGGCGGTGACCACCCCGAGGTTGGGCGTGCGGCTGCAGAACCGCAGGTAGTCCCGGGCCTGTTCGCGGGTCTCCTGGGCGACCGCGGCGGAGCCGGTGTGCCGCTGGAGGTGCTCGGCCAGCTCCCGCTCGAAGGCCTGGAGGTGCTCGTCACCGAGGTCGAAGGACTCCGGGATCCGGTGCGAGTCCATGATCACCACATTGGGCACCGCCCGGCCGCGCCGCTCCAGCTCCTTGGCCACCTCGAAGGCGAGGTTGCCGCCGAGCGAGTAGCCGAGCAGGGCGCACGGGCCCTCCGGCTGGAGCACCTCGACGAGGTCCGCGTAGCGGTCGACCTTGTCGTCCCCCGACACGTAGTTGAAGGCGACCGTCCGGTACTCCGGCAGGTGGGCCGCGAACTGCCGGTACACCAGCCCGTGGCCGCCGGCCGGCGGGAAGCAGAACAGCGTCTGCTGCTGGTCCTGGTTGAACCAGAGGTACGGCTGGGCGCCCTCGATCCGGCCGGTGATGATGTGCTCGACGGTCTTGGCCATCCCGTGCAGGGTGGTGACCTTGAAGAGCTGGCTGACCGGGATGCTGATGTTGAACTCGGCCTGCAGACCGTGGATCAGCTCGATCAGCTTGATCGAGGAGCCGCCCGACTCGAAGAAGTCGTGCTGGAGGCCGGGCTCCTCGACCCCCAGCAGCGCCCGCCAGTGCTCGGCCATCCGGACCTCGTAGAGGGTGACCGGCGGCTCGGCGGCCTCCGCGGTGTCGGTGCGGGGCTCGGGCAGTGCGGCCGTGTCCACCTTGCCGTTGGCGGTGAGCGGCAGCGCGGGCAGCTCGACGAAGTGCGTCGGGATCATGAAGGTCGGCAGGTAGCCGGCCAGGTGGCGGCGCAGCTCCCGGTGGTCGAAGGTCCGTCCGGGGGCGGGCACGCAGTAGGCGCAGAGCACGTGCTCGCCGTCGCGGTCCGGCCGGACGGTGACCACCGCCCGCTCCAGCTCGGGCCAGTCGGCGAGCTGGGTCTCGATCTCGCCCAGCTCGATCCGGTGGCCGCGGACCTTGATCTGCGTGTCGGCCCGGCCGAGCAGGTGCACCCCGCCCTCGGCGTCCCAGCGGGCGAGGTCCCCGGTGCGGTAGAGCCGCAGGGGTTCGCCGCCGTCGGCGCCGCCGAGCGGCAGGGTGGCGAACCGGCCGGCGGTCTGCTCCTCGTCGCCGAGGTAGCCGAGCGCGACGCCGGAGCCGCCGATCCACAGCTCCCCGGTGACGCCGGGCGGCACCGGGCGGCCCTGCGCGTCGAGCAGGTAGAAGGCGCTGTTGGGGAACGGCCGCCCGATCGGGACCATCCGGCTGGGCTCCAGGCCGTCCGCCGGGCCCTCGAAGTAGGCGCTGTCGATGGTGGTCTCGGTCAGGCCGTAGGAGTTGACCAGCCGCGTCCGGGGCCCGCACAGGGCGCCCAGCCGCTGGTACTCCTCGACCTTCCAGACGTCCGAGCCGACCACCAGCAGCCGCATGAACGCCAGGTCCTGCCCGGTGCGTTCGCAGTGGTCCAGGACGGTGCGGACCACCGCCGGGACGAACTCGGCGGCGTCCACCCGCTCGGCGCGCATCACCTCGTACAGCCGGGCGGTGTTGAACAGCAGCTCCCGGCCGATCAGCACCAGGGCGCCGCCGGAGCAGAGCGCGCGGACCACGTCCCCGGTGAAGACGTCGAAGGCCGGGCCGGCCATCTGGAGGTGGACCCGGGCGTCGGTGTCCAGCCGGTACTCGGCCTGCCAGGCCCGGTAGGCCGAGGCGAGGTTGCCGTGGGAGACCCGCACCGCCTTGGGCCGGCCGGTGGAGCCTGAGGTGTAGATGACGTACGCCGGGTCGTGGTGGTTCACCACCGCGTCGGTGAACCCGTCGTCGTCCGCGTCGAGTTCGGCGGTGGTGACCAGCCGGGCGGGCAGCGCGCCGAGCCGCTCGGCGTCGTCGCCGACCAGCAGCGCGGCGCCCGCGTGCTCCACCATGTACGCCAGCCGGTCCACCGGGTGGCCCGGGTCCAGCGGCAGGTAGGCGGCGCCGGTGCGGAGCACCGCGAGCAGGGTGGTGATCAGCTCCGGCGACTTGGGCAGGCAGATCGCCACCACGCCGCCCGGTCCGGCGCCCAGCGCGCGCAGCCGGGCGGCGGCCCGCCGGGAGCGCTCGGCCAGCTCGCCGTAGGACAGCCGGGCGGTCGGGCCGGACTCGGCCGGCGCGGCCACCGCGGGCGCCGTCGGGTCCGCCTCCGCCGCGCGCAGCACCAGCCGGTGCACCGGCTCACCGAACGGGACCCGCCGGTCGGCGCCGCTCCACTGCCGGAGCACCACCGCGCGCTCCTCGTGGCCGAGCAGTTCGAGACCGGTGGCGGCGCGCTGCGGACCGGCCGTGGTCAGCGCGTCCAGCAGATTGACGTAGTGGCCGGCCATCCGGGCCATCGTCGCGGGCAGGAAGAGGTCGGTGTTGTACTTGAAGACGCAGTGGAAGCGGTGCTCGGCCTCGTCCTCGTAGGCGGACAGGGTGATGTCGAACTGCCCCTCCTCCTCAGGGAGTTCGATGTACTCCAGGTGGTAGCCGTACTTCTCGGTGGCCACCTTGTGGTGGAGCAGGATGAACATCGCCTGGAAGACCGCCGAGCGGCTCGGGTCGTGCTGCAGCCCGAGCTTCTCCACCAGCAGCACGAACGGGTACTCCTGGTGGTCGAGCCCGCCCAGCACGGTGGTCCGCACCCGGTCCAGCAGCTCGGCGACGGTCGGGGCGCCGGCCAGCGAGACGTGCAGCGGCAGCGGGTTGACGAAGTAGCCGTAGACGCCGGCGAACTCCTCGTCGGTGCGGCCGGTCACCGGGCTGCCGACGATGATGTCGTCCTGGCCGGCGTAGGCGTGCAGCAGCAGGTAGTAGGCGCTGAGCAGCACCATGAAGACGGTGACGCCGTGCTCCCGGGCCAGCGCGTGCACCCGGGCGCTGAGTTCCTCGTCCAGGACGAAGAACTCGGAGGCGCCGTTGTGGGTCTGCACCGCCGGGCGCGGCCGATCGGTGGGCAGGCTGAGGATCGGCACCTCGGCGGGCAGGTGCGAGCGCCAGTACTCCAGCATCTTCGGCGCCTCGCGGCCGGCCAGGAAGGCGTTCTGCCGGTTGAGGAAGTCCAGGTAGCGGGCGGCCACCGGGGGCAGCTCGGGAACCCGGCCGCGGCGCAGCCCCTCGTAGACGGCGAGCAGCTCCTCGATGAAGGTGAAGGTGGAGATCGCGTCCGAGATGATGTGGTGGACGGCCTTCATGATCACCCAGCGGGCCGGTCCGCGCCGGAACAGCCGGAACCGCACCAGCGGGTCCCGCTCCAGGTCGTACGGCTTGCGGTACTCGCGGACGATCATCGCGTGGATGTCGTCCCAGGCCAGGCCCTCGACGTCGAAGACCCCGAAGTCCGGCTCCACCGCGGCGGAGATCCGCTGCACGGCCCGGCCGGCGTCCAGCACGAAGTTGGCCCGCAGGCTCGGGTGGCGCTCGACCATGGTCCGGAAGGCCAGCGCCATCAGCTCGGGCTCCAGCTCCACCCGGACCTCGACGGCGCCGCCGATGTTGTAGGCGAAACCGTCCGGGTTGAGCTGCTTGAGGAACCAGAGCGCCTTCTGGTTCTGGGTCAGCGGGTAGGCCGACTCGTCCTCGTGGCGCTCGGCCTCGACCGCGCCGGCGCCGTCCGCCTGCTCGTCCAGCAGCTCGGCCAGCGACTCGTGCAGCCGGGCGACCAGCTCGGCCACCGGGGTGTTGCCGAGCAGCGCCACCACCGGGAGGGTGGCGCCGAGTTCGCTGCCCAGACGGGCCCGCAGCTCCATCGCGAGCAGCGAGTCCAGGCCGAGGCCGCCGAGGCCCGCGGCGGGGTCGATCTGCTCGACCGGCACCCGCAGCACGGTCGCGGCCAGCGCGGTGAACCGCTCGGTGAGCAGCACCCGCCGCTCCTCCTCGCCGGCCGCCCGCAGGGCGTCCAGCAGGCCGGTCCGCCCGGCCGCCGGGGCGGTCTCCCGGGCCGCGGCGGCGAGTTCGGCGACCAACGGCGGCGGGGCCGGGTACCAGGAGAGGAACACCGGCCAGTCGACGACGGTGGCGACCAGCAGCTGGGCGCGGTCCTGGCCGAGCACCCGCTCCAGCACCGCCATCCCGGTCTCCGGGGCGAGCGAGCTCATGCCCCGGCTGTACCGGTAGTGGTCGATGAGGCCGAGCTCCTCGATCATGCCGGTGGCCCACGGGCCCCAGTCGAGGCTGAGCGCGGGCAGGCCCAGGGCGCGGCGGTGGTGCGCCAGGGCGTCCAGGAAGGCGTTGCCGGCGGCGTAGTTGGTCTGTCCGGCGGTGGTCAGCAGCGAGGCGATCGAGGCGAACAGGACGAAGTGGTCCAGCGGCTCGCCGGCCAGCTGCCGGTGCAGGGCGAAGGCACCGAGCACCTTGGGGCCGTAGACGGCCTCGAAGGTCTCCCGGTCCAGCTCGCCGACCAGGGTGTCCCTGACCTGCCCGGCGAGGTGGAAGACGCCCCGGATCGGCGGGCGGTCCAGCCGCCGGTACTCGGCCAGCCAGGCGGCCAGCGCGGCCTCGTCGGTGACGTCCAGCGGTGCCGGGACCGGCTCGGCCCCGAGCGCCTCCAGCTCGCGCAGGAAGGCGGCGCGCTCCCCGGCCGGGCTCGCCGGATCGAGCTCACGCCACCGCTCGCGCGGCGGCAGCGGGCTGCGGCCGACCAGGATCAGCCGCCGCGCCCCGCGCTTCACCAGGGTGCGGCAGAGCAGCCGCCCGAGCGCCCCGAAGGCCCCGGTCACCAGGTACGCGGCGTCCGGCCGCAGCCGCGGCGCGAGCGGCCGGCTCAGCCCCTCGGCCGTCCGCAGCCGACTGGTCAGCCGGCGCCCGCCGCGCAGCGCGATCTCGTCCTCGTCCGCGAGCGCGAACTCCCGCAGCAGCGCCTCGGCCTCCACGGCGGCCCCGGTCTCGGCGGCAGCCCCGGTCTCGGCGGCCGGGCCGAGATCGACCAGCTTGCCCTGGTGGGAGGGGAGTTCCTGGTGGCGCAGCACCCGGGTGATGCCCCAGGCGGGGGCGGCCAGCGGTTCCACGAGCTCGCCGGGGCCGGTGGACTGGGCGGAGCGGGTGACGACGTGCAGCCGGCTGTCGGGGAGCTCGGCGGCCAGCAGCGCGGCGACAGTGACCAGGCTGTAGGCGCCCTCGGCGGTGTGGCCGGCGACGACGGCGTGGTCGGCCCCCGCCAGCCCGGGCCGGTCGAGGTTCCACAGGTGGACCACGGCGGCCGGGTCGGGGGCTCCGGCGGCCCGGCGGTCGGCCAGCAGCCGGGCGAGGTCCTCGGCCGAACCGGGGTCGACGGTGGCCGGGCGGTCGCCCTCGGGGGGCCGGTAGCCGCCGCCGGCGCGGACCAGCAGGCAGCTGCCGCCGCGGGCGGCGATCCGCTCGGCCAGCGCGTCGGCGACCCCGCTGCGGTCGGCGAACAGCAGCCAGTGGTCGGGGTGTTCGGCCAGCAGGTCGGTGGTGTCCTCGGCGGCCGGCAGCTCCGACCAGGAGGGTTCGGCGAGCCAGCCGTCGATGGTGCCCAGGCCGACGGCGGTGGCCGCCTGCTCGACGTCGGCGGCCCGGAAGCCGGTGATCCCGCCGAGCGGCGCACCGTTCTCGTCGTGCACCGCGAGGTCACCGACGAGCTCGCTGCCGCCGTCCCGGGTGACGGTGGCGTGCACCCAGAGCGGGCGCTCGCCGACCGCGTCCAGCCGGACCTCCGCGATCCCCACCGGCAGCCGGATGCCCGCGGACTCGGGGCGGCCGTCCAGCAGTTGGGGCGTCAGCAGGGTCTGGAAGAACGCGTCCATCACCACCGGGTGCACCTGGTGCCGCTCGCCCTGCCCGGCGACCGGCGCCGTCGGGCGGATCCGGGCCAGCGCCTCGCCGGGCCCGATCCAGACCTCCTCGATGCCCTGGAAGGCGGGGCCGTAGTGGTAACCCAGCGCGGCGAGTTCGGCGTAGCAGTCGGGCCCGGCGAGCCGGCGCACGGCCCGCCCGCGCACCGCCTCGACGTCCAGCGGCCGGCCGGGCCGGCGGCGCTGGGCGGGGCGGACGGCGCCGACCGTGTGCACCGTGCGCTCGGCGCCCTCGCCGGTGGCGACGGTGAACGAGCCGTGCTCGGCGCTGAGGGTGAGCCGGACGGCGCGGCTCTCCTCGTCCGGCAGGAACAGCGCCTTGCGCAGTTCGATGTCGGCCAGCGCGGCGTCCGTGCCGCCGGTGAGCGCGCGGACCGCCTGGACGGCCATCTCCAGGTAGCCGGCGGCCGGGAACAGCACGTCGCCCTGGATCCGGTGGTCCTCCAGGTAGGGCAGGGCCTCGGCGTCCAGCCGGGCCTCCCAGGCCGGTTCGGCACCGGGCAGCCGACGGCCGAGCAGCGGGTGGTCGACCTCCCCGCGCCGGACCTGCTCGACCGGCCGCGGCTCCACCCAGTGGCGGTCGCGCCGGAACGGGTAGCGCGGCAGCGGGACGATCCGGCCGGCCGGCTGGAGCGCCGACCAGTCGAGCGCGACCCCGAGGTTGTGCAGCGCGGCCAGCGAGGCCGTGAAGACGACCCGCTCGTCCTCCTGGCGGCGGATCGAGGGCAGGGTCCGCACCTCGGGCCGGTCCGCCGTGCCCGGGTGGGCCTCGACGGTCTCCTGGATCGAGCGGCCGAGCACCGGGTGCGGGCCGATCTCCAGGAACAGCCCGTAGCCGTCGTCGGCCAGCCGCTCCACGGCCTGCCGGAAACGGACGCTGTCGCGGACGTTGTGCCACCAGTACCCGGCGTCGAGCTCGGTGCCGTGCGCGGTGCCCTCACGGCCGGTGAGGTAGAGCGGGACCTGCGCCGGGCGGGCCTTGAGGTCGGCCAGCGACTCCAGCAGCTCGTCCTTGATCAGCTCCATCCGGGCGCTGTGGTACGGGACTTCGACGGTCAGCGGCCGGGCGAAGACCTGCTCCGCGGTGAGCGCCGCGGCGAGCTCGGCCAGCGCCGCCTCGTCTCCGGCGAGGGTGAGCGAGCCGGGGCTGTTGACGGCCGCGACCGAGACTGCGTCCCCGTACGGGCGGAGCCGGCGCAGTGCCTCGGCCTCGGTGAGCGCGACGGCGAGCATGCCACCGGTGCCGGCGAGCTTCTGCTGGAGGCGGCTGCGGTGGACCACCACCTTGACCGCGTCGGCCAGGTCGTAGACGCCGGCCTCGTGGAAGGCGGCGACCTCGCCGGTGGAGTGGCCGACGATCGCGTCCGGCCGCACGCCCCGGCTGCGCCAGAGCGCGGCGAGGCCGATCTGGACGGCGAAGTTGGCCGGCTGGGCGAGCCAGGTCTCGGCCATCCGGGACGCCGGCTCGTCGGCGGCGAGTTCGTCGATCAGCGACCAGCCGGTCAGTTCGGCGAGGTGCGCGGCGCACTGCTCGACGGCCTCCCGGTAGACGGGTTCGGCGGCGAACAGCTGGCGGCCCATCGCCCACCACTGCGGGCCCATCCCGGTGAAGACCCAGGCCAGCCGGCGGTGCCGGGCCTCGCGGCGGTGGTCGGTGAGCACCCGGGGGTGCGGCTCGCCGCGCAGGTGGGCGGTGAGCGCCTCGTCCAGGGAGGCCCGGGCGGTGTGCTCGCGGGCGTCGTAGACGATCGAGAGCCGGGCGTCGTGGTGCTGGCGGCGATGGGCGAGGGTGTGGCCGAGGTCGGCCGGGCGGGCCGGGCTGCCGCCGCGCACGCCGGCCAGTTCGGCCCGGATGCCGGCGGCCAGGTCGGGCAGCGCGGCGGCCTCCCGGGCGGTGAGCGGCAGCACCGTCCAGGCGGGGACGTCGGCGGGCTGCGCGGTGCCGGTCCCGCTGCCGATGGAGCCGCCGGCGTGGGGCCCGGCGTCGGCGGAGGGCACGGGCTCCGGCGCGGCCTCCAGCAGGACGTGCGCATTGGTGCCGCCGAAGCCGAAGGAGTTGACCCCGGCCCGGGCCGGTCCGTCGTGGGCCGGCCACGGGGTCGGCTCGGTGGGGATCCGGTAGGGCAGGGTGTCCGGGTCGATCGCCGGGTTGAGCCGTTCCAGGTTGATGTGCGGCGGGATGGTCCGGTGCTTCAGGGCGAGCGCGGACTTGATCAGCCCGGCCAGTCCGGAGGCGGACTCGGTGTGCCCGATGTTGGTCTTGACCGAGCCGACGTAGCAGGCGTCACCGGGGCGCCGGCCGACGGCGAGCGCCCGGGCCAGCGCGTTCGCCTCGATCGGGTCGCCGACCGGGGTGGAGGTGCCGTGCGCCTCGACGTACTGGAGACCGCCGGGGGTGATCCCGGCCTCGGCGCAGACCCGCTCGATCAGGGCGACCTGGGCATCGGGGTTGGGCACGGTGATGCCGTTGGTCCGGCCGTCCTGGTTGACGCCGCTGCCGATGACCACGGCGTGCACCGGGTCGCCGTCGCGCAGGGCGTCGGAGAGCCGCTTGAGCGCCACCACGGCGACGCCCTCGGCCCGGACGTAGCCGTCGGCGGCGGCGTCGAAGGTGCGCGAGCGGCCCTGCGGGGAGAGGAAGCCGCCCTTGGTCTCGGCGATGGTGTACTGCGGGGCGATGTGCAGCAGGGTGCCGCCCGCCAGCGCCAGGTCGGTCTCGCCGCGCTGCAGGCTCTGGGCGGCGAGGTGGACGGCGACCAGCGAGGAGGAGCAGGCGGTGTCGATCGAGACACTGGGACCCCGGAAGTCGAAGCAGTGCGAGATCCGGTTCGACACCATCGTCATCATGGTGCCGGTGGCGGTGTGCGCGGCGAGCGTGTCGAAGGAGAGGTCGGAGAACTGGACGATCTTGTAGTCCAGCGTGAACGCGCCGACGTAGACGCCGACCTCGCGGCCGGCCAGCTCGGCCGGCTTCTGCCCGCCGTCCTCCAGTGCCTCCCAGGCCACCTCCAGCAGCTTCCGCTGCTGCGGGTCCATGTGGTCGGCCTCGCGGCCGCTGATGCCGAAGAACGCCGGGTCGAACTCGTCGAAGCCGTCGATGTAGCCGCCCCGGCCGCCGACCAGCCGGCCGGGCTTGGCCTTGTCGCGGCTGCCGAGGGTGGCCACGTCGTAGCGGCTGCGCGGGGTGGGGGTGATGCAGTCCTTGCCGTCGACCAGGTTCTGCCAGAACGCCCGGTGGTCGCAGGCCCCGCCGGGCAGGCGGAGGCCGATCCCGATGATCGCGATCTTCTCCCGCCCGGCGGCGGACGGGCCGGCGGGTGCGGGGCGTTCGGAGAGTTCCGGGGAGGTGACGAAGCGGGAATCCGTCATGCGAGTCGAGTCCTTGGGTCGCTGTGTTCGCGCGTGCGGGCGGGGTACGGGACCGCCGCGCGCGCCGGGGGACACGGGCCGTGCGCCGGTTCCGGGCAGGCCGGACGTCGGGTCGGCCGAAGGGGACGAGCCGTTGGTGAGGAGGGTCGGTCGATGCCGGAGCGTCAGGTGCGGGAGCGTCGGGTGCCGGAGCGTCAGGTGCGGGAGCGTCGGGTACGGACCGCTTCGAGTACGGACAGGTCGGACGCGCGAGGGTCAGGTGCGCGAGGGTCGGGTGCGGGAGGGTCAGGTCGAGCCGGTCGGGGAGCCCTCGGCCCGGGCTGGTCGGCGCCAGGCCTGGAGGTGGCTGGCCACCACCCGGCCCGTGGCGGGGAACCCGCCCGGATCGGCCAGCCCCACCGCGGCCGGACGGCGCCCCGGCCGCCAGGTGAAGCTGCCGAAGGCGTGGTCCCACACCGAGAGGTCGGAGCCGTAGTGGCCGGCCTCCGAAAGGTCGGTGCTGTGGTGCAGCCGGTGCTGCTCGGGCCCGGCCAGCACATGGTTGAGCGGGCCGAGCCGGACATCGATGTTGGCGTGCACGAAGTAGCCCTGGGCCACGACGAACAGGCCCACCACGAACACCGCCGGCTCCGAGAACCCGGCCAGCGCCAGCGAGAACTGGACACAGCCCTGGGTGAGCAGGACGTCCAGCAGGTGGTTGACCCCGTTGTTGCCGACGTTCACCTTGTCGGGCACGTGGTGCACCCCGTGCAGCCGCCAGAGCCGCGGATTGGTGTGGCACCAGCGGTGGACCAGGTAGTTTGCCAGCGAACCGAGCAGCAGCGCGCCCGGGATCTCCGCCCAGAGCGGCAACACCCCGTGGGCCGGCGCCGCCCAGCCGACGAGGGCGGAAACGGGCACCTGGGACAGGGCCCCGCCGATCATCGTCAGCATGAAGTACACGCCGTACCACCCCCACTCACGCGCGTTCGGCACCCATTCCGGTTCGTACGGAATCAGCCGTTCGAGCAGCGCCATGTACCCGATCGTCCCGAGCAGGAAGAGCTGATTCGCCCGACCGAGGTCCCAGCGCAGCCTCAACGTCGCGGCCGATATCGCGACCAGTCCGACCAGCAGGAACGGGTAGGCGCCATGACGCACAGCGGTTCGAAGCTGCTCCCCCATGACGTCCCCCTTCGCGGCCGACAGTCGAACGATCACCGAAAGTGTTCGTTCAGATACTAATGGCGCCTGGAACGCATGGCGAGGCATTTTCAGGGGGAATCATGGAATTCTCAATTTGTCTGATGATCTACCGGCACACAATATGTCAGGATGCCTAGAAATTGAGCCACATACGCAATATGGCAGGTAATTCGATGAAGGAATCATCATTCCGGAGCTCCACCCACGGCTACTGGGACCCGCTGCCCACGGCCCGACGGCTGATCGCCGAGCAGCCCTCCCTGGGCCACTTCGAAGGCCTCTGGCGGGAGCGCAACTGGCGGAACGTCCCCGGGCCGTTCTACGGAGCCCACACGGACACCTTGGAGATGGGCCGGCAGGACGCGCCCTTCCACATCGCCTACGACGACGACGGCCGGGAGTTCGTCTACCGCCAGCCGACCGACCCGGCGCAGGTCCGCGACCTCCTGAACGGCTGCGTCATCGGCCACGGCGGCCACGCGATGGACGGCGACGACCACTGGACCGTCCCGGGCGTCCGCGAGTGGTGGCACGACCGCAGCCGGGTCCGGCAGTGGGCCGCCACCACCTCCGACGAACTCGCGCGGGTCGGCGGCCGGTACCGGGAGCACTACCGGGACGCCGCGCAGGGTCTGCGCGACTACATCGCCCATCTCGACGGCGGCCTGGCCGAGTACCTGCGCGGCTACCTCTTCTGGCTCGCCGAGCGCCGCCCGCCCCGCCCGGGCGAGGCCCTGCCCGATCTGGTCCTGCCCCACCGCCGTGCTGCCGTACCGCCCGCCACTGCGGCGGCTCCGGCCGTTCCGGCCGGCGGCGACCCACTGCTCGCGGGCTACTTCGTGACGGCCCCCGAACCGCTGACCGGCCTGGACGTCCCGCACGAGCGGCTGACCACGGCCTGCGACTGCCTGCTCGACCGGCTGCCGGTGGACGGCTGCTGGTTCGACACCCCGCAGGAGGCCCTGGACGCCTGCGCGACGGTCCGGCTGCCCGCCGGGGCCCGGCTGTTCGCGCTGCTGGTACCCCCCGAGCACGCCGGCGGCCTCGTCTCCGCCATCCGCGCGTCCGCGGTGTTCGAGCCGGTGCTGCTCGCCCACCTGGACCGCCCGGCCGGCTCCGGCCCCGCCGCCGAGGTGGCCGCCGGCGGACGGCGGATCGGCTGGGAGGTGCTCGGCCACGACGACGGCATACTCCACAGCTGGCTCTGCAACGACCTCTACCAGGACGCCGTGCGCGACCTCGGGGTGACCACCGACGAGCGCGGGCTCCTCCCTTCCCGCGAGCCCGCCGAACGCCTCGCCGCCTGGGCCAACGCCCGCGACGACACCAAGCCGGTCACCTGGTTCCCGGCCGCCCTCGTCGAGTGGGACACCCCGATCGAGAGCCGCTTCGTGCCGATCGTCCCCGCGCCGCCCGTCCCCACGCCCATCCGCTGGTGGGAGCGCTTCCTCGAACTGTGAACCCCCGGACCCGTGGACCCCGGGGCCCGTGCGCCCCGACCGGGACGGCCTCACCCGCCGGGCCGGCCCAGGGTGTGGCGCAGCCGGTGCGGGACGGCGGTGGAGGAGCCCCGGAGGGCGACGGCGGCGGCGTGCCGGGGGCCGGCCGGAACATTGGCGACGGCCCAGCCCGGCGGGCGGCGGCCCGGGTCGGCGGTGCCCAGGTAGTCGGCGGCCGGCGGCCGGCGGACGGCCGAGGCCGACGCCGAGGCCCTTGAGGTAGGCCTCCTTGCGGGTCCACAGCCGGGCGAACTCGCCGGGCCGCCGCGCCGCGAGGACGTCCGCCAGCTCGGCCCGCTCGGCGGGGTGCAGCGCCGCGGACAGCACCTCGGCGCCGTCCGCGCCCGGCAGCGGTTCGACGTCGACGCCCAGCGGGGCAGCGGCGACGCCGATGAGCACCCGGCCGCCGCCGTGGGAGAGCGAGAAGTGCGGGGCACCGGGCAGCGGGCCGGCCAGCCGGGGCCGGCCGTGCGGTCCGGCGCAGTCGGGGCACGGCTCCCGGGTGAAGGCCAGCGCCTCGGGGGCGACCGCCAGGCGCCGGCCGAGGACGCGCCGCAGGGCCACGTGCGCGGCGAGGTAGGCGGTCCGGTCCGCCACCCGGACGAATCGCGCGGCGCGCCCGCGCTCCTCCTCGTCCAGGCAGTCCAGCGCGGCGGGGTCCACCGGCACGGTGGCGGCGTCGAGCAACCACAGCTCGACCACCGGATCCGCCCGGCCCATCGGGTGCGTCCGCCCCTCCCGCCGGCCGACCGAAAACCTACCGCGGACGGCCCGGGGCGGGAGCCGGACCACCCCCGTCCACGCCCGCGCACCCGCACCCCCCGTACGCCCGTCACCGGCCGACGCGCGCCTCGCGGAACGGACCCGGGTCGCCGACCGGCTCGGCGACGGCCTCCTCGACGCCCTGCCCGCCGAGCTTCGCCAGGACCGTCTCCAGCAGTTCGGTGTCGCAGTAGATGTGCAGTTCGGTGATCCTGCCCCACTTGATCCGGACCACGTGCACCCCCTGGTTGGAGTAGTGGTTGCCCTCCCGGTCGGTGAGGTGGTCGACCCACTCGGCGAAGGCCACGGTGTCCCAGGGCCAGCCCTTGGCGACCACCTTCTTGAGCTCGAAGCGCAGGTCGGGCATGACCTCGGCCAGCCGGTCGTACCACCGCTGGATCTGCTCGGCGCTGTGCCGCCCGCCGGACAGTGCGTGCCGTCCGGAGAACCAGTGCTCCGCGTCGGGGGTGAACTGCCGAACGATGGCCCCGTAGTCGCCGCGGTCGACCGCGGCGAAGGAGTTGCGGAGGTTGCGCCGGACGATGGCGTGATACACGTTTCCACCTCGGGTCTCAGTGTGACGGTCGCGCGTGGTGACGGTTCGTCAGCAGCCTACGACTTCTCGGCGGCCACCGGCGGCGCCCCGCCCTCTCGCAGCCCGAAGCGCTCGTGGAGCCAACGCAGCGGGGCCGGCGCCCACCAGTTCCAGCGGCCGAGCAGCCGCATCAGCGACGGCACCAGCAGGGCCCGGACGATGGTGGCGTCCAGCAGCACGCCCAGCGCGGTGCCCAGGCCCAACTCCTTGATGAACACGATCCGCGAGGTGGCAAGCGCGCCCAGCGCCACGCAGAACAGCACGGCGGCGGCCGTCACCACCCGCCCGGTGCGGCCGAGCCCCTGGGCGACCGACTCGGTCTCGCCGGCCCCGGCATCGCGCGCCTCCTTGATCCGGGCGAGCAGGAAGACGCCGTAGTCGGTGGAGAGCCCGAAGACCATCGCGAACAGCAGCACCGGCTGGGTGGCGTCCAGCGCGTTCTGCGCGTCGGCACCGAACAGCCCGGCACCGTGGCCCCATTGGAAGACGAGCACCAGGATGCCGAAGGTCGCGGCGAGGGTGAGCAGGTTCATCAGCACGGCCTTGAGCGGCAGCACCAGCGAGCCGGTCATCAGCAGCAGCACCAGCACGCCGGTGAGGAGGACGATCAGCGCGGCGGCCGGGAGCCGGCCGGTGAGGCTGTCCTTGAGGTCGACGTAGGTGGCGGTCTGCCCGCCGACCAGGATCTCGTCCGGCCCGGGGAGCGCGCGCACATCCTTGACCAGGGCCTGGCTCCGCTCACTGAGGCCGGGCTCCTCGGGGGTGACCTGGAGCAGCCAGGTGTCGGCGTCCAGCTGCGCGGCCGGGGTGACCGAGGCGGCGCCGGGCAGGGCGGCGATGCCGGCGCGCAGCGCGTCCACCCGCTGCCGCACGGCGGCCCGGCCACCGTCGCCGTCCCCGCCCCATCCCCCACCGGTGGCGATGACGACCTGCACGGACTCCAGCGGGTCGGCGGGGAAGTCGGCGCGCAGGGTTTCGTCGACCGCCCGGCCGCTCGCGCCGGCCGGCAGCGAGGCGGGGCCGACGGTGGTGAAGGCGACCTTCAGGAACGGCAGTCCGAGCACCACCAGCAGCGCGCTCGCGCCGATCGCGACCAGCGGGGCGCGCCGCATCACGCCGCGGGCCAGCGCGAACCAGCCGCCGTCGGTGTTCTCCGGCGCCTCCAGCGAGCGGCGCAGCCGGGCCGGGGCGAGGAAGTCGACGTGCCGGCCGAGCAGCCGCAGCAGCGCGGGCAGCACCAGCAGCGCGACCAGCAGCGCGGACGCCGACACCAGCAGGCCGCCGACCGCCATCGAGTAGAGGAAGCGCTGGCGGAAGACGAACAGCGAGGCCATCGCGGCGCTCACGGTCAGCGAACTGAACAGGACGGTGCGGCCCGCGGTGCGCAGGGTGGCCTCGACCGCCCGGCCGACGTCCGGGTCGGCCGCCAGCTCGCTCCGGAAGCGGGAGACGATCAGCAGGCTGTAGTCGATGGCGAGGCCGAGGCCGAGCGCGGTCACCAGGTTGAGCGAGAAGACCGACACCGGGGCGACCAGCCGGTCGACCAGCCGCAGGCCGAGCAGGGTGAGGACGACGTTCAGTCCGCCGATGACCAGGGGCAGCGCGGAGGCCACCAGGCTGCGGAAGATCCACAGCGAGAGCACGAACAGCACCGGGAAGGCCATGAGTTCGGCCCGCTCCAGGTCGCGCTGGACGGTGCCGACCACCTGGTTGCCGACCACCTCGCTGCCGCCCAGCCGGACACTCCGGTCGCCGTCCAGCGCGGCGGACAGCCGCTCGACGGCGTCCTGGTAGTGCTCCCCGGCGCCGTCCTTGAGCCGGCCGACCACGATCGTCCGGGTGCCGTCCCGGGAGACCAGTCCGTCGTCCCGCGCCTGGTAGTACGTCAGGACGTCGGCGAAGACCGGGTCGCCGGACATCAGGTCGGCGACCTTCGCGACCTCGTCGCGGGTGCGCCGGTCGTCCACCGGGGCGCCGGTGTCGACGAGGGCGATGACACCGCCGTCGGCCTGGATTCCGGTGGCCGCACCGATCCGCTCGTCGGCCCGGACGCTGCCCGATCCCGGAGTGACGAAGTCCGGGTTGCCGCCGGTCAGCGAGGTGACGACGGGGGCGCCGAAGAAGCCCGCCACCGCGGCCACCGCGACGGCGCCCAGCAGCACCGGCCGGGCATGCCGGTTCGCCGGCCGCGCGATCAGGTCCATCATGCGTGGCTCCTCGGCCGGTTCGCCGCCGACGGATCGGCCGTCTCCGCGGCAGCCCCGCCGTGCTCGGCGGCCGGCGGTTCGGCGTCCATCCGGCGGACGAGCCTGCGCAGCAGCGCCCGGTAGGAGAAGTGCTCGACCTGGAGCCAGTGCCGCTCGGAGTCGTAGTACCGGATGCCGCCGTTCAACCGGGCGGCCGCCATCGGCGTGGCCTTGGCCCGCCTGAACCGGGCGGCCCGCTGCGGGTCGGTCCGCAGCAGGTGCAGATAGCGGGCCATGAGCTGCGACTGGTAGTCCATGATCGGCCAATTGCCGGTGGAGGTCTGGAAATATCCGATGACGAAAAGGTTGTCGTATTCCGGGTGGAAGGCGGCGAGGTGCAATTGCGGGGTGTGCCCGTTCCAGTTCAGATGCTTGCGGTCGATGAAGGGGAATTCGGTCATCCGGTATCCGGTGGCGTAGACGATGACGTCGTACGCCTCCTCGCTGCCGTCGGTGAACTTCACCCGGTCGCCCAGGAGTTCGGCGATGTCCGGCTTGGCGACGAGGTCGCCGTGACCCAGCTGGTAGAGCAGCGTCGAGTTGATGACGAAATGCTCCTCCAGCAACTTGTGGGACGGCTTGGGCAGCCCGTACCGCTCCGGCTTTCCGGCACTGTTGAGCCGCAGCAGGAGACTACCGAAGAAGCGCACCACGGGCCGGGGCATCCGCCACTTCAGTACGCCCTCGTACAGGACGTCCGTCGGCATGCCGAACAGGTATTTCGGCCAGTAGTAGCAGCCCCGGCGGATGCTCAGCGCGGTCGACGCGGCGTTCTGCGAGGACTCCACGGCGATGTCGCAGCCCGACGTCCCACCGCCGACCACCAGCACCCGCTTGCCGCGCAGCGGTTCCGGGTCGCGGTACTCGCAGGAGTGGAACGTCTCGCCGTCGAACTTCCCGGGGTAGTCCGGGTACCGGGGGCTCCAGTTGTGGCCGCTGGCGATCACCACCCCGGCGTACCGGCGCACTTCGCCCCCGTCGAGGGTGACGAACCAGTCGGGCGAACCGTCCCCGCGCTCGATCCGTTCCACCGTTCGGCTGAACTCGACGCGCTCGTGGACGCCGAAGTGCTCGGCGTAGGAACGCAGATAGGCGTGCGCGTGCGCGCGGCCCAGGTAGGTCGGGTAGTGCGCCGGGAGCGGGAAGTCGTCGTACTGGATGTAGGGCTTGGAGGTGATGAGGTGGACCGAGTCGTAGGCGGCGCTGTGGGGGTTGCCGCCGTACCAGGTGCCGCCGACGTCGTCCGCGCGCTCGATCACGTCGAACTCGAACCCGAACTCCCGCAGGTTCTTTCCGGCGGCCAGGCCGCCCGCCCCGGCGCCCACGACGCAGTAGGCGTCGGAGCGGTCGACGATCGTGGTCAACGGTTCCCCCTGGTGGTGTCCGCCGCGCCCCGGGCACGGCGAGTGGTCGGCGTCAGCGGTAACGCAGGCCCGTCACCCGGAGCACGGGCGGGCGCGGCCGGAGATCCTCGGTGACGCACCGGCCGGTCCGGTCATGACCGGTCCAGTCGCGGCCGTCCGGGCTGCCGGTCAGCAGGACGGCGGCGCCGGCGGCCGACGGCTCGGCGCGCAGCCGCTCCACGGTGAGCCGTCGCGCGTCCGCACCCGCCCCGCCCTGGACGAGCCAGCCGGCCCGCAGCACGTTCTCCACCTGGTGGAGCGGGAGCACCGCGCCCGGAGCCGGCGAGGCGAGCAGCAGATCGGCCGTCCGGCCCGGCTCCGCCCGGGCGTACGGGCGGCCGGTGGCCCCGTCCCGCCGCCAGGCGGCCAGCCGGAAGGCCTGCCCGGTCCAGCCGAGCGCACCGCCGCGCGGGAACGGGAGCACCTCCTCGACGCCGGTCGCACCCGGCGGCGCCGGCAGGTCCCCGTCGGCCGTCGGCCCGCCGTCCCGGTACACCAGTTCGGCGGAGGCGAGCCGTCGGCCGTCCCGCTCCAGCGTCACCGCGACCCGCCAGCCGCCGTCCTCGGACCGGCCGCCCTCGGCGTGCCGCACCAACTCGGCCGCCGACCGCCCGGGGCCCACCCCCAGCAGCGGCAACTCCACCTCCAGGCCGCGTAGTTCGACAAGGCGCAGCCCGTCGCCCCGCTCCGGCAGCACCCAGTCGCCGGCCGCCCGCAGGTACTCCAGGCAGAGCGAGACCGGCAGCGCCGGCTCGCCGGCCACCCGGAAGTCGTCGCAGCACGGCAGCTCCCCGGCCCGCAGCACATGCGCCGTGGTGAGCGAGCCGTGCGGCCGGAAGCGCACCGGCCCGCCCAGGAAGTGCCGGGCGGCGGCCAGCCGTTCGATGCCCGGCAGCCCGGTGTCCTGCCGGTAGCCGCGCAGGACGGACGGCAGCATCGCCGGGCCGACGTCGCCGATGAACGTCGACTCGCCGGCGCTGCCGCAGAACAGCTCGCGCTTCCAGTGGTACAGGCCCTCGCGGACGTCGACCGCCGACATGTAGCGCAGGGTGGCCTCGTAGTTGGTGATCATGCCGAGGCGTTCCCAGGTCGGCCAGCAGACCGTGGAGACCGGTGTGCGGCGCGCCCGGCCGGGCTGCTCGCCGTCCTGCGAGGCCCACAGCCCGAGCCGGCCGAGCGCCTCGTTGGCGGCGCCGTAGTCGAGCTGGCCGACCATGCCGCCCCAGCGGCCGGTCAGCGAGCCGACGCTGCAGAAGAACACCGACGGCGGCCGGCCCTCGACCGCCCGCAGCAGGTTGAGGAAGCCCCCGACCTTGACCCGGACGACCAGCGAGACGATCTGCTCGGTCTTGCCCGGCAGCCGGACCGGGACGTCCACGCCCGCGTTGTGCACGACGCCCGCCAGCCGGTCGCCGGCCTCGGAGACCAGCCGGGCGGCCTGCTCCGGGTCGGTGATGTCGCACCGCACGTAGTCGATCCGCAGACCGTCCGCACGGGCCGAGGCGAGGTTCGCCCACAGCTCACGCTGCCGGGCCAGCTCCTCCAGCTCGGCGCGGACCTGCGGCACCCGGCGCCCGGCCGCCGCCTCGCGCAGCCGCTCGTCCCGGTACCGCCGGAACTCCCGGTCGTCCAGCGCCAGCGCCGGGGTGGCCGCGGCGTCGGGCGGCGCGCCGCGGCCGCTCACCACGACCCGGGCGCCGAAGTCCTCGGCGAGCGAGCGGGCCAGCGCGAAGCCGATGCCGCGCCCGCCACCGGACATCACCACGGTGTCGCCGGGCCGCAGCGCGCGCACCGGCGGGCCGGGCCGCTCGTGGCGGGCCCGCAGGCTGTAGCGCCGCCCGCCGCGGTGGCCGATCTCGAACGCGCCCCAGCGGTAGAGCTCCCGGCTCACCAGGTCGCCGACCTCCGCCGCCGCGTGCTCGGCGGTGAGGTCGAGGATCCGGACGTTGCAGTTGGGCACCTCCCGGGGCAGGCCCTTGGCGAGCCCCGCCCACAGGCCGCCGAGCGGCTGCTCGACCAGGTCCGGGCCGAAGCCCATCCGGCCGCCCAGCCGGGTGACCGGCAGGTAGAACAGCCGCTCGGCGTCGGTCTCGGCCGCCCAGTCCGCGCAGCAGGCCCGGAGCAGCGCGAAGGTCTGCCGCAGCGGCCCCTCCCAGGCGTCCGTGCCGCCCCCGTCGAAGGGCTCCTCCAGGTTGAGGTCGACGATGCCGTCGATCCGCCCGGCCGCGGTGCGCAGCGCCTCGGCGGCCTCGGTGAAGCCCTCCCGCTGCCCCTCGGCGGGCGGGGCGAGCCGGTGCACGGCCGCCCCGGCGGCGGTCAGCGCCGCGCCGACCGCGACGGCGGTGGCCTCCCGGCCGCCGACCACCGCGATCGAGCGTCCGCGCAGCCCGGGGGCGGTGCCCGGCGGGAGCGCGGCGGTCTCCACCGGCTCCCACACGTGGCGCCGCACCGGACGCACCGATCCGTCCCGCGGGTACTCCACCACCGGGGCGGCCAGGGCCCGCGCCGGGGCGGCCGGTTCCTCGGTCGTCATCGGGCGGGTCACCGCTTCCTCGGCTCCACGACCAGGCGGATGCCGTCGACCGGGCGGAGGGAGACCAGCGTGCCCGGCGTCGGCCGGTGGCCCGGGACCGGGCGCAGCCGGAAGCGCTGGGCGACCATGGCGAGCGTCAGGTGCGTCTGCACCAGCGCCATCCGGTTGCCGACGCACTGGCGCTGCCCGCCGCCGAACGGGAAGTAGGCGTACCGGGGATGCCGGGCGCGGTTCTGCTCGGTGAAGCGCTCCGGGTCGAAGCGCTCCGGGTCGACCCAGAAGTCCGGGTGCCGGTGGGTGACGTACGGGACCATGAAGACGCTGCCGCCGGCCGGGACGTGCCAGCCGTTGACGTCGTCCTCCCCGACGGCGTCGCGCGGGTACACCCAGATCGGCGGGTGCAGCCGCAGCGTCTCGTCGGCGACCATCCGGGTGTACGGAAGGTCCGCGAGGTCCGCGATGCCGGGCACGCGCCCGCCGAGCACCCGCTCGACCTCCTCGTGCAGCCGCTCCTGCGCCTCCGGGTTCCCGGCCAGCTCGTACAGCGCCCAGGCCAGGCCGGTGCCGGTGGTCTCGTGGCCCGCCATGAGGACGGTCATGATCTCGTCCCGGAGCTGCTGCGCGGTCCACTCCCCGCCGCTCTCGTCGCGCGCCCGCAGCAGCAGGGCGATCAGGTCCGTCAGCCCCTCGTGCCGGCCCGCTCGGTGGGCCTCGACGATGCCGTCCACGATCTCGTACATCACCCGGCGGGCCCGGCGGATCCGCCGGTTGTACGGGATCGGGACGAACTCGGGGGTCAGCTGGTTGAGGGTGCCGCGGAAGACCATGGCCTCGACGGCGGTGGCCATCGCCGGCCCCACCCGGTCGCCGACCGGGTGGAGGTCGGTGTCGAACATGACCTTGCCGAGGGCGCCGAGGGCGAGGTCCGCCATCTCCGGCACCACGTCGATGCCGGTGCCGTCCGGCGAGCCGCGCTCCCACCGGTCGAGGACCAGCGCGGTGGAGTCGGTCATGGCGCTCGCCATGCCGTCGACGGCGGCCTTGTGGAACAGCGGGTTGACCACCCGGCGGTGCTGCTTCCACTCCTCGCCGTCGAGGGTGAGCAGGCCCGTGCCCATGAAGATCCTGAAGGCGTCGTAGCCCTTGCCGCGGACGTAGTTCCGGCTGTTGTCCTGGAGGACGTGACGGATGTTGTCCGGGTGGTAGTTGAGGTGGACGGTGAAGTAGCCGAGCGGCAGCCTGACCATGTCGCCGTAGGTCCGGTTCAGTTCCGCGAACAGGGCGGGCGCGTCGCGCTGGAACTTCCGCAGGTTGCCGGGGACGGCCCACGGGCCGCGCGGACCCGGGGCGAGGCGGGCGGGGCGCGGGGCGGCGGGCACCGGCGCCGGCCCGCGGGCCGCACCGGCCTCAGCTCTTCCCATCGGGGCCACCCCCTCGTCGCGCTCGCTCGCGGAGGACGTTTCGGTCGGCTCGGCCGCTTCCGCCACTTCGGCCGCCTCGGCCGCCTCGGCCGTGGTCAGGAAGCCGCCGGTCCGGCGGTCCAGATAGCCCATCAACGTCCAGTCCAGCTCCTTCATCTGGAGCAGCACCCGTCCGTCCGGCCGGACCGCGACGAAGCGGTTGCCCCGGCCCGCGTCCCGCCCGTCGGCCGGCGCGTCGGGCAGCACCGCGTACAGGTCGAGCCGTCCGTAGCGCCGCGCGACCTCGCCGTCGCCGCCGTGCTCGTAGACGTCGATCCGGCCGATGCCCAGCGGGGCGGCCAGCGGGACCAGGTCGCCGTCGACCGGGGCGAGCACCCCGGTGCGGGCGAGGCCGTCGAGGAGCACCACCGGGATCCCGAAGCTTCCGAACACCCGGTGGTCGGCGGGTAGTTCGAGGTTGTACGTGGCCCGCCTGCCGTCCGGGTGCAGCCGGGTGTCGGTGGTCGACACGAACAGGTCGGTCAGCCGCACCGGCGAGCCCCGGACGTGGTACGGATCGGGGACCGGCGTCTCCGCCGCCGGGTGCCACGCCCGCCAGTGCGGCGCCTGCGGCAGCTCGCCGGCCAGCAGCACCCGCACCTCGAAGTGCGGCCGGTCCTCGACCAGCACGGTGCCGTTGGGCGCCACCACGTCCTGGGTGATCCGCACCGCCACCACCGCCTGGCCGAGGTCGGCCCGGCGCTCCACGACCTCGGCGCGGATCTTCTTGCGCAGCCCGGCCCGGTCCGTCTCGCGGACCTTGAGGAAGTGCTGGAAGCGCAGGTCCTCGAAGGCGTACACCTTGAGCTCCGGCACCAGCCAGGAGGCCGCCTCGAAGGCGATCTCGGTGACGAAGGCGCCCGGCAGGGTGGGTGTGCCGCCGACCCGGTGGTGGCGCAGGTAGTCGTCCCGCTCCAGGTCGAAGACCCGCTCGAAGACGACCGCGTCCGCCGTCCGCTCCAGGACCTCGCCGAGGTAGAACGGCAGCGCCGGCTCCGCCCCGTCGGCCGGCCGCTCCCCGGGTGCGTCCACCGACGAATCCGCCTGCGGCGCCCCCGGGTCGAGGAGTCCGGGCAGCAGTCGCCGCACCGCCCCGCGCTCCGCGGCACCGAGGTGCACGGTGTACGGCGAGACCTCGGCCAGGTTCAGCTCGCGGAGGAAGTGGTGCACGCCCTCGGCGGTGCTCATCGCGGAGTACAGCCCGCTCTTCTCGAAGTATGCCTTGGTCAACTCACCTGCCCCCATGCCGACTTCGCCCCACAGAGTCCAGCCCACGGTGAACTCGCGGCTGCCCAGCACCTGGTGGTGGTAGGTCGCGGCGGAGGCGAGGAAGTCGTTGCCCGAGGCGTAGTCGGCCTCGCCCACCTGACCGGTCAGGCCCAGCAGCGAGCCGAAGTTGCACCAGGCGCGCGGCGGCCGGCCCCGCAGGGCGTGCTTGAGGTTGGCGTAGCCCAGCACCTTCAGGTCGCGCACCTGCCGGAACTCCGCCGGGCTCTTGCTCGCGATCGGCGCCGAGCGGTTCAGCCCCGCCGCGTTGACCAGCAGGTCGATCCGCCCGGCCTCGGCGTGGATCCGGTCCATCGCGGCCGTCACCTGCGCGGGGTCGGTCACGTCGCAGGGCACGTAGTGCACCGCGTGCGCGCCGCTGTGCCCGGCGATCCGGCGCAGGTTGGCCCGGACCACCCGCGCCCGGCCGATCCGCTCGTACGCGCGGCCGAGCTGCGCGGGGTTGCGGCCGGTCCGCAGTGCGAGCTGCTCGCGGATGTAGTCGGCGCGGCCCTCGGCGAAGGCCTCGTCGTCGAGCTCCAGGTACTCGGCCGGGTGGGAGTCCACCGGGTTGCTGCCGAGCACGTACACCCGGGGGCGGAAGTGCCGGGCGAGCTCGGTGAGCACCTCCGCGGTGATGCCGCGCCCGCCGCCGACCGCGACCACGACGCCGTCCGGTCCGAGCGCCGCCTCCCCCGGCGGCACCGGCCCACCGGGTTCCTCGGCCAGGGTGACGGTCAGCCGCCGGCCGCCGGCGTAGAAGACCGACGGCGCCCCGCGCCGGTACGCGGACTCCCGGCCCGCCTGGGCGACCCCGGTGGCGGCCTCCCGCGCGCCGGTGACCAGCGCGTACGTCAGGCAGTGCGGCGCGTACTCCAGGTGGATCACCTTGAACAGACCGGTGAACATGCCCGTGAACGGGTGCGGGGTCCGGTCGGTCATCGCCCCGAGGAACAGCCCGACGCAGCTCGCGCCGCCGGCCCCGCCGGCCCCTTCCGCCAGCGCCTCGTGCCGCTGCCGTACCGTCAGGAACACCAGCTCGTGCAGGGCGCCGAGCGCCGCCGCCTCCTCCGGGCCGACCGTCCGCGCACCGGACAGGTCGGTGATCACCCTGATGTGCCGGATCCGCCGCCGCGGGTCCGCCTCGTCCAGCAGTCCCTGGAGCGCCTCGCCGTCCGGCACGTGGCGGACCCCGGGACCGCCGGGCACCGTGGACAGCACCAGGGTGCCCGGCGGGGCCCCGGCCGCCGTCACCGTCCGCGGCCGGTCGGTCAGCACCACGGTGGGCTCCGCGGGCCAGAACGGCACCTCGGCGCGGACCTGCTCGCCCGGCGTCGCGGTCAGCCCCGGGACGTACCGGGTGATCAGCAGCGGGTGCCGCTCGTTCCTCCGGTCGCCGTACTGCCGTTCGTCGTAGCAGGCGGACGGCCCCCGGGTAACGGCGTCGGCCGGACGGGCGGGCACCGGGCCGGCGGTCGCCACGGGGGCGGAGACCCGGACGGTGAGGTCGGGCGCGCCGCTCTCGCCGCGGCAGACCACCAGCGCGTCCCGGGCGGCCGGCTCCCTCGCCAGCACCTGCAGGATGCCGATCGCCCCCTCGGCGCCCAGGTAGCAGGCATCGCGGCCGGTGCGCACGGCGCCGCACTCGACGGTCGGCACGGACGGCGCCGAGGGCTCCGCCGCGGACGGCGTGTCCAGGAAGCCGAGCACCTCCAGCCCGGCCGCCGCCGCGGTCTCCTCGGTCACCAGGGCGAACAGGAAGGCTCCCTCGGCCAGGACGCTGCGCCCGTCGAGGGCCCCGTCCAGCAGCCGGCGCACCTCGTCGGTGCTGTTGCCGTTGATGCCGCCGACCAGTGCCATCGTCAGCTCGCCCTGCCGCAGGTAGCGGATGGCCACGTCGATCGCGCTCAGGGCCGAGGTGAACCCCGTGTCGACCGTCATGTTGAGGCCCTTGAGGTCGAAGTAGTTGGCGACCCGGGCCGGGATCACGTTCGGCATCATGCCGGGGAAGGAGTCCTCGCTGGACGGCGGGACCAGCCGCCGCACCTCGGCCCCGAGCCGCTCCAGCACCTGCGGCAGCCACGGCGCCGCGGCCGGCGCGGGGTCGGCCCCGAGCGCGGCGGTGAGGTCGTCCAGGTAGCAGCGCATCGCGTAGAGCGTCGCGTTGCGGGTCGCCCCCAGGTGGCCGAGCACCACGCCCGTGGTCTCGCTGTTGTCCTCCCAGAACGAGCCCAGGCCGTCGCGCAGCCGGTGGGCGCACTCGAGGATCATCAGCTGGCAGCGGTCGATGCCCCGCATCGTGCCGGGGGGCATCCGGACCTGCCGGAACGACGGCAGCGGGTAGGCCTCGCCGAAGGACAGGTCCTCCGGCGCCGCCTCGCCCAGCCGGCCGGCCAGGTCGTCGGCGCTCCCGCTGCCCGGCAGGTGCGCGGTTCGCGCCACGATCGCGATCCGCCGCGGTGGCTGCCGGCGCGCCTGCCGCGGCTCCGGCCGCACGGTCCTCACCGCTCCCGCGACCGGCGGCTCCTGCACCACCAGGTGCGCGTTGGTGCCGCCGAAGCCGAAGCCGGAGACGGCGGCGGTCCGGCGGCGCCCGCCGCGCGGCCACGGCACCGGCTCGGTCGGCACCACCAGGGTGGAGCCGCCGATCGCGAAGTCCGCCGGGGTCCCGGTGAACCGGTGCTGCGGCGGGATCACCTCGTGCCGGAAGCCCAGCACGACCTCGATCAGCGAGGCCACACCGGCGGCCCAACCCGTGTGCCCGATCACCGACTTGTTCGAGGTGACCACCACCGGGCCGCGCCCGGGCTCGGGACCGCCCAGCGTCTCGCGCAGCGTGGTGAACTCCGCCAGATCGCCGGCCGGGGTGCCGGTGGCGTGCGCGACGATCCAGTCCGGCCGCACCCCGTCCATGCCCGGCCGGTCCAGCGCGCGCCGGATCGCCAGCTGCTGGCCGGCCGCGCTCGGGGCGTAGACGGCCTTGCCCCTGCCGTCCGAGGACGAGCCGAAGCCGCGCAGGGTGGCCAGCACCCGGTCGCCGTCCCGGCGCGCCCGGCTCAGCCGCTTGAGCACGACGGTGGCGGCACCGTCCGAGAACAGCACCCCGTCGCTGTCCTTGTCGAGCGAACGGACCTCGCCGCTCACCGACAGGCCGTTGAGCTTGGCGAACAGGATCGAACCGCGCGGGCCCACGGCGAACGAGCCACCGCAGACCGCGATGTCGTGCCGCCCCTCCAGCAGCCCCTTGACGCCGAGGTCCACCGCGTAGAGCGAGGACGAGCAGGCGGTGTCCACGAGCAGCAGCTCGGTGGACGGCGGCAGCACGCCGCGCATCGCGTTGAGCCCGACCCGGTGCGGGAAGAACCGCAGCGGCTCGGGCCCGCTGCGCGGGTAGTGCTCGGCCAGCCGGCGCTCGACGGCGGCGAGCGCGGCGGCGCGGTCCGCCTCCGACAGGCCCAGCCGGTCCAGGATCGGCGCCATCCGGCCGAGCACACCGGCCCGGACGGTCGCCTCCTCCAGGTGCTGGCTGCCGTCGGCGGTGTAGCCGACCAGGAACGAGCACCGGTCCTCGGGACGATGCCTGACGCCTTCCATGGCCTGCAGCAGCGAGTGCCGCAGCCACAGCGTGGTCGACTCGACCGCGTCCGGGCCGGTTCCCGCCTCGGCCAGCTCGCGGGCCAGTCGGGGGTGCGGCACGAAGTCGGTGATGAAGGCGGAGCGCTTGGAGTAGGTCTTGTCCTCCTCGCGCCGGTCGGCCGAGTGGAACCTGTCGTTGTCCCACCGGTCGGCCGGGATCTCGACGAACCGCTCGGCGCCGTGCATCAGTTCGTGCCAGTACTCGTCGGGGTCGTTGGCGCCGGGCACCACGATGCCCATGCCGACGATGGCGATCTCGTCGTCGTCCTCCTCAGCCCGCCCCTGCCCCTGCTCCTCGCCGCCGTCCGTCTCCGTCTCCCTCTCCGCCTCGTCCTCCGTCTCCTCCTCCTCCTCCGCCTCCTCCGCCGCCACCGGGACCGTCGGCGGGACCGGGTCCACCAGCGCGCGCGGCGGCGACAGCAGCGCCTGTCCCGTGGACAGCCCGCCGTCCGCCAGGATCACCTGGCCGGTGATCCAGCTCGACCGCGGCGAGGCCAGGAAGGCCACCACCTCGGCCAGCTCCTCCGGGTGGCCGAGCCGCCCCATCGGGGTGGCCTCGATGGTGGCGCGCTGCATCCGCTCGGCATCCGGGAACAGCCCCACGACCTCACTGCGGAGCAGGCCGGCCGCCGCCGTGTTGACCCGGATCCCGTCGCGGGCGTAGTCGACGGCCAGATAGCGGGTCATCGCCTCCACCGCGGCCTTCGCCGGCCCGCAGGCCAGGTAGTTGGCCATCACGAACCGGCCGCCGCCCAGCGTGGAGACGTTGACGATGCTGCCCCCGCCCCGCCGCGCCATCAGCGCGGCGGCCCGCCGGGCGCACGCCAGCCCGCCCTTGAGGTTGGTGTTCAGCGCCCGGTCGAGCAACTGCTCGGTGACCTCCTCGCCCGGCACCAGCGCGCCGTCGGCGGCGTTGTTGACGAGGACGTCGAGCCCGCCGAAGCGCTCCTCGATCTCGTCGAACATGCGGTCGACCTGGCCGCGGACGGCGACCGACGCGCGGATGACGTGCGCCCGGCCGCCGGCCCGCTCGATCTCCGCGGCGGTCTCCCGGGCGGGCCCGGGAGAGTGCAGGTGGTTGATGACGACCAGCGCGCCGTCGGCGGCGAGTCGCTTGGCGATCGCCTTGCCGACGTTCCGCGCCCCTCCGGTGACCAGGGCGATCCTTCCCCGAGGTTCCTGGGACACCGGCATCACACCGATCCGCCCGAAGCGAGGATCAGGTCGGCGATCTTGCCGAGGGTGTTGTACGCGGCCGGCCGCACGTCGGAGGGCCGCGGCGGCAGCTCGTAGCGGCGGCCCACCCGCACCAGCAGCTCGGTCTGCTTCACCGAGTCCACGCCCAGCTCGGCCTCCAGGTCGGTGCCCTCCTCGAAGACCTCGACCGGGTACTCCAGCGCCTCGGCGTAGATGTCGGCGAGCTGGCGGACCAGCGCCTCGCGGCCCACCCCCGCCACCGCACCCCGCGCCTTCGCCTTGGCCCCTCCCCTCCCGTCCCCTCTCACGCCCAGATACGTCAGGTAGGCCTCCCTGGCGAACGCCCGCACGTCCCCGCCGCGCCCGTCCCAGAACGCCTCGAAGTCCTCGGCCGGCACGTCGGACAGCAGCGCGGCCCGCAGCTGGTCCGCCGTCGCGAGGCCGCCCGCGCGCACCGGGACCGCACCCATCAGGGCGAGCCGGTCGAGCGCCCGCCGCAGCAGCGCGGCGCCGCCCGCCTCGGGCAGCAGGGTCGGCACGGTGGTGACCGGGGTCGCGACGACGCGGCCGGTGATCCGGCTCAGCGCGTCCAGCGCCCCGCTCTCGACGAACACGGACACCCCGCCGGCCGCCAGCTCCCGCACCGTGCCGGCGAACCGCACCCGGGTGGTGAAGTGCCCGGCCAGCAGCTCGGTCAGCCGGTCGCCGTCCTCGTAGGCACGGCCGAGGATCGGTGAGTGGACGGCGGTCCGCAGCGGTCGCTGACGGATGTCCGCGATGCGCTCGGCGAACTTCTCCGCCGCCGGCCCGAGCAGCGGGCTGTGGAAGGCGTAGGGCGACTGGAGCCGCGCGAAGTCGGTCTTCAGCACGGCGGCGAGCCGGCCGATGGCGTCCAGCGCCTCGGCCCGCCCGGACAGCACGGTCTGCCCGTCGTGGTTCTCGACCGCGATGCCGCTCAGCGGGTCGCCGACGAGGTCGACCAGCTTCTGCGCCCGGTCGGCGTCGGTGCCGACGGCGGCCATGTAGGCGTCGCCCGACCCGGCCCCGCCCGACCCGGCCTCGCGCAGCGCGATGCTCCGGTGGCAGACGATCTCGGCCCCCTCGGCGGGGCTGAACGCACCGGCCGCGACCAGTGCGGCGATCTCCCCGAGGCTGTGGCCGACCAGGACGTTCGGACGCAGTCCACGAGCGCGCAGAACGCCGTAGGCGGCGGTGGAAACCGCGTAGATGGCGAGCTGAAGGGCCTCCGGGGCATCCCGGAGCAACTGCTCGGTGTCCGGCGTCCGCGCCGCGAGGAGCTGCTCCACCGCGTGGTCGCCGAGCAGCGGACGGGCGGCGTCACCGATCTCGGCGAGGACCGGTCCTACCTCGGGGAACTCGTCCCGCAGGTCCGCGAGGGCACGGCCGTAGAAAGCGCCCTGCCCGGGAAAGAGAACGGCGATCGAGGTTTCAGGCATGATGCACAATTCCCCCAGACTCATATGCGCGATCTGCTGCATTCGGCGACTCGCGCCGCAATTCCTCATTGAAGACGTCGGCGCCCGAAAACGCGCCAGGAGCCCCGGCCCCGGCCGGCACACCCCGACAGCACAACCCAAAAAGACGGGCAACCGGCGCGCAGGACACGGTCGCTGGGGTCCGTCGACACCACACGACACCAGGACGGCCGTCGCCGCCCCCTACCGCTGCACACAGGTCGAACACCGTGGAACGACCGACCCCGGTTCCGCGGTCGCCGGCCATTGCCACATTCACAATCATCGCCCCGCACAGCCGCTCGGCGAAGCCCGGCGGCCAGACACTTTCACCCTAGGAATCCGCCCGACGGGAAGTCAAGAGCTTTCTTGAGTGACCCTCCGGCAGCCATTCCTGACCTGCAAATAAACCTCTCCACAGCTTCACCGAAGGGATTATTTCACCGGCCCACATCAAGTCGTATGTGATGAAAAGCGTGATAGCAGAAACGCTTCCGCGCACTCTCCCCGCAGCCGCCCCGACCGCACCCGGTGCATCGAGGCAGAACCCCGCTCACCCGCGCGGCCCGCGCCCGCCCGCGCTCCCGCACGCCTGCCGGGGCGCATGCAGAAGGGCCGGCCCGGAAGCCCCATGCTCCCGGAACCGGCCCTTCCCGCTCTCACGGTTGCGCGACGGCGGCTACTCCAGCCCCTCGCCCCGGGCGAGGTTGCCCTTCGGCAGCAGGGCGAACACCACGAGCGCGCTGATCACGGCGAGCACCGCGCCGACGGTCATCGCCGTGTGCAGAGCGTCCACGAAGGAGACGTGGCCGATGTCGAGGAGCCGACGCCCCACGTCACCGTCCAGCCCCGCGGCGGCGGAGTCGAGCGCGCCGAGGGACTCGCCCGCCCGGTCGACGACGCCCTCCGGGAAGTCACCCCCCTTGTCGTCGAGCCTCCCGGCGTACACCGAGGCGAGGAGACTGCCGAGCACCGCCACCCCGAGCGCACCGCCGATCTGCCTGGCCGAGTTGCCGACGGCGCTGCCCACGCCCGCCAGTGCGGGAGGGACCGCGCTCAGGCTGGTTCCGATGGCCTGACCGACCGTCAAACCGGCGCCCAGGCCGGTGAGCCCCAGGCTGACGCCGATCAACGCGTAACCGGTGGAGGTGTCCGCTCCGGTCAGCACCACCATGCCGGCACCGATGAGGAACAGTCCGATGGCGATGACCGTACGACTGCCGAGCCGGACCGCCATCGGCGCGGCGAGAAGGCTGGCTCCGGTGAACAACAGCGCGAGCGGCACCATCGCCAGACCGGCGTTGGACGGCCGGTACCCGAGCACACCCTGGAGGTACTGGGTGAGGACGAACATGATGCCGGTGAACACGAAGAAGCTCAGCGCGGCCGCCAACGAACCGACCACGAAGGTGCGCACGCGCAACAGCTGCAGATCCACCACCGGTGCCTGGGCCCGCCGCTGCCAGGCGAAGAACCCGGCCAGGAGCACGACGCCGAGCACCCCGACACCGAGCACGACGGGGTCCGTCCAGCTGCGCCGGGGCCCCTCGATCACGGCGAACAGCAGGGCGCCGGTCCCGAGCGCGGACAGCACCACCCCCAGCACGTCGAGACGCTTCCCGCCCGCGGCCGGAGCCGGGGTGCGGATCAGCAGCTGGGCACTGGCCAGCGTCACCACGACCAGCGGCAGGTTGATGAAGAACACCGACCCCCACCAGAAGTGGTCCAGCAGCCAGCCGCCCAGCACCGGGCCCAGCGGCAGTCCGAGCACCGTCATGGCGCTCCAGATGCCGAACGCCTTCGGCCGCTCGTGGGCCGGGAAGCTGACGGTGACCAGGGCCAGCGAGGCCGGCAGGATGCCGGCCCCGCCGAGCCCCAGCAACGCCCGCCAGGCCACCAGTTCCCCGGTGCTCGTGGCCACCACGCACAGCAGCGAAGCGACCCCGAACACCGTGAGACTGGCCATCAGCAGCCGCTTGTGCCCGTAGGTGTCACCGAGTCGACCACCGATGAGCATGAACGCGGCGAAGGTGAGGATGTAGGCGTCACTGATCCAGGCCAGGTCGCTGCTGGTGGCGGACAGCGAATCCGCCATCGACGGCAGCGCCACGTTCACGATGGTCGCATCGACCTCGACCACGGTGACCACGAGGCACAGGACGGCCAGCACCCACCACCGTTGCGAACCCGGTCGCTCGACGGGCTCTGCCGTACGTTCCTTCTCCTGCTCGGGCAATGTCATGTCAATCCGCTCTGTGCTCTGTGCTCTTCCGGGGAAGGTGACGGTCGGATCACCAGGTGACGGGCAGGTCCCAGACTCCGTAGAGGCCCGCGTCGTGCTTGAAGGACACCTGGTCGAGGGGAACGGCCGGACGCAGGCCGGGCAGCCGGTCCAGCAGGGTCGCGAAGACCACCTCGAGCTCGATGGCCACCAGGTGCTGTCCCAGACACTGGTGGATGCCGTGGCCGAAGGTGAGGTGGTTGCGGGGGTCACGGCGGACGTCGAACCGCTCGGCGTCCGGGTAGGCGGCGTTGTCGTGGTTGGCCGCCGCGATCAGGGTCATGACCCCGTCGCCGGCCTTGATGAGGGTGCCGCCCAGCTCGACGTCCTCGTCCGCCACCCGCGCCACGCCGATGTCGGATATGGACAGGTAGCGCAGCATCTCGTTGACGGCGCTCGGCACCAGCTCGGGGTGCGCCCGCAGCGTGGCGAGCTGCTCCGGGTGCTGGAAGAGCATCAGAACGCCGAGGGTGATCATGTTGGAGGTGGTCTCGTATCCGTCGACGAGCAGCACGACGACGGTGGCGACCATTTCGTCGTGGGTGAGGGCCTTCGTCTCGGCGTTGTTCCGGACGAGAATTCCCAGCAGTCCGTCCGACGGGTTCTCCGCCTCCTCCCGCAGCTTGGCATCGACGTACTCGAACAGCGTGTCCAGCGCGCCCTTCACCTCCTCCACGCTGGTGCTGCGGTTGGTGAGCGCCTTGCTGAAGTTCTGCAGGAAGCCGTGGTCGTCGTAGGGCACTCCCAGCATTTCGCAGATGACCCGGGCCGGCATCGGCAGCGAGAAGTTCGTCACCAGGTCCAGCGGCGACTCCTTGTTCTCCAGCTGGTCCAGCAGCTCGTCGACGTGCTGCTGGATGGCCGGTTGCATGGAGCGGATGGAACCCGAGGTGAAGGGTTTGACGAAGAGCCTCCGGTACGCCGTGTGCTCCGGCAGGTCGAGCCGGTTCATCATGCGCACGTCCTGCATCAGGTGCCGGTGCGGCATGAGGATGGGAAATCCGGGCTTCCTGCTGTCGGCACTGAAGCGCTGGTCGGTGAGGACGGTCCGCACGTCGTCGAACCGCGTCACGACCCAGCAGGTGCTGTCGTCGGGCAGCCGGACCTTCGCGACCGGCTCCTCGGTGCGGAACCGCTGGTACTCGGCGGGCGGAGCCAGGGGGTCGGTGCGCTTGACCGGGAAGTCGATCAAGGTCTGGCCGTTGTCCTGCGAAGCGTTGCTCACGGGGTCTCCGTTCACTCGTTCGTTGTCGGCGCGGTCCGCACCGATATGGGACGCATGTCGGTCCAGTTGCGGTCTATGTGGTCGAGGCACCCGGCTCGCGATCCGGGCCCCATGACGGTTCCCCAGCCTTGGGGCGGCTGCGCGAAGGCCGGCCACAGCGAGTACTGGCCCTCGTCGTTGCGCAGCACCAGGTACTCCGCGTTCTCGTCCTCGAACGGATTCGCCATCACTGCTCCCCTCCTGCCGTGTCGAATTCATTCCGGTCGAGTTCCGCACGCACCGTCCTGCCGATGTCCGCGCCCGGACCCGGCTTCATCATGTCGGCGTGGGTGCAGGGCACATCGATGTCCTTGATGCGTCCGGACACGTACGGAACCCAGCTTTCGAGCTGCGGGGATTCCGGCCCGCGCCCCCGGGTGGCGACGAAGAACACCAGGTCGCCCTTGAAGTTAGCGGGAACGAATTTCCGCACCATTTCTATGTTGTTGATCCAGGTGCCGACGAGATTCGCGATGTGAGGTGCGTCGAGGAACCGGAGCGAATCGACTTTCTCCGCGACGATCTCAGCGAACCGCTCGCGGGCGATACCCGCGAGTTCGTCCTCGTCGACCTCGCACCCGAAGTCCTCCAGGAGCAGGCGCAACGCCTGCCGCTCCGGGATGCGGGCTCCGTCGATGCCGTACTCACTGCTCGGGTAGGCGTCCAGGATCGCCAACAGCCCCACCTGTTCGCCGAGGCGCTGCAGTTCGGTGGCCATGGCGAAGGCGACGAGCCCGCCGAAGGACCAGCCGAGCAGGTGGTACGGGCCGGAGGGCTGCACCGCGCGGATCTGCTCCAGGTAGTCGCGGGCCATCGTCTCCACGTCGGGCGGGCAGCGGTCCGGGTCGGCGAGGCTGCGGGCCTGCAGCGCGTACAGCGGCCGGTCCTGGCCGAGGGAGCCGAGCAGGCTCGCGTACGACCAGCCGAATCCGACCCCGGGGTGCATGCAGAACAGCGGTGCCCTGGTGCCCGTGGTGCGGAGCGGCAGCAGCACGTCGAACGGATCCCGGCTGCCCTCGTGTCCCTCCACGGCCCCGGCGAACGCTGTCACCGTGGGTGCTTCGAAGAGGTCCCGGATGGTGAGGTCGGCGCCGAGTACGGTCCGGGCCCGGCTGACCAGACGGGTGGCCAGCAGCGAGTGCCCGCCGAGATCGAAGAAGCTGTCGTC
>NZ_JBHVPZ010000011.1:0-265810 GCF_042887135.1 Kitasatospora sp. NPDC057965
GAGCCGGTCCGCGCCGCGCTGCCGGCCACCGGGCCGTCCCCGGCCCCGGCGCCCGCACCGGCGGCGGGCGCGGCGGCGGCGCCGGGCTCGTCGGTGCTCCGCGCGGTCGGCCCGCACTTCGTGATCGCCCCGTCCACCGCCCGCGAGGGCGATCTGACGGCGGCGATCGGCGCCCTGCGGCCCGTGCCGGACGCCGTGGTGGTGGTCGCCGCCGCGCCCGACTCGGCCAAGGTCCTGCGCGACCGGATGGCCGACCTCGGTGTGATCGCCCGCGCCCGGGGCGCCGCCCACCTGGTGCTGGCCGCCTCCGGGCTGGCCGCGCTCGCACCCAACGGACGGCGGCCGGCCGAGGTCGTCGCCGAGCGCGCCGGGGTGCCCGTGGTCGCGCCGGACGGCCTGGTGGAGATCACCCCGGGCGGCAACCTCAAGGTCACCGACCCGGCGGGCGCGGTCGAGGCGTCCTCCTGGTGGCGCTGCGAACCGGGCCAGGCGCCCCGCCGGCTCAACGACACGATCGGCGCCGCCGCGTCCGTCACCGCACCCGTCACCGCGCCCGTGCCCGGACCCGGCCCCGGATCGCCCTCCGCCGGCGCACCGGTCGTCGGCGGCCGGGCCGACGCCGTACGCGTCCTGCGGCTACCCGCCGGCTTCTGGCTCACCGACCCGGCAGACCCGTCCACCGCCCCGCTGCCCGACCTCCGGCTGGCCGCCGCCCCGCCCGGCAACGCGGTGGTGATCATCGGCACCCCGGCCCGGCCGGTCCTGCTGCCCGAGGACTTCGCCGAGGCCGTGCTCGCCCTGCCGCTCGGCACCGACCGCCCGCTGGTCAGCGCCCCGTGGGCGGCCCCCGACCAACTCGCCGCGCTCACCGGCGCACTGGCCGCCCGCACGGCCCGGCCGGTGCAGGCCGCGATCGGGCTGCCCGTCCTCGGCCCCGGCGGCCCCACCTCGCGGGTCCTGGACCGCGACGGCCGGGCCGGCTGGGAGCCGTTCCTGCTGCGCCTGGCCACCTCGCCCGGCGCCCCCGCCACTCCCGCCGCCTGGCGCAACGGCGGCGCCGACTGGCGCACCGACGGGCCCGCGGTGTTCCGGGCCTTCCCGTACTGGGCCCTGGAGGCCGTCCCCGCCGGGCTCTGGCTGCGCCCCGAACCCCCGCACGTGCTCACCCCGCGCTTCCGGCGCCCCGAGGCGGCCCGCCCGCTGCTGATCGTCGGGGAGCGCGACCGCCCGGTGCCGGCCGACGCCTTCGAGGAGCTCGGCACCCTCCTGGACCGGCTCCCGGCCGCCGGCGCCGAGGGGTTCGGCCTGCTGGTCCACGGGCTGCTGGAACCCACCGCCGAACGCGTCGGCCGGTTCGTCGCCCGGATGCACGAGCTGGAGTGGCTCGGCGCCGAACAGCCGTTGAACGGCCCGCCCGCCGTGGCACCGGTGTCGTACGGCATCGGGCGCCCGACGGCCGCACCGCGCCCGGCGACGGCGGCTCGCGCCGAGGTGCGCGCCGAGGCGCAGGCCGAGGTGAGGGCACCGGTGCGGCCCGGGGTGCAGGCCCCGGTGCGAGCCGAACTCCCCGCCCCGCACCGGGTGCCGACGGTCCCGCAGGCCGTCACGGAGGCCGAACCGACGGCGCGCCACCAGGTGCCCGCGGTGCCGGAGCCGCTGCCCGTCCCGCCGCCCACACCCGTGCGGGCCACCGCCGCCCCCGCCACCGGCAGCTCCGCCGGGGCCACCGCGCCGTCCCGCCGGGCAGTGGTCACCGCCGGCGAGTCGAGCACCCCCTCGCCCGCCCCCGGCAGCACCGCCGTTGCCGGCGCCGCTCCCGGCGGCGGCCGCGCGGCCGTTCCGTTCCGCACCCCCGAGGTCCCCCCGGTCGAGCCGCCCGCCGAACCCGACCGGGAAGCGCCCTCCCCGCCCGCGTCACCGTCCCCGCCGCCCCCGCCTTCCCGGCCCTCCGCGGCGGAGGAGCCGGCACCCGCACCCGAGTCGGCGGTCGGCCCGGCCGAGGAGTCACCGGACGCCGGGAGGCCCGAACCCTCCCCCGGCCCGACGGCGGCCCGCCACTTCGGCCTCGACGACTGCCCGGCACCGGTGACCGCGACCAGCGCCGCCGAGCGCGACGCCGTCCGCACGCTGCTCGGCGACCACTACCACCGCTGCACCGGCCGCCTCGAACAGCTCGCCACCCGGCTCCCCGGCCTTCGGTCCACCTCCCAGGACGACTTCAAGCCCGACCTGGCCGCCGTCCTGCTCCACCACACCGACAGCGGCGTGCCGACGACCCGCGCCGCCCTGGTGGCCGCCGCGCGTTCCGGCGACCCGGCGCTGCGGCCGTTCCTGCGCTGCCTCGGCGCCGGTCTGCGCCGCCTGCCGAGCCACCACGGTGCCGTGCTGCTCGGTGCCGCCGCCGGTCCCGATCCGGACTCCGTCCTCGCCCACTACCCGACCGGCCGGCAGTTCCGCGAGCCCGCCCCGCTCTCCGGCCTGACCGCACCGGGCTCCGAACTCCCCGGCTCCTGCGTGGAGTTCCTCGTCTGGTCGGCCACCGGCCGGCGCACCTCCGTGTTCGACTCCGCCGACGGCCCGGCACAGGCGGTCTTCCCGCCGGGCACGGCGTTCACCGTCGTCGGCGTGGTCCCGTCCGACGGCGACCGCCCGGCCTGCGTCCTGCTGCGCGAATCGGGCGGCGACCCCTCCGAGCGCAACCGCAACGCCCTCACCCGGCTGCGCGCCTGGCTGGAGCGCCGCGCCGCCATGCCCCCGGCCGAACGCCCCCGGGCCGACTCCCCCGACCGCTTCCACCTCACCCCGGGCGTCGCCCTCGGCGCGCCCGGCGTCGCCTGAGGGACGGACAGGCCAACAGCGCTCTCGGACGGCACCGCGCCGCTCCCCCGCCCCGAGCCGCCGACCACACCTTCACCCGGGATCCGGGCGCACCGCCTCCGCCCCACCCCATCCCGCCGCTACGCCCGTGCGGCGCCTCTCCGTGACCGTTCCGCAACCCGGCCCCCCGGTGCCTGACTTGCCGTCAAATTGCTTCCTGAGTGCGGACTGCCATGGAACACTGGAGTCGGAACCGCAATAGGGGGGTCTGATGGCCGGGGTGGAACTGGTGATGGCGGCGCTGGCCGCCGGGGCATCGGCGGGGCTGACCGACACGGCGGGCAGTGCCGTTCGGGATGCGTACTCCGCGCTCCGCGAGACGGTGCGCCGTCGGCTGCCCGCGCATGCCGAGGAGATACTGGACGCCGAACACGTGGACCCGGATACCAGGGAAGCGTGGCTGCGTGAGCAGCTGACCGCATCCGGCGCCGACCGGGACCAGGAGCTGCTCGCGACAGCCGCAGCCCTCCTGACACTGGTCCGCCCAGGAGGCAGGTACCAGGTGGATGCGCGCGGCGCCAAGGGTGTGCAGGTCGGCGACCACTCCACCCAGACCATCACATTCAACTGAGGGCGGCAGACACATGGACAGCCGTGACGGTCGCCCCCCACGGATCGACGCCCGGGAAACGTCCGGACTTCAGGTCGGGGACGGAAGCCTCCAGATCAACCTGACGGCCGGCAACACTCCGTCGACCGCGCCGGTCGACCGGGCCAGGCGGTACCTCTACTTCAAGATCGGCAGCAGTGCCGGGACGAAGTTCGACATGATCCCGCCGATCGCCCGGTCCCACCCCTCGGAGGCGCTGTCCGGGTTCCTGGCGGCGTTGGAGCGCGCAGGAATCCCCCAGGAGCCTCTCGACGCGATCAGCGCTCGCGCCGAGGATGTGGCCGCAGCACCCCCCGGGGAAGAGTTCGTGGCGGCGGTCTTCGCGTTCGCCGCGGCGGTCGACGGCGTCACCGATGCGCTCCGCGGGTGCTCGGTCGGCGACGAGTTCGACTGGTTCACCCTGACCGATCTGATCGGAAGGATCGTCCTGATCGTGCGGGCGCTGTGGCCCGAAGACCCCACGTCGGAGATCGAGGCCATGCGCTTGAGCCTCTACGCGGTGGCGGAGCGCCTCGACGTGCCGGCGAGTGTGCGGAGCAAGATCCAGGACTTCGCCGTCATGGAACTTCCCACTGCCACGGTCGACGAGTTCGCCAATGCCGCGATACGCCTTCTGGAGCTCTGCTACCGCTTGCTCTGACCACGGTCGCCCGCGTGCGGGTCTGCTTGGCCGACCCAACGGCCCCAGTCGCCGGAGGCCGCCGTCGCGGGCGGGGCCGTCGGGGCGACGGGTGTCGCCGGCCGCACCCGGCCCATCGGCAGGCGGGCCGCCTGGGGCTGGGGGTTCCCGGCCACCCCGCGCAGCGCCGGAGCCCTCGTGGCCTCCCCCCGCGGCGAGGTCCCCGGCGCGGCGGGGACCTCGCCGCCGCCCACCGCCAGGCCGCCCACCGCCCCCGAACTGGTCCGCGTCCCTCCGCGCGTGGCCGGGCCCACGCCCTCCACCGGGGACGGCGCCGGGACCGGGCGCTCGGCCACCGTCGCGGACAGCCGCAGGATGAAGTTGCGTTCGGTGGGGTCGCCGTTCGGCCAGTCGCAGTCCTTGCTGCGCACGATCCGGCTGCGCAGGCCGCCCGACGAGGTCTGCCACGGGAACGGCAGCACCCGGACGTTGGGCCGCCAGCCGACGCCGGGGACGCAGTGCTGCAACTCCAGCTCCCACTCGTCCGCCCGCACGTCCAGCGAGGCTCCGATCCGCCCCTCCAGCACGTAGGTGCCGTACGGGGTCCGAACCACCGCGCGCTGCTCGTAGTAGGCGTCCTTGTCGAGGACCGTGATCCGCAGCGGCCCGTTCATTCGCAGCATGATCGCCCTTCCCGGCGGTCGAAGCACGCGGAACCGACACGGCCCCGCATCCTGGTCGACGGGGCGTCCGGACGGCCGGGTTCACGGGTTCCCGCCCCGGTGCCCGCCGTGTCCGCCGGAACCCGACGGCCGGTGAACCGGCACCGGCGGCGGAGCCGTTGACCATTGGTGGCGGGCGGTTCCCGCCGGGGGCGCACGCGGCCTCCGCGCACGGCGCCCGCGCCCCGACCCCGCGCCCCGCCGGTTCCGCGCCCATGTCTGTTCGGGCAGCGCAGCGCTCCCGATCGCGCACACCTCCCGCACCACCGGGCGCACCCGCCGCCCCGTCGCGCGGCGGCCCGCCCGGCCCCGCGACCGCCCCGGCGCACCACGGGCCATGGCCGGACCCGGCGCACCACAGGTCGCTGGCACCGCGCCCGGCGGCGCGGCCGGTCGGCGCCCGGCCCGGCAACCGTTCTGGTTTGCACCCGGAACACGCCTGCCCGACCGTGCCGCCGCCGCCCGCACCGCAACCGGACGGCACCCCTGGTCTGTCCATGGCAGACGACGGGGCCGCGCCCGCCCACCACCGCCGTGGCGGCGGACCGGGCCCGTCGCCCGCGCGGACCGGCGGTTCCCCGCCTTCCCCGCGCCGCACACCAACCGTCACAAACCGTACGACCGGCGTGGTTAGACTGCGCCCCGCATCGGGTGGGGGCCCACATCCACCCACGCTCACCAGGGAGAATCCGTGTTCGTCCGACTGCTGGGCCCGGTGGAACTCCGGACCGCCGACGGCCGGTCCGTCGAGCCCGCCGCCGCCAAGCGGCGCGCCGCGCTGGCCCTGCTGGCGCTCGAACTCGGCCGCACCGTTCCGGTCGGGCGGTTCTTCGAACTGCTCTGGGGGGACGAGCCTCCGGCCCGGGCCCGCGCGGCGCTGCAGGGCCACATCGCGGCCCTGCGGAAGCTGATCGCCGGCTCCGAACTCGTTCTGTCGACCCGCCCCCCGGGATACCGGCTGGACGGCCCGGCGGACGCGGTCGACACGTCGCTGTTCGAGCGGCTGACGGCCCGTGCCGCGGCGGAGAGCGCCCCGGACGGCGACCGGGCGGCGGCCGGCCTGCTGCGCCGGGCGCTCGACCTGTGGCACGGTCCCGACGCCCTGGCCGACCTGCCCGAGACCGACCTGCGGGACGCGCTCGCCGACCGTCTCCGCAAGGACCGGGCGCTCGCGCAGCAGGCCTGGGCCGACCGGCTGCTGCGGCTCGGCCTCGGCGCGGACGCGGTGTCCGACCTCGACCGGGCACTGGAGTCCGACCCCTGGAACGAGGCGCTCGCCGCCCTGCTGGTGCTCTGTCTGAACCAGGCCGGGCGCCCCTGGGACGCGCTGAACGCCTACCACCGGACCCGCCGCCGGCTCGCCGCCGACCTGGGCGTCGGCCCGGGCGTCGCCCTGCGGTCGGCGGTGTCCGGGCTCCTCGCCGACGAGCCGGCGCGACGCCCGACCGGCGCGACCGGCGCCACCGGCGCGGCCCCCACCCGCATCATCGGGCTCCCCCGGCCCGGCGGGAGCACCGGAGACGGGGCAGCCGGCACCGCGTCCGCAGCGCCCGCAGCACCCGCCGCCGTTCGCCCGCGGCGCGCCGCGCCGACGCCGTTCCCGAGCTGCAAGCCCGCCCCGCACCCGGCCACCGCGCGGGGCGCCGCCGCCGAATCCCGGCAACTCACGCGACCCGACGCCGTGTTCGCGGTCCGGCCGGGGCACACGCGGTCGACGGCTCCGACCCCGGGCCCCGACCAACTCCCGCGCCCGACCGCCGGATTCGTCGGCCGATCCGGCGAACTCCAGTGGCTGGGCGAGCGGTTGCGCAATGGTAGCAGCGACGGAGGCCCCGGAGGCCTCGCCGTCCTGGTCGGCCCGCCCGGCACCGGGAAGACCGCCACCGCCGTCCGGTGGGCGCACGACGCGTCCGCCGCCTTCCCGGACGGACGGCTCTTCGCCGACCTCAATGGCTTCGGCCCCGGCCGGCCGGCCGAACCGGTCGCCGTGCTCGGCCGGTTCCTCCGCGCCCTCGGGGTACTGGAGGCCGAGCTGCCCGCCGAGCGGGCGGCCCGCGCCGCGCTCTACCGGTCGCTCACCCGCGAGCGCCGCCTGCTGGTGGTGCTGGACAACGTCCGCGACGCCCGGAACCTCACCGAGCTGCTGCCCTCCGGCCCGCACGGCGCCGCCGTGATCACCAGCCGCAGCAGCCTGGAGGACCTGGTGGCCACCGAGGGCGCCGCCCCGCTGCGCCTCGGCCCGCTGCCCGCCGAGGACGCCCGCCGTCTGCTGGAGCACCTGCTCGGCCGCCCCCGGGTGGCCGCCGAACCCAGGGCCGCCGACCGGCTGGCGGAGCTCTGCGGGCGGCTGCCGCTCACCCTGCGGATCGCCGCCGCCCGGCTGGCGACCCGTCCCGGCTGGGCGATCGCCGACCTGGTCCCCGAACTCGCCGACGAGCGGACCAGGCTGGACGCCCTGGACACCCGGGGAAGCACCAGCCTGCGGGCCGCCCTCGATCTGACGGTCCGCCACATGCCGCACGCGGCCGCCCAGCTGCTCGCCCTGCTCGCCGTCCACCCGGGCACCGAGACGGACGTCCCGGCGGCCGCCGCGCTGCTCGGCGCCGGCCCCGCCGAGGCGGGCGGCGCGCTCGCCACCCTCGCCGCGCACCACCTGCTCACCGAGATCTCCCCCGGCCGCTACCGCCGTTGCGACCTGATCCGGCTGTACGGCTCCGAACTCCTCGACGCACGGCCCGCGACGGAGCGCACCGCCGCCACCGCGGCCCTGGCCGACCACTACCTCACGACGGTGGTCCACGGCGCCGCCCTGCTCCAGCCCGCCCCTGGCGCCGGGGCCGTCCCCGGCACCGGGTCCGTCCCCGCGCCCCGGACCGGGCGCGCCGGGCGGCCGCGGTTCCCCTCCGTGCGCTCGACCCTGGACTGGTTCCAGGCCGAGGAGCCCGCCGTCCGCGGCCTGGTCGCCGCCGCCGCCGAGGACGGCGACGCCGAGCGCGCCTGGCAGCTCGCCTACCGCGCCGACGGCCTCTACTACAGCGTCGGCCGCCCCGCCGACCGGCTGGCCTGCCTGCGGACCGGGCTCGACGCGGCCGGCCGCACCGGCGACCCGGCGGCCGTCGCCGCGATGGAGGCCGTGACGGCCCGCGCGCTGAGCGGCCGGGGCCGGACGGCGGAGGCCCACCGGCTGGCCCGCCGCGCCGTCGACCGCACCTCCGGGAGCGAGGACACCGTCCGGGTGCAGGCCCTCACCGTGCTCGCCGTGACCACGGCGGCCGGCGGGCGGCCGGCCGAGGCGGTCCGGCTGGGCGAGCAGGCCATCGCCCTCGCGGAGGCGCACGGCCATGCCGAGCACGCCCCCTACGCGCTCAGCAACACCGCCGGTCTCTACGGCCTCGCGGGCGAGCCGGAGCGTGCGCTGCGGCGCGCCCAGGAGGCCCGCGCGCTGCTCGCCGAGCACCCGATGGCCGTCTTCCACCTCTCCGCGATGATCAACGAGGCGCACGCCCTCCAACTGCTCGGCCGGCCCGCGGAGGCGGAGACGGCCTGGCGGCAGACGCTGGAACGCTGCCGGCTCGCCGGCGCCGTCCATCTGCACGCGGTGGCCGAACGCCACTTCGCCGACTTCCTGCTGGCGGCCGGCCGCGGCCCGGAGGCCGTCGGCACCCTGCGCTCGGCGCGCGGCCTGTACGGGCGGCTCGGCGACACCACCGTCGTCCGCGAGCTGGACGAACGCCTGGCGACGTTAGCGGGCTGAGGACCGCCCGGGTTCGGGTTCCGGGTCCCCCACCCCGGAGTCGCCCGATCCGCAGTCCCCCGATCCGGAGTCCCCCGGCCCGGTTTCCCGCAGCAGCTCGGCCGTCAACGCCGTCACGCCGTCCTCCCCGACGCGGTGCAGCAGCAGCGCCACCCACTCCACCGCCTGCGCCCGCTCCAGCGGCGTCCACCGCGCCGCCGAGGGATGCTCGTCGACCACCAGTGCCTCGGCGATGGCCCGCAGCCCGTCCGGCACCGGCGTCCGAGGCCCGCGCCGCCCCAGGCCGTCCACGGCGAGCCGGCGGGCCGCCGCGACGACCACCGCGCCGTCGGCCGGGGGCACCGCCCACCCGCCGCCGGCCCGGTCACCGCCGGCCCGCCCGTCCTCGCCGGGCCGCTCGGCCGCGAGCCACCCCGCGACCAGCTCCCGGACCCCCGCCTCGCCCACCGCTTCCGCCATGGCGGCCAGCCTGCCAGCACCACGTCCCGTGGTCATCACCGTCACGCTGACGAGTACGGCTGCCGCCCCGCCCGGCGTTCACCACCCGCCGCGGGACCGGCCCCGGGCCGGGCCGACGGAGGCGGGCGCTAGCATCAGCGCATGACCTCGTACTGGCACGTCGTGCTGCCACCGCTGTCCGCCTGACCGGGCGCACACACCGGCAAGACCGATCCCACGGCCCCGGCCGGCCCACCAGGGCGCCGGGGGTCCGTGCCGTGCGCCCGTTCCGAACCCGCGTCCAGGAATTCGACAACGGAAGTCCACGACTGTGCCGACCCGCACCCCCACACCCGTCTCCGCGCCCCTGCCCCCGACGGCCCGGCGCCCCGGCGCCCTCGCCGGTCCGCTGCCCGTCCTCGCCGCCGCCGTGCTCTGGGGCACCACCGGCACGGCCGGCTCGCTCGCCCCCGCCGCCGCCCCGGCGGCCGCCATCGGCTGCGCCGGACTGGCCCTCGGCGGGCTGCTGCTCCTCCTCTCCGACCGCACCGCCCGTTCCCTGCCCAGGACGTGCACGCCCCGCGAACGGCGGCTGCTGCTCCTGGGCGCGCTCGCGGTGGCCGGGTACCCGGTCACCTTCTACCCCGCCGTGGCCCGCACGGGGGTGGCGGTGGCCACGGTCATCGCCCTCGGCAGCGCACCGGTCTTCACCGGCCTGCTGGCCTGGCTCACCGGCGGCCCCCGGCCCACCGCCCGCTGGGCCTGCGCCACGTCGACCGCCGTCCTCGGCTGCACCCTGCTGGTGCTCGGCCCGCAACTCGGCGGCGCCGGCACCGCGATGGACCTCCCCGGCGTCCTGCTGGCCGCCCTCGCCGGGCTCTCCTACGCGGTCTACTCCCTGGTCGGCGGCCGGCTCATCGCCCACGGCCACCCGTCCGCCGGGGTGATGGGGTCGATGTTCGGCGCGGCGGCCGTGCTGGTCCTGCCGGTGCCGCTGATCGGCGACGCCGCCGGCTGGCTGACCACACCGCGCGGCGCCCTCGTGGTGCTGCACCTGGGCGTGGTCACCACATTCCTCGCCTACCGCCTCTTCGGCCGCGGCCTGCGCCACACCTCCGCCCAGACCGCCACCGCCCTCACCCTGGCCGAACCCGCGGTCGCCGCCGTCCTGGGCGTCGCCGCCCTCAACGAACGCCTCCCCACCGCCTCCTGGTCCGGCCTCGCCATCCTCACCCTCGCCCTCACCCTCCTCACCACCCCCCGCCGCCGCTGACACCCCGCACCGAACCGGCCCCGGTCCGCCCCCGGACCGGGGCCACCGTACGGACCCCACTCCCCGGCCCGCGTGGGACAGCCCCGGTCGCCGGCCCGGACGCGACCCGCCGCGCACCGCGCACCGCCCATCCGCACCGCTCCCGGCCAAGGCAGGGTGGCCCTCACCGGCCACACGCCGTTCCCCCGGCCTCGCCACGCCCCGCCCGTCGGCCCCCCGCTCCCCCGACCCGCGCGGCGCCGCCCGAGCCGGAGGGCGACGCGCCGCCGACCACAGCCCGCTCCACCCCCGGGTCGTCAACCACCCACCGGCCACGCTCCCCTCAGTCCTCCAGGGCGGCGAGGCGGCGTTCCAGGGCCGGGTCGGGGCGGCCCTCGGCGGTGTGCAGGGCGAGGGCGCGGCGCCAGCAGTGGGCGGCTTCCTCGGGGCGGCCGAGTTCGGCGAGGAGGGCGCCGTTGAAGTCGAGGGTGAGCAGGGTGAGCCGGGTGTCACCGTGCCGCCCGGCGGCGGCGAGTGCCGCGCGGGACGCCGTGAGCGCCTCCTCCGTGCGGCCGAGGACGCGCAGGGCCTCGGCCCGGCTGAAGCGGAGGGTGCCCTGCAGCGGGTCGTCGGGGTGGTCGCGGACGAGGGCGAGGGCGCGGTCGGTGTGGGCGAGGCCGCGCTCGGCCTCGCCCACCCGGTGCAGGCAGTGGGCGAGACGGTCCAGGGCGCGGGCGGTCGACGGGGCGTCCTCGCCGCGGGCCTCGCAGGAGGCGACGACGCGTTCCAGCACGGCGATGGCCTCATAGCCCCGGCCGGACGCGGCGAGGGTGCCGGCGAGCGCGGTGAGGCACTGGTCGCGGACGGCGGTCTCGTGGACGCCCTCCGCCTCCGCGACGGCCCGGGCGGCGACGGTGGCGGCCTCGGTGAAGCGCTTCCGGGAGACCAGGGCGAGGCCCAGGTCGGTCCGCAGCCGGAGCCGGGCGGCCCGGTCCCCGAGGCGTTCGGCCGCGGCCAGGCCGTCCCGGGCCAGTTGCTCCCACTCGTCCAGGTGGGCGCCGTCGAGGTAGTGCAGGGGCCCGCAGGCGTGGGCGAGCCGCCACACCTCCGCGTCGAGGGCGTGCGCGGCACCGGCGTCGGCCAGGGCCGCCAGGGCGGGCCGCGCACGGCGGAACCAGGCCGTCGCGTCGGCGGCGGCCTCGGCGGTCTCCGCCCATCGGCCGAGCAACCGGCCCAACGCGGCGGCCCGTTCGCCGGCCGGGAGGGCGGCGGCGAGTTCGGCCGCGTACCGGCGCACCGGGCCCGGCCGGTCGAACCGTCCGGGCCCGCTCCGCTCGACGAGCCGCGCGGAGACGAGGGCCGCGAGCAGCTCGCGCGCCCGGGGCACCGGGACCCCGCCGAGCGCGGCGACATCGTGGGCGTCGAGGACCGCCCCAGGACACAGCCCGGTCAGCGTGAGGACCCGACCGGCCTCCGTCGGAAGGGCCCGCCACCCGACCTCCACGGCCGCCGCCACCCCGTCGCAGCCCGCCGCGCGGACCCCGGCCAGCTCCTCCGCCAGCGCGGCGACGCTCCCACCGGCGGTCGCGAGCCGCGCGCCCATCAGACCCACCGCGAGGGGCAGTTGATCGCAGAGCGCGACCAGTCGCGCGGCGGCCTCCGGTTCCCGGTCGACGACCCGGCCCGCGATGCCCCGGCCGGCGCCGGCCACCGCCGCGAGCAGGCGGACCGCCTCGGTGGGGGCCGGCGCGCCGAGCGGCAGCGGGACGGCACCCTGCCGGGCGACCAGGTCGGCGGTGAGCCGGTCGGCGCGGCCGGTGACCAGGACCAGCACCTCGGGGTGGCCGGGCAGCAGCGGTTCGACCTGCTCGGCGGAGCCGGCGTCGTCGAGCAGGAGCAGCAGACGGCGACCGGAGGTCAACCTGCCGAGCAGGGCGGCGCGTTCGGCGGTGCCGTCCGGGAGTTCGCCCTCGTCCGCGCCGAGGTCGCGCAGCAGCACCGCCAGGGCCGCGGCGGGGGTGACGGCGGCGGCCCCGTCCTCGCCGCGGAGGTCGACGGTGTGGCGGCCGTCGGGGAAGCGGTCGGCGCGGCGCTCCGCCCAGGCGCGGGCGAGGCCGGTCTTGCCGACGCCGGCGGGGCCGGTGAGCAGCAGCGGGCGACCGTCGGCGGTGGCGGCGGCCGCGTCCAGGCGGGCGAGTTCACCGGAGCACCCGGTGAACTCGAAGGTACCGGATGGACGTTCGCCGCTCGCTCGCGCCCGTTCGAGGCAGCGGGCGAGGAGGGCGGCGGCGCTCCCGCGCCACGGCTCGGCGGCGACCAGCGCCTTCAACTCGTCCACCGCGTCCGGCATCAGCCCGCCCTCCTCCCCCCGCCTCGCGAGCGCTTCGACCGCGAGCCGTTCGACGGCCCGCCACCGGGCGGCGGTCAGCCGTGGCCCGGCCTCGGCGGCGAGCCGGCCGGAGCCGCACCCGTCGAGGGCGGGTCCGCGCCAGAGCGCGAGGGCGGTGCGCAGCAGACCCCCGGCGTCGACGGCCGGCTCACCCTGGGCGGCGGCGCACAGCCGCTCGAAGCGGTGGACGTCGACGGCGTCGGGGTGGCCGAGCAGCGCGTAGCCGGCGCCACGGGTGACGAGGTGGAGCCCGTCCGGGTCCTCGGCTATGGAGCCGGCCGGGGGTGCGCCGTCGGCGGCGGCCATGAGCAGTCGGCGCACGCCGGTGACGTGGCCCTGGAGCGCGGAGCGGGCGTTGGCCGGCGGGGCGCCGTCCCAGAGCAGGCCGGTCAGCCGCTCGGCGGGGACGGTCCGGCCGAGGTCCAGGGCGAGTGCGGCGAGCAGTGCGCGCCGCTTGGGGCCGGGCTTCGGCAGGGCCCTGCCGTGGTCGTCCTGGAGCTCGAACCGTCCGAGCAGATTGATGCGCACTGCCGCTCCCCACCGCGTTCCGATCAGTCGATCAGGGTGAGAGCATAGGGAATGTCTGGATTGGTCCACACCTTTCCTGGTGAGCACCGGTTGTCCCGAACTAAGCTTCTCCTCACGTACCATGACGGACCGTCGACACAACCGTCACTCGGGCCGGTGGCGCCCCCGCCGGGGTCGACCGTTCAGGAGGCCTCCGGGCCCGGCCCCCTGGCAGCCTTGTCCGTGCTGTACCACCGCTTGACAGCCCATAGGAGCATCAACGACCGGTCCTTCCCGGTGCGGCGTGGTCCGGCCACCGCTCGGTACACCCCCTACGGGCCGACCTCGCCGTCGATCGCCTCACGCAGGAAGTCGGCGTGGCCGTTGTGCCGCGCGTACTCGTGGATCAGGTGCAGCATCACCAGCCGCAGCGAGACCTCCGCTCCCCAGCGCGGCTGGTAGCCGGTGACGTCCAGCGAATCCGCCGCCAGCTCGATCCGCCGGGCGTGCTCCACCTCCGCCTCCCAGGCCGCGAACGCCTCGGCCCGGTCGGCCCCGGTCGTGTCGTAGGCGGCCTGGTAGTCGCCCTCCGGGGACCAGACCAGCGGGACGTCCTCCCCGTCGATCACCCGTCGGAACCACGTCCGCTCGACCTCCGCCATGTGGCGGACCAGGCCGAGCAGGGTCAGGGCCGACGGCGGGCTCGACCGCAGCCGCAGCTGTTCGTCCGTCAGGCCGGCGCACTTCTTCGCCAGCGTGGCCCGGTGGAAGTCCAGGAACGCCCGTAGCGTCTCCCGCTCACCACCGGTCAGCGGCGGGGCGACCCGCCCGTCCCCCGTGTCCACGCCCATGACGCCGCTCGCTTCCGCTGGTGTGCCGATGATCCGGCGGCCAGTCTCGCAGGTCGGGCGGCCGGCCCGCTGATCTTTTCCGCCCGCCGGACCGGTACCGCGCGCCCCCTTGCCGGTCCACCCCTCCGCCCCGGTCGAACGGTAGGGTTCGGAGGCGACGGAGCCGGCGCGAGGACAAGTGCGACGACAGCAAGCAAGCTCATCATCTCGTATGACACACAGGACGATTGGCCTGCGTGTTGTCCCACGAAACCACTCCCTTCGGGTAGTTCCGCCCTGCGCGTGTTTGGGTACGTACTGCGGCGCGCGCCGCCCGCGGGAGACCCGGAGCACCGGCCCTCCCGTCCGACGCCGCCGCCCACCGGCCGCCGCCACTACATACGAGGAGCCCGAGCGAGCCATGAGCCAGGACCGCATCCCCGGACCGGTACGCCAGACGTACGGCGCCGACGACCTGTCACGGACCGCCGGTTTTGCCGGCGGATACATCAACTTCGGTGACTGGAGCGGCATCCGCACCACCGTGCCCACTCCCGAGGACCGCGTCCGCAGCCAGGAGGACCTCTACCGACGGGTGCTGCGCGCCTTCCCGGAGCCGAGGGAGTCGCTGCGGCTGGCCGAGGTCGGCTGCGGGCGCGGGCTGGGCGCGGCGCTCGCGCTCTGCGAGTTCCGCTTCGCCGCGGTGACGGGCGTCGACATCCACCCGGACCAGATCGAACGCGCCCGCGCCGTCAACGCCAAGGCGCTGGCCACCTTCCCGGACCGGCTGGGCTACGCGCTGGGCTCGGCGGAGGACCAGCCCTTCGCGAACGCCTCACTGGACGGCGTGTACTCGGTCGAGGCCGCCCAGCACTTCCGCGAGCTGACCGGCTTCGCCCGCGAGGCGGCCCGGGTGCTGCGGCCGGGCGGGCGGCTGGTGGTCACCACCTTCTTCAGCGCCGAGGGGCCGGACGTCGCCGAGCGGTTGAGCATCCTGCTCGGCAGCTTCGCCAACGGCCTGGACGTCGCGCACCCGCTCGACACCTTCACCGCCGACCTCGCCGCCGCCGGATTCACCGACGTCGCCACCGAGTCCATCGGGGCGGACGTGTGGCCGGGGCTGGACCGCTACCTGGAGGGCACCGTCCCGCACGGCCACTGGACCCGCAACTTCCTCGGCGCCTGGCGCGACGGCCTGCTCGACTACCACCTCGTCACCGCGACCCGCCGCTGACCGCCGGCCCCAGCCGGCCCCAGCCGGCCCCAGCCGGCCCGTCCGGCGGCCGACCACCCGGGGCGGTCCCCGCACACCGCGGGGACCGCCCCGCCCCGACGAGCCGCCGGGGTCAGCCCTGGTGGACCAGCAGCGCCGTCCGGACGGCCGATTCGAGCGCGCCCTCGACCCAGGCCGGCTTGGTGGAGGTGTGGTCCCCCGCGAAGTGCAGCGGCCCCTCGGAGCCCGGGATGTCCGGGAACAGCTCCGTGTGCTGGCCGGGCAGCAGCACCGACGCCTCGCCGTAGGCGTAGTGGTCGCGCACCCACGACTGCGTCCTGCACTTGGTGGTGAAGAAGACCTCGCAGCGCCGGCCGAAGATCGCCTGCACCCCCGCGAGCGCCCGCAGGTAACGCTCCTCGTCGGCGTACGCGTCCCACTTGAGCGCGTCGTCGGACCAGCTGTACGTGGCGAGCACCACGCCGCCCTCGCTGCCCTCCAGCGGGTGGGCGTGCTCGAAGTAGACGAACCGGTTGGCGTTGTCGCTCACCGAGCCGCCACCGCGCAGGTGCGCGGCCTCCGGGTCGCCCCCGACGGGGCGGAAGTCCGCGAAGCACGTCCTGAGCTCCTCCGGGACGCTCACCCCGAGCTGCCGCACCGAGACGTGCGCGCCCAGGTAGCGGCCGTCTTCGACCCGGCCCGACCGGTAGCGCTCGTAGAGCCCGGCCTCGATGCCGTCCAGCGACTCCTTCCACTGCTCCTCGGTGAACTCCCACCAGCGGCGGGAGAACTCCAGCAGCACCTTGGTCGCGGCGTCGTAGTGCAGCTCGGTGATCGCCCGCCGCTTGCCGTAGCCGAGCGGCGGGTCGAAGGCCACGTGCCGCAGCCCGGCGAACGGGACGGTGATGATCGCCTCGTCCCCCTCGAAGACCTCGGTGACCCCGCCCCTGCCGCTCTGGCTGTCCTCGGAGACGGTGTGCACCCGGACCTTGCCGCCGTTCCGGTCGATGCGCACCGCCCGCCGGTCGAACCGCACCTTGCCCTTCACGGCGGCGTAGAGCGCGTCGACGAGCCGGGCGGTGCCGCCCTTGATCTCCCAGAACTTCGTCCTCGGGTCGATCAGCGCGGCGGACAGGAAGCTGTGCACGAAGGACAGGTGCAGCCGCGAGGTCACGTTCTGGATGGTGCCGACGAGGTCGACGGTCCTGATGTCCAGGCCCGCCTCCTCGGTGAGGTACCGGTACATCGACCAGTGGCCGTAGCGCCGCAGCACGGTGGCCCAGCCCTCGACGAGCGCCGCGCCCTCCTTGCCGCGGACGAGCGCGAGCGCGGGTTCGAGCGCCACGGCGTAGATGGCGGCGGCGGTCCGGGCGAGGTCGGGGCCGGTGACCCCGAAGCTCGCGTTGACCTCCCTGGGGTCCGCCTCGTAGTCGGCGCGGCGCACGTGCAGGCCGTTGACGTGGATCCAGGCCCGGTTGGCCCGCACCGACGGCTTCTCCACCTCCACGTCCACCAGCAGGAACTCCTGGCGCGGAAGGTCGTACTTGTCGAGCAGCGCCATCACCAGCGGGTGGCTCTCGGGCAGCCGCATCGCCCCGCCCTCGGCGTACTGCCCGGGGTCGGCGAACGGCTGCTCGCCGTCCTCGTGGCCGCCCTTGCGGAAGGTCTTGATCCGCCCGCCGACCCGGTTGCCGTTGGCCTCGATCACCACGACGTCGTGGCCGGCCCGGTTGAGCAGGTCGGCGGCGAGCAGCCCGGCCGGCCCGGCGCCGACGACCAGCACGCGCTTGGTCGCCCGCGCCCGGGCCGGCGGCAGGCCGTCCCGGACGATCTTCAGGTAGCCCGGGACGAGCGGCCGGTCGTGCTCGTCGTAGACCGCGATCGCGCGGGCCACCGTCGTGTAGGCCTGCTCATCGGTACCCGCCGGCACGACGGACGGCACGACGGCGGGCGCCGCGCCCGGGGCGAGCGCGGTCGCGGGCGCGGCGGAGGCGGCGGTGAGCCCGGCGGCGAGCACCGAGGCGCCGGTGATCGTGACGACGGAGCGCCGCGAGGGCCGGGCGGCCGACACCCCGTCACCGGCGGTGGTGGTCGGGGTCTTCCTGGGGGAAACGTTCACATCTGGAGTGGTCATGGCGCACCACTCTTGGCGCACACTCGACGCGACGGAACCGACATCACCCGGACGAGAAGATCAACCACCCAATCGAATTCGGACTCCCCCGCTGCCTTGACGCCCGGCCGGGCGTTCCGCCCCCTCCCCTCCGGAGCACACCACCATGCCCCTGCCGGACCCCGCCCCCGACACCGCGGCGCTCCGCTTCCCGCCCGGCTTCCACTGGGGCGCCGCCACCTCCGCCTACCAGATCGAGGGTGCGACCGCCGAGGACGGCCGCACCCCGTCGATCTGGGACACCTTCTGCCGCACGCCCGGCAAGGTCCACGGCGGCGACACCGGCGACGTGGCCGCCGATCACTACCACCGGCTCCGCGAGGACGTCCGGCTGATGGCCGAACTCGGCCTCACCGCCTACCGGTTCTCGATCGCCTGGCCGCGCGTCCAACCCACCGGCCGCGGCCCCGCCAACCCGCGCGGCCTGGACTTCTACCGCCGCCTCGCCGACGAACTGCTCGCCGCCGGGATCACCCCCGTCGCCACCCTCTACCACTGGGACCTCCCGCAGGAACTGGAGGAGGCCGGCGGCTGGCCGCAGCGCCGCACCGCCGAGCACTTCGCCGCCTACGCGGCCCTGGCGGGCGAGGCACTCGGCGACCGGATCACCCGGTGGACCACCCTCAACGAGCCCTGGTGCAGCGCCTTCCTCGGCTACGGCTCGGGCGTGCACGCCCCCGGCCGCACGGACCCGGTGGCCGCCCTGCGCGCCGCCCACCACCTCAACCTCGCCCACGGCCTGGCCGTGACGGCCCTGCGCTCGGTGCTGCCCGCCGGGGCCGAGGTGTCGGTGGCGCTCAATGCGCACGCGCTGCGCCCGCTCACCCCGTCCGCCGCCGACCGGGACGCGGTGCGCCGGATCGACGCGGTCGGCAACCGGGTCTTCCTCGGCCCGATGCTGGACGGCGGCTACCCCGCGGACCTGCTCGCGGACACCGCGCACCTCACCGACTGGTCCTTCGTCCACTCCGGGGACCAGGCCGCGATCCACCAGCGCCTGGACTGGCTGGGCGTGAACTACTACACGCCGACCGTGGTCTCCGCCACGCCCGAGGACGCCGAACCCGCCCGCGCGGACGGCCACGGCGCGGGCGGCGCCTCCCCCTGGCCGGGCGCCGACCGGGTCGGCTTCCACCAGGCGCCGGGCGAGCGCACCGCGATGGACTGGGCGGTCGACCCGTCCGGTTTGTACGAGCTGCTCACCGCGCTCGCCCGCAGCCACCCCGAACTGCCGCTCATGGTCACCGAGAACGGCGCGGCCTACCCCGACGGGCCCGGCCCGCGGGGCAGCGTCGACGACCCGCGGCGCACCGCCTACCTGCACGCGCACCTCGCGGCCGTGCACCGGTCCGTCGTCGACGGCGCCGACGTGCGCGGCTACTTCGCCTGGTCGCTGCTGGACAACTTCGAGTGGGCGTACGGCTACAGCAGGCGTTTCGGCCTGGTCCACGTCGACTACCGCACCCTCGCCCGCAGCCCCAGGTCCAGCGCCCACTGGTACGCCCGGGTCGCCCGGACCGGCGTCCTCCACCCGCCCGGCGCCGGCTGAGCCCGCCGACCGGCCGGGGGCCCGGCGGCCGTCCCGGGGTCTCGACGGCTGTCCGGGCGGTGCAGCAGACTCTGCACGACGGCTCCCACCGCACCCACCCGCACCAACCGCCGCGTCCGAACCAGCACATCGGAGAACCACCACGGTGACTACGAGTCGACAACTGGAGATCCCCTTCGCCGACGGCCGCTCCGGCAGCGGACCCGCCACCTGGGGCCAGCGGGCCATTTGGGACATCGTCAACCGCCTCACCCCCGCCGACCGCCCCCGCTTCAACATCACCACCGCCGCCCCGCTCGACCCGGGCCCGCCGCTGCCGGCCGTCCTGGACGCCCTCGGGCACCTGCTCCACCTGCACGACTCCCTGCACACCCGGCTGCGGCCCGGGCCGGACGGCACCGGCCTGCGCCAGATCGTCGATCCGGCCGGCCTGCTGACGGTGCACGTCCGCGACTGCGCGGCGGATGCCGAAGCGGACGAACTCTGCGCCACCGGTGCCGAGTTGCACGCGCAGCTGGCCGGCCGGCCGTTCGACTGCACGACCGGGTGGCCGATCCGGGTCGGCCTGGTGGTCGCCGGCGGCCAGGTACGGTACATCTCGCTGGTGCTGTCCCACACCGCGGTGGACGGCACCGGCATGGGCCTGCTGGTCCGCGACCTCAGCGAACTCGTCGCGGGCACCGGACCGGACGCCATCCGGGCCGCCCGATCTCCCCAACAGCCCCTGGAGGAAGCCGAGTTCCAGACATCCGAGCGCGGTCTGAAGCGTGACGCCAACGCCCGCGCGCACACCCTGCGCAAGCTGCGCACCGCCCCGCCCCGGCTCTTCCCGCCGACCACCGCCGGGACCGGAACCGACGCCGAGCCCGGAGCCGCCGAACGGTTCCCGAACGCCGTGCTCAGCTCGCCCGCGCTGCTGCGCGCGGTCGACACCGTCGCCGCGGCGCACCGCACCGGCTCCTCCGCCGTCCTGGTCGCGGCGGCGGCGGCGATGACGGCCCGGCTGGCCGGCCGCTCGGACGCGGTGCTCCAGGTCGTGGTCAACAACCGCTTCCTGTCCGGACTGACCGACGCCGTCAGTGTGGTCGCCGGCGACGCCCTGCTCCATCTCACCGATGCCGACGTCGACGCGGGCGCGGGCGCCGACAGCGGCTTCGGCGCCGCGGTGCGCCGCACCCACGCCGCCTCGATCGCCGCCTACCGGCACGCCTACCACGACCGGCGCCTGCTCGACGCGGAGATCGAGCGCCTGACCGCCGAGCAGGTGCCGCTCGCCGACCGCTCCTGCGTCTTCAACGACACCCGCGACCTGCTCCCGAGCAGCCTGGCCGCGCAGGCCGCTCCGGCCGCGCCGACCGGGGACGAGGGCGGGCGCACCACGCTCTCCTGGCCCGTCGACTTCGACCCGCGCCCCGGGCTCACCTACGCCCTGGACGCCCTGCGCACCCCCACCGCCCTGCAGCTCGCCATGACCGCCGACCCGGCGGTGCTCCCCCGCTCCGCGATGGAGCGATTCCTCTACGGAATCGAGGAGTTGGTGCTCGCCGAAGAGCGTTCCCTGCAGGCCTGAAACGGGTTCCGGGGCCCGTCCGTCCGCTCACGTCCGGACGGCCGGGCCCCGGCCACTCACTTCCGGCCGATCGTCAACGCTTGTGCTCGTGCACGTTGTTGGTCTCCTGGATCTTCTTCCAGGACTTCGGCTCCGGGTGCTTGCCGGTCGTGACGCCCGGCGCCAGGCTCGCCGCGGCCGGGGCGGCCCCGATGCCGTTGGTGCCCGCCGCCGGCCTGCCCGGGGTGAACAGCCAGGTGTTGAAGAGCTCGCCGAGCGGCTTGCCGGAGATCCGCTCGGCGTACGCCTGGAACTGCTGGATGGTGGCGTTGCCGTACTTGTGCTCGGTCGGCCAGCCCTTGAGGATCGTGAAGAACTTGTCGTCGCCGATGGTGTTGCGCAGCGCCTGGAGGGTGATCGCGCCCCGGTCGTAGACGGCACCGGCGAACTGGTTGTCCGCGCCCGGGTCGCCCGGCTTGATCGACCAGAACGGGTCGTTGGCCGGGTAGTAGTCGTAGAAGAAGTCGGCCAGCTCCTGCGCGGTGCCCTCGTTCTCGTGGTCCGACCAGAGCCACTGGGAGTACCGGGCGAAGCCCTCGTTGAGCCAGATGTCGCTCCAGCGCTGCACGGAGACGCTGTCGCCGTACCACTGGTGGGCCAGCTCGTGGACGACCACGGAGGTGTTGGCGCCGCGGGCGAACTGCGCGGGGCTGTAGAAGATCTGCCCCTGGGTCTCCAGCGCGTACCCGGTGGGGACGTTGGGCACGTAGCCGCCGACCGTGTCGAACGGGTAGGCCCCGAAGATCGTGCTCAGCCAGTCGGTCAGCTCGCCGGTGCGCTCGACGCTGGCCTGCGCCGCGCCGGCGTTGGCACCGAGGTCGGGGCTGTAGGCGGTGATGACGGGCAGCCCGCCCGGGGTGGTGTCCTGGCGGATGTCGAACTTGCCGATCGCCAGGGTGGCCAGGTAGGTGGCCTGCGGCTTGGCCTGCCGGTAGTTGTAGCGGATCCAGCCGGGCCGCTGGCTGGTGCTCAGGGTGCCGTTGCTGACCACCTGGGTGCCGTTCGGCACCAGCACCGAGACGTCGAAGGTCGCCTTGTCGGTGGGGTGGTCGTTGCTCGGGTACCACCAGGCGGCGCTCTCGGGCTCCTGGGCGGCCACGCCGCCGTCGGGGGTGCGGCGCCAGGAGGAGTAGCCGCCGCGCTTGACCTCACCGGGCTTGTCGGCGTAGCGGACGACGACGGTGATCGGGCTGCCCTTGGCGATCGTCCGGGCGGGGGTGACCACCAGCTCCTGCTCTCCGGAGGTGGTGAACGCGGCGGTGCGCCCGTTGACCAGCACCTCCTTGACCTGGAGCACGAAGTCCAGGTTGAAGCGGGTGAGGTCCTGGGTGGCGGTGGCCAGGATGGTGGTGGTGCCCTCCAGCTCGTCGGTGGCGGGCTGGTACTTCAGCCGGATGTCGTAGTGCGAGACGTCGTAGCCGCCGTTGCCGGCAGACGGGTAGTAGGGGTCACCGATGCCCGCGGCGCCCGGTCCGGCCTGGGCGGCGGAGGCGGGAACGGACAGGAGCAGGGCGAGCGCGCCGGCGGCGGCAGAGACGATCAGCCTCTTGCGCACAGTGGTCCTCCACGGGGTATGCGGGACAGCGGGTCGGATCGATCCTTGTCCCAACAGCCCTCGCGGTACGCCTGGATTATGAGATGTTCATAAGAAGACACAGGCCGACATCACGCCGCCTCCCACCCGTGACGACATGTCATGAACTGCTGACGATCACTCATTCACCGTATGGTCGGGCCCCCTGCGAACCCAGCGCGACCGGCGCGCGCACCAGCGAGCCGTACTCGGTCCACGAGCCGTCGTAGTTCTTCACGTGCGGGTACCCGAGCAGCTCGGTCAGCGCGAACCAGGTGTGCGCCGAGCGCTCGCCGATCCGGCAGTAGGCGATCACCTCGCGCTCCGGCTCGACGCCCTCCCCGCCGTACAGCGCCCGCAGCTCCTCCGCCGACCGGAAGGTGCCGTCCTCGTTCGCCGCCCGCGACCAGGGGATGTTCACCGCGCCGGGGATGTGCCCGGGCACCTGCGCCTGCTCCTGCGGCAGGTGCGGCGGGGCCAGCGCCTCGCCCCGGTACTCGGCGGGCGAGCGGACGTCCACCAGCACCGCGTCCGAGCCCGGCTTGGCGAAGACCTCCGCCTTCGCCAGCACCTCGTCCCGCAGCGCCCGCACCTCGGGGCGCTCCGGCCCGGCCAGCCGGTAGGTGCTGTGCTGGTAGTCCATGACCTCCTCGGTCAGCTCGCGCCCCTCCAGCTCCCACTTCTTGCGCCCGCCGTCCAGCAGCCGCACCGGGCCGAAGCCGCGCAGCCGCAGCAGCCAGTAGCCGTAGGCGGCGAACCAGTTGTCGTTGCCGCCGTACAGCACGACGGTGGTGTCGTCCTCGACCCCGGCGGCGCGCAGCAGGTGCTCGACGCCCGCGCGGTCGACGTAGTCGCGGCCGACCGGGCTGTGCAGGTCGGTGGTCCAGCTCCAGCCGATCGCGCCGGGCAGGTGCCCGCGCTCGTAGGCCCCGGTGTCCTCGTCCACCTCGACGACCCGGAGCGTGCCGTCGTCCAGGTGGTGGGCCAGCCACTCCGTGCCGACCAGCGCCTCGGGGTGTGCGTAGCCGTCGCCGGTCATCGCCGCCCTCCCTTCACGCGGGGACTCTTCGAACCTACGTCCGCACCCCCCGCGACGGCCACCCGGACCCCGGCGACGACCCGGGAGACAGGGCCTACGCCGCGGTGGGCAGCCGGGCGACGTAGTACTGGTTGAGCGGATCACCCTCGATCCGCTCGACCTCCACCGAGCCGAAGCCCGCCTCGGCCAGCATCCGGCGGGCGGTCTGCTCACCCCAGACGGTGCCGAGCCCGGCACCGCCCTCGCCGAGCGAGACCGACATGCAGTAGAAGGTCGAGAAGGTGTAGAGCGCCGGGGCGAGCGGGTGCCCGATGTTCTCCTCCAGCCGGCTGCTGGCCGCGATGTCGCCCATGAGGAAGACGCCGCCGGGCCGCAGCACGGCCGCGACGGCCCGCAGCGCGCGGTCAGGCCGGGCCAGGTCGTGGATCACGTCGAAGGCGGTGGCCAGGTCGTAGGAGCCGGTCAGCTCGGCCGAGTCGGCGAGCTCGAAGCGGGCGTTGTCCAGGCCCCGCGCGGCGGCCTCCGCCTTGGCCGCGCCGATGCCCTGCTCGGAGATGTCCACGCCGGTGAACCGGCTGGCCGGGAAGGCCTCGGCCAGCACATTGACGGCGTGGCCCTGCCCGGTACCGATGTCGACCGCGTCCACGCCCTCCCGCAGCCGCTCGGTGAGCCCCGGCACCAGCGGCACGATGACATCGACCAGCGCCAGGTCGTAGATCGCCGCGGTCTCCTCGCCCTGCAGCGCCTGGAACCGCGGGTAGGCGGAGTACGGCAGCCCGCCACCCGTGCGGAACGCCTCGACGATCCGTTCCTCGACGTCTCCCATCAGGGCCAGGAACTGCATCATCCCGGCCAGGTTGTCCGGCCCGGCGGCCCGGGTCAGTGACGCCGCGTGCTCCGGCGGCAGCCAGTAGCCGCGCCGCGCCGGGTCGTACTCGACGAACCCTCCGACCACCATGGCGCCCAGCCACTCGCGGACGTACCGTTCGTCCAGCCCGGCGGCGCGGGCGACCTCCTCACCGGTCGAGGGCGCCAGGCCCGCCATGGTGTCGAAGAGGCCGGTCCGGTGGCCGACACTGGCCATGAACCCCAGGCAGGCGTCATTGAGCACCTGCACCACACGACCCGCGAACTCTTCCTGCCTCGCCTGGTCCGGTTCCCGTTCGGACATCGTTCCTCCTGCGCCGTCTCGGGACCTGCGCGAACCCTCCCCTCGTCACGCTACGCCGCCGCCGGGCGATCCCCCACCCCGGCTACCGGGCGGCGGGCCAGGGCACCTCGCTCCGCTTCTCGTAGCGGTACCCGGCGGCCTCCCAGCGGGCGCCCTCCTCGGCGAGGCGGGTGCTGAACCGCTCCCAGGAGTGGCTCTCCTTCGACGACCAGCCCAGTTCGGCGAGCGCGGGCAGCCGGGGCAGCAGCATGAGGTCGAGCTTCTCCGGGGTGTCCAGGGTCTCCGTCCACAGCGGCGCCTCGACCCCGAGCACGGAGCCGGCGGGCAGCGGCACCAGGGTGTCCGGGTCCCAGGAGTAGGCGGACCGGACGTCGATGGTGCCGGCCCAGACCAGGCCCAGCGGGTAGCCGGCCTCGTACTTCATGTCCAGGTAGGTGCGGCCGGAGGGCGACATGATCACCTTGGCGCCGCGCTCGGCGGCCTCCTTCAGCTCGGCGTCGCGCCCGCCCCGGCCGTCCCAGAACTGCAGCACTCCGACCCCGCCCGGCGCGGTCTGGTTCCAGCCGACCGGGGTCTTCCCGGCGGCGAGCACCTGGGCGCCGACCCGCCGCACGAACTCCGCGTACTCGGCCGGGGAGATCTTCTTCACCTCGTCGCCGCCGAGGTGCAGGTAGGGCCCCGGGGTGAGCCGGGCCACCTCGGTGATCACCTCCTGGGTGAAGGCGAAGACCTCGTCACCGGTCGGACAGAGCGTGGAGAAGCCGACCTCGATCCCGGTGTACGGCCAGGGGCGGGCGCTCCGGGTGCAGTCCAGCTCGGGGTAGGAGGCGAGGATCGCGTTGCTGTGGCCGGGCAGGTCGATCTCGGGGACGACGGTGAGGTAGCGCTCCTGCGCGTAGCGGACGATCTCCTGGTAGTCGGCGGCGGTGTAGAAGCCGCCGGGGGTGCCGTCGACCTCGCTGACCGCGCCGACCGAGGTCAGCGCGGGCCGGGACGGGATCTCGATGCGCCAGCCCTGGTCGTCGCTCAGGTGCAGGTGCAGCCGGTTGATCTTGTAGAGGGCGAGACGGTCGATGAACCCCTTGACCTCGGCCGGGGTGAAGAAGTGGCGGGCGACGTCGAGCATCGCGCCCCGGTAGCCGTAGCGCGGGCGGTCCTCGACGGTGACCGGCGCGACCGTCCACTCCGGGCCGCCGGTGACCGGGCGCGGGCTCTCGATCCGCGGGGGCAGCAGCTGCCGGAGGGTCTGGGTGCCCCGGAAGAGCCCCTCGGCGGTGCGGGCGGCGATCCGTACGCCGGTGGCGTCGGCGGTCAGCCGGTAGCCCTCGGTGCCGGTGGCCTCGGGGAGCGCGGGGTCGAGCAGCAGACGGATGCCGTCGGCCTCGTTCGCCGCGGTCCGATCCGCCGCGGCCGGACCGGCGTCGGCCACCACCGGGAGCGGCAGCCCGGTCGGGCGGCGCAGCGCCTCGGCGAGCTGTTCGGCGATCCGCCGCACCTCCCCGGCCTGCCGTTCGACGGCCTCCGCCCCGGGGACGGTCCGCACGACGGTGCGCTCGGTGAGCCGGTAGCCGGGGCCGGAGCCGGCGGCGACGGAGAGCGGGACCGGGATGATCCGGTCGGCGGTGCGCGGGCCGGCGGGTACCGCGGCGGCCCCGCCCGGGGCGGGGTCGTCGCCACCGGTCGCCCGCTGCACCCCGAAGCCGACCGCGGCGAGCAGCAGGACGGCGACGAGGAGCAGCGCTCTGCGGGCCCGGGCGGAGAGCCCGGCTGTTCGAATCGGCACGGCCGCTCCCGGTGTCTTCAGGCAGTCCACCGACCGCTGTTCACGGCGGGTTCACCGGAATGGTCTCAACCAATAGCCGTCTTGTCCCGTGCTTCGTACGAATTAGCTTCGTTGTCGCGCGACAGCGGCGCGGGGGCGCCGCCGGCGCGGCGGATCAGGCGAAGACCACCGAGCGGACCAGCAGCCGGTCACCGGCCCGACCGCCCGGCCGGAGCACGAAGTAGGTGTCGCCCGCGCAGCCGAAGTCGCGGAAGACGGTGGCGGTCGAGCCGGTCCGGTTCGAGGGTGCGAACGCCGGCTCCTCGTCGGTGGCCTCCGGCAGGTCGACGCACGCGTGGCTCTTCGGCTCGATCAGCGCGCCGGTGAAGTCGGGGCCGTACTTGTAGCGGAATTCCCCGGCGGCGGCGTTGGCGGAGAGCGGGACGGCGAGGACGAGCGCGATCGCACTGATGGCGGCGAGCACGGCGTTGCGCAGACGCATGGCGGGTGGCCTTTCAGGCGGTACTCGGTGGTACCTGGTGAATTGGTGCGAGATCACCCTAGAGGCCCAAAAACCAGGGAAACGATTCTGCTAATCCACCCTTTCGGGTGGTTTAAGTGCTATTCCCGCGACCTTTCCGTTTCCTTGTTCCACCCCGATGTTCCACTCGTTCCACTCCCGGCGCTCATCCGGGCGGGGCGGTGAAGTAGTAGCCGGAGTCGATCAGCACCGGCAGATAGGCCTTCAGCGCCGCCACCGTCTGCGAGCGGTCGCCGCCGCCGTCGTGGTTGAGCACGATCGACCCGGGGCGGACGTCCTTGAGGACCCGGTCGGTGATCACGCCCGTCCCGGGCCGGGCCCAGTCCCGGGGATCGACCGACCAGGCCATCGGCCGCATGCCCATCTCCGCGCTCACCCGCAGGGCGGTGGAGGACCAGTCGCCGCCCGGCGCCCGGAACCAGGTCGGCACCTTTCCGGTGGTCCGGTGCAGCAGGTCGGAGGTGCGCTCCAGTTCGTCGCGCACCTTGCCCTCGGAGAGGCTGCGCAGGTCGGGATGGGTCCAGGTGTGGTTGGCGATGTGGTGGCCGCGGGCGGCGATCTCACGGACCAGATCGGGGTGTTCCACGGCGTTCTCGCCGATCAGGAAGAAGGTGGCCCGGATGCCGTACTGCTCCAGCAGTGCCAGGACGGTCGGGGTGTGCCGGGGGTCGGGGCCGTCGTCGATGGTGAGCGCGACCACCTTGTGCCCGGGGTCCAGCTCGTAGACCGGCTTGCCGTCGGAGGAGGACGGCGCCCGCGCGGGCGACGGCGCCGCCGAGGCGGGGGCCGGCGCGGAGGGCGTGGAGGGCGCGGAGGGCGCCGCGGACGGACTCGCCGCGGCGGACGGCGTCCGGGCCACCGTCGGATCCGCGGACGGGGCCCCGACCGCGGACCGGACCGCCGTCGGGGTCGGGGTCGCGGTGGCGATCGGTGTCGGAGTTCGGGTCGCGGTCGGGGTGAAGGCCGCGGAGGGGCTCGGGGCCCAGGACGGGCCCGGGGGGTCGGAGGGAAGGTCCGGGAGGGCGTCGGGGCCCGCCGCGTCGAGCGCCCGGGCGGCCTCCACGACCGCCGCGCCCCGGCCGCACCCGGCCAGCCCGAGCAGCGACATCCCGGCCGCGACCAGCAGCAATCTTCGCGAAGTAATCTGACGATCAGACAGCATGGCGAATGTCTCCCCCGTTCACCGGTCCGCCTCCCGGCGGCTACCCCGACGGGCTCGATCACCACCCCAACGGCCCATGTCCCGACCGGTTCGCGCACCCCCTGACCGGATTCCGGCCGGGCCCGCTAGTCTGACCTCTCCCAGTCTGATGATCTGCCTTAAGAGGACGTGGCCATGACGAAAAGTCAGGATTTCGCCGACCGCTCCGACAACGACGACCCCGAGCTGAGCCAGTGGGAGAAGTACGGGGTCGACACCAGCACCCCGCACTCCGCCCGCGTCTACGACTACTGGCTGGGCGGGAAGACCAACTTCCCGCCGGACCGCGCGATGGGTCAGGCCATCGAGCAGGCGGTGCCGACCATGAAGGCGCAGGCCAAGGAGAACCGCGGCTTCCAGAAGCGCGCCGTGCGCCACCTCGCCGAGCAGTACGGCATCCGTCAGTTCCTCGACCTCGGCACCGGCATCCCCACCTCGCCGAACACCCATGAGATCGCCGAGTCGGTCAGCGCCGGCACCCGGGTCGTCTACGTGGACAACGACCCGATCGTGCTGGCCCACGCCCGCGCGCTGATGGTCTCCACCCCGGCCAGCCGCACCACCTACATCCACGCCGACCTGGGCAAGCCCGCCGAGCTGCTGGGCGACCCGGCCCTCAACTCGACGCTGGACCTCTCCCAGCCGGTCGGCCTGCTGATGATCGCCGTGCTGATGCTGATCGCCGACGAGGACGACCCGTGGGGCAAGGTCGCCGCGCTGCGCGACGCGCTGCCCTCCGGCAGCTACCTCGCGCTGACCCACCCCACCCAGGACTTCAACGAGGCCGCCGTCGCCCAGGTGACCAGCTCCGCCCGCGCCGCCGGAATGACCCTGGTGCCGCGCAGCAAGGAGGAGGTCACCCGGTTCTTCGACGGCTGGGAGCTGATCGAGCCCGGCGTCGCCCCGGTGATGGCCTGGCACCCGGACGGCGAGCAGCCCGAGGACCCGTACGCGGCGTACTACTGGGGCGGCGTCGCCCGCAAGCCCTGAGCCACCGCCCGGAGCCCGGCCGCCACCGGCCCCGCCCACCCCCACCGGGCGGGGCCGGCCCGCAGTCCGCGCCCGTCGTCGGAGCTCACTTCAGCAGCCGGGACAGCCGCCGGTCCGCCAGCGGCCGGCCACCGGTCTGGCAGGTCGGGCAGTACTGCAGCGAGGAGTCCGCGAAGGACACCTCGCGCACGGTGTCCCCGCAGACCGGACACGGCTGCCCGGTCCGGCCGTGCACCCGCAGGCCGAGCTTCTTCTCCGCCTTCAGCTCCCCCGCCGCCAGCCCGCGCGAGCGCTCCACCGCCTCGCGCAGCGTCGTGCCGAGCGCCTCGAACAGCCGCGCCGTCTCCTCCGGCGACAGATCGGCCGCCAGTTTGTACGGGGACATCCGCGCCGCGTGCAGCACCTCGTCCGAGTAGGCGTTGCCGACCCCGGCGAGCACGGTCTGGTCGCGCAGCACGCCCTTGATCCGGCGCCGCTCGCCGCTCAGCAGCGCCCGGAAGCGCTCCAGGTCGAAGCCCGGGTCCAGCGGGTCCGGGCCGAGCCGGGCCACACCCGGGACCTCCGCCGCGTCCCGCACCACGTACACCGCGAGGCCCTTCTTGCTGCCCGCCTCGGTGAGGTCGAAGCCGTCCGCGTCCGGGCCCTCCAGCCGCACCCGCAGCGCCAGCGGGTTGCGCCCGCCCGGCCTCGGCGGCAGCGCGGGCAGGCCCTCCTTCCAGCGCAGCCAGCCCGCCCGGGCCAGGTGGACCACCAGGTGCAGCCCGCCGGCCTCGATGTCGAGGAACTTGCCGTGCCGCACGACCGGGCCGACGGTCCGGCCCGCCAGCGCGGTCACCGGCGGGTCGTAGGTCTTCAGGGCGCTGATCGCCACCGGCTGGACCTCGGCGATCACCCGCCCGGTCAGCCGCTGCGCCAGGTAGGCGGTCAGGGCCTCGACCTCGGGCAGTTCCGGCATGCGCCCAGTCTCGCGCAGCCACCCGCCGCCCGCCCGTCAGCCTGTCAGCCCGTCCGCCCGTCCGCCGTCGCGTTGTCGGCCGCCTTTGCCGTCCGCCGCGCCCCGGCGCAGGCTGGAGGAGGCGACCGCGCGCCAGCCGAGGAGGTCGGTCCCGCCATGAGCACGCTTGAGGAACAGATCGACATCGACGCCCCGGTGCTGGCCGCCTGGCAGCAGCTGCACCGGGTCCACGAGTACCCGCGCTTCGTCGACGGCGTCCGCAGCGCCCAGCCGCACGGCCGCAACCTCGCCCGTCTGGAAGTGGAGGTCGCCGGCGCCGAACGGGGCGTCGAGACCGAGATCACCGACCGGGGGCGCGGCCGGGTGATGACCTGGCGCACCCTGGACGGCCTGCCCCTGCACGGCGCCTTCGCGCTGCGTCCGCTGGACCGGGCGCACACCCGGGTGCAGATCCGCGTCGAGTACGACCCGGAGGAACTGCACGAGGTGCTCGGCGGCCCGCGCGGCTTCGCGCTCGCCGGGGCCGTCGAACGCGCCGTCCGCACCGACCTGACGCTGTTCCGGGAGCTGGTCGAGGCCCGGGTGGAGGCCGCCGCCGAGCCGCCCCCGCCGGTCGTCGAGCCGCCCCGGATCGTGGACGTAAACGGCATATAAGCGCAGCTCAGAAGCGGTGGTGAGGATCTTCACAGCAGTTCCGCCGGACCCGCCGTCCGGCCTTCCACCTGTGGCACACTCGGGTCCCATGAGCACGGCCCCGCTCCCCAGGACGCTGCGCGCGGCAATCTTCGCCGCGCTGCTCGTGCTGCTCGCGGGGCTCGGCCAGGTGCTGGTCACCGGCCGTCCGCTGGCGCTCGGCACAATCGGCCTGGCCGGCGCCGCCGTCTTCGCGGTGGCCTTCGCCCTGGCGGGCCGCGAGCGCGGCTACGGCTCGGTCGTGGCGGTGTTCCTGCCGCTGGAACTCGGCCTGAGCGCCCTGTTCGGCCTCGCCCAGGCGACCTGTCCCTCGCTGCCGCCCGGCACCGGGCGCGGCCTCGAACCGCTGCTCTGCGGCGGCGGCTCGCTCGGCGGACTGCTGCTCGGCCACGGCCTCTCCCGGCCGCTCGGGCTGGTGGTACTGCTGCTCCTGCACACCGCGCTCGCGCTGGCCGCCGCCGCCTGGCTGCGCGGTGCCGACGCCGCGCTGTGCGCGCTGGCCCGCTCGGTGCGGATCCTCGGCGACTTCGCGCAGCGCTTCGCCGCCTCGGCCGGCCGCCGGCTGCTGCTGCTCGCCGCCCCGCTGCCGGCCCGCCCGGTGGCCCGGGTGCCGTTCCCGCGCGCCAGCCGCGTCCGGGTGCCCGCCGAATCCGTCGTCCTGCGCCCCGCCGTCCGGCGCGGCCCGCCGGTGGTCGCGCCGGCCCGCTGAGGAGAGCCGCGGCGATCAGCCGCGAGGTCCTCGGCCGGCCGTGCCGCCCAGCGCCCGCACGCCGTTCCACGAGCACCAGGACGACCTTTCCCATGAGCACCTCCCCCAAGAAGTCCCCGCAGACCCCCAAGACCACCAAGGCCGCGGCCGCCGACCGCAAGGCGGCCCGCCGGGCCGCCACCGAGCGCATGCGCGAGCAGCGCGAGCGCGCCGACCGGTCCGCCCGGATCCGCCGCCGCGTGGTGGTCGGCGCCGCCTCCGCCGCCGTGCTCGCCCTGGTGGCCGGCGTGGCCTTCGCCGTCGGCGGCTCCTCCGGCTCCGGCGACACCGCGGCCTCCGGTCCGCTGGTCGTGCCGGCCAACGCCGGCGGCGCGGACGGCACCGTGATCACCTACGGCAAGGCCGACGCCCCGCACACCCTGGAGATCTACGAGGACTTCCGCTGCCCGTACTGCGAGCAGTTGGAGACCACGACCGGGGCGGCCGTCCAGCAGCTCGCCGACGCCGGCACGTACAAGATCGAGTACCACCTGGCGACCTTCCTCGACCAGGGCCTCGGCGGCAAGGGCTCGCGCACCGCGCTGGCCGCCGCCGGCGCGGCGCTGAACGAGGGCGTGGACAAGTTCAAGCAGTTCCACGACGTGCTCTACGCCAACCAGCCGGACGAGCGCGACGACGCCTTCTCCGACGTCAACCACCTGCTCGACCTGGCCGGCAAGGTGCCGGGCCTGAAGACCGACGGCTTCGTCAAGGCGGTCCAGGAGGGCACCTACGTGCCGTGGGCGGTGCAGGTGAACAAGGACTTCGACAAGAGCGGCGTCACCGGCACCCCGACCGTCCGCCTGGACGGCCAGAAGCTGGACGTCTTCGCGGGCGGCGCTCCCGCCTCGCCCGAGAAGTTCACCGCGATGGTCAAGCAGGTGACCGGATGACCGCCCCCGTCACCCGCCGCACCTACGGCGCGAGCCGCCCGTACGCCCTGCTGCTGGTGATCGGCGGCGCGCTGGGGCTGTTCGCCTCGGCCGTCCTCACGCTGGACAAGATCCGGCTGCTGAAGGACCCGTCGTACGTCCCGAACTGCAATATCAATCCGATCATCAGCTGCGGCTCGGTCATGCGCAGCGACCAGGCCGAGGCCTTCGGCTTCCCGAACTCGCTGCTCGGCCTCGTCGGGTTCGCGGTGGTGCTCGCGGTCGGCGCCGGGCTGCTGGCGGGTGCGACCTACCGGCGCTGGTTCTGGCTGGGCCTGCAGGCCGGGACGGTGTTCGGGATCGGCTTCGTGACCTGGCTGATGTACCAGGCGCTGTACCGGATCGGGGCGCTCTGCCCGTACTGCATGGTGGTGTGGGCGGCGATGATCCCGCTGTTCTGGTACACCACGCTGCACAACCTGCGCTCGGGGATCATCCCGGTGCCGCGCGGCCTGCGCCCGGCGGTGCGGGAGGCGGCGCGCTACCACTGGGTGGTGCCGGCGCTCTGGTACGCGGTGATCGTGCTGCTGGTCCTCAAGCGGTTCTGGTACTACTGGTCCACACTGATCTGAGACCCCTGACCCGCACCGCCGCCCGCCCCCGGAGCCTCCTCGGCCCGGGGCGGGCGCACCCCGATCCCGGGCGAGGCGCCGATGTCGAAGATCGTCCTTTTCATGTCCGTCTCGCTGGACGGCTGCTTCGAGGGGCCGGACCGGGACATCTCCTGGAACCGGGTCGACGAGGAGGTGCACCGCTACCTCAACGCCGAGCTGGGCCGGATGGGCGGCTTCGTCTCCGGCCGGATCACCCACCAGCTGCTGGCCGACTTCTGGCCCGACGCCGACCGCGGCCCGGCCGTCGAACCCTGGATCGCCGAGTTCGCCCGGATCTGGCGGGCGATGCCGAAGACGGTCTTCTCCCGCACCCTGCGGCAGGCCGACTGGAACACCACCGTGCTCCCCGAGGTCACCCCGGAGGCGGTCGCCGCGCTCAAGGCGGCCGCCACCGGGGACCTCGCCCTCGGCGGCGCCGGCCTGGCCGCGACCTTCCGCGCCCTCGACCTGGTCGACGAGTACCACCTGCTGATCCACCCCGTGCTGCTCGGGCGCGGCCGCCGGCTGTTCCCCGCCGACGGCGCGCCCGAGGACCTGGAGCTGCTGACCACCCGCGTCTTCGGCAACGGGGTGGTCCTGCTGCGCTACGCCCGGGCGGCGGCCCGCGGCGCGAACTCGTAGGCGGCGACCTCGGCCAGCAGCGCGGCGCGGCGCTCCTCGTCGAGGAACGAGGCGTGGAAGGAGTTGGCGGCCAGCAGCCGCAGCGTCTCGTCCGCCAGGCCGAGCGCGTCGGCGAGGGCGTCGTAGTTGTCCCCCGCGTAGCCGCCGAAGTAGGCCGGGTCGTCGGAGTTGACGGTGGCCAGCAGGCCGGCGTCGAGGATGGCGGGCAGCGGGTGGTCGGCGAGGGTGTCGATGCAGCGCAGCCGGACGTTGGAGAGCGGGCAGAGGGTGAGCGGGATCCGTTCGCGGACCAGCCGCTCGACCAGCGCCGGGTCCTCCAGGCAGCGCAGGCCGTGGTCGATCCGCTCCACGCCGAGCACGTCCAGCGCCTCGGTGATGTACGCGGCCGGGCCCTCCTCGCCGGCGTGGGCGACCCGGTGCAGGCCGGCCTCGGCGGCGAGCCGGTAGACCTCGCGGAACTTGGCCGGCGGGTGGCCGACCTCGGCGGAGTCCAGCCCGATGCCGGTGATCCGGCCGCCGAACCAGGGGCGGGCGGCCTCGAAGGTCTCCAGCGCGGACTCGGCGGACTCGTCGCGCAGGAAGCACATGATCAGCCTGGTGCTGATGCCGTGCCGTTCCTCGCTGCGGTCCAGCGCCCGGCCGAGGCCGTCCACGACGACGGACAGCGGCACGCCGCGCGCGGTGTGCGCCTGCGGGTCGAAGAAGATCTCGGCGTGCCGCACCCCCTGCTCGGCCGCCCGGGCCAGGTAGGCCTCGGCCAGCTCGGCGAAGTCCTCCTCGGTCCGCAGCACGGCCATCAGCGCGTAGTACAGGTCGAGGAAGGACTGCAGGTCGGTGAAGGCGTAGGCGCGCCGCAGCTCCTCGGTGTCCGCGTACGGCAGGGTGACGCCGTTGCGGGCGGCGAGCGCGAAGGCGAGCTCGGGCTCCAGGGTGCCTTCGATGTGCAGGTGCAGTTCGGCCTTGGGGAGGGGCATCGGTGCCTGTCCGGGAGAGCGGTACGAATACGAAGTGGTCATCCTACTTTTTTGCCTCCCCCGACCACGCATCGGGCAGGTCACCCACCCGCCGCAGCGGCGAGGCGATCAGCAGCCCGGCCGAGGCCGTCAGCAGCGCGATCGTGATCCACATCGCCGGACGCAGCCCGAGCACCTCCCCCAGGACGCCGCCGGTCACCGCACCGAGCGGGATGGTCGCCTGGTTGGCCGCCATCGAGGTGGCCACCACCCGGCCGAGCAGCTCGGGCGGCGCGTAGCGCTGGCGGAAGCTGCCGATCACGACGTTGGCGAGCACCACGCCGGCCACCATCACCGCCAGCCCCGCCGCGTACAGCAGCACCCCGGCGCCCGGCCGGGCGCTCGGCAGCAGCAGGCCGAACGGGGTGACGGTGAGCAGGGCGAGCAGCACGCCGCGCGCCGTCCCGAACCGCCGGGTGACCGGGCGGACGAGCGCGGCGCCGGCCACCCCGCCGAGCGCCCCCGCGGCGCCCAGCCAGCCGACCGCCGCGGGGGCCACCCCCAGCTCCTCGACCAGGAAGAGCACCGACACCGCCTGGTAGCCGGCCAGCGCGAGGTTGGCGACGGCCCCGTAGCGCAGCAGCGCGCCCAGGTACGGGTCACGGCGGACGAAGGCCAGCCCCTCGCGGACCCGGCGGCCGAGCGGGGCCGGGTCGGCCACCGGCGCCCGGGCCCCCCGGCCACGGATCAGCAGCAGCGCCGCGGCGGCGGCCAGGAAGCTCGCCGCGTCGACCAGCAGTCCGGCGGCGGCGCCGAAGGCCTGCACGGTGAGCCCGGCCACGCCCGGCCCGGCGACCTGGGCGGCCGAGGCACCGCCCTGGAGCTTGGCGTTGCCCTCGGTGAGCCGCTCGGGGCGCAGCAGATCCGGCAGGTAGGCCTGGTGGCCGGCGCCCAGGAAGACCGCCGCGGTGCCCGCGAACAGCGCGACCACCATCAGCTGGGCGAGGGTCAGCACGCCGAGCAGGGCGGCGGCCGGCACCGAGGCGTACAGCACCGCCGAGAGAAGGTTGGCCCGGACCAGCACGGTGCGCCGGCGCCACCGGTCGATCCAGACCCCGGCCGGCAGACCGATCAGCGGCCAGGGCAGCCAGACCGCGGCGCTCAGCAGGCCGACCGCGAGCGGTCCGGCGTCCAATGTGACCACCGCGACCAGCGGCAGCGCGACGGCGGTGACGGCGGAGCCGAGGCGGCTGACCGTCTCGCCCGCCCAGAGCAGCCGGAAGTCGCGGTCCGCGAACAGACCGGCGGGTAACCGGGGGGCGTCCCGCAGCTCGGTGTCCGTCATGGCCGGGCCGGGACGCTGTGGGCGAAGGCGAAGACCGACTCCCGTGCGCGGCCGTCCCCGGGGACCGGCCGGTCGGCCCACCGGGCCAGCACCGCGATCAGCTCGCCGGCCAGCTCGCGGGCCTCCTCCGGAGTGAGCCGCAGCCAGGTCTCGGTGGCCACCGCGCAGCCCTCCCGCCAGGGCTCGGGGTAGTCGTGCCGGGCGGCGGACCAGCCGCGCACCAGGGCGGCCTGGCGCTCCAGCTGGAGCGAACCGGCCGCGTCGGCGACGGCCTCGCCGACCGGATCGCCGGCGAAGTCGGCGCGCCGCCAGCGCGGGGTGCCGGCGGTCGGGCGCCACCAGCGTTCGCGGCGGTCGCGGGCCAGCTCGGGGGCCTCCTCGACGAGGTCGGCGCCGACCAGCACCTTGAGGTGGTGGCTGATGCTGCCGACGGCCTGGCCGGTGCGTTCGGCGAGCAGGCCGACGGTGGCGGGGCCGTCCACCGCGAGCAGGTCCAGGAGGCGGCGGCGGACGGGGTGGGTGAGGGCGGCCAGGACGCGGGAGTCGGCGATCTGCCGGACGCCGTCCGCGCCTTCGGATTCGGTGGGTTCGCCGGGTTCGTGGGGCTGGGTCATACGGCGAGGGTATCCACAAGAACCCTTGCGCAACAGGCCTTGTGCAAGAGTTCTTGTCCATTCCGGAGACCGTTCGACGCGTACCGGAGGGTCTCGCGGGGCACCGGGTACTCGGGGGGTTTCCGGTTCCCGCCGAGGAGGGAGTGGACATGCCGCACCCCGACGCCCCGCACACCAGGCCCGAGGGCATCTCCCCGCACGCCCTGGACAACGACACCCTGGTGCACGAGCTGGAGCAGCTGCACCGGACCAGGCACGAGACCTTCCTGTACGGCTCCGAGGAGGCGCTCAAGCGGCACACCCTGCGCACCGGGCAGCTGGAGGCCGAGTACCTGCACCGCTTCCCCAACCGCCTGGTCACCGCCGGCCGGACCAGGGCCGGCGCCCGTGCCCGCACGGCGGCGGTCCGGGCGGAGGCGCTGCCGCACTAGGAACCGCGGACCACCGCCCGGCGGGACACGCCGGGCGGTGTCGGGGTGCCCCGGCGCGGGCGGTGGGCGAGGGTGGGAGGACCGACACGTCCCACTCCGCGCACCCCTGGGAGGGCCGCGATGCCCATCGCAAGCGTGAACCCCGCGACCGGCGAGACCCTGGAGACCTTCGAACCCCTGGACGCGGCCGGCCTCGAACAGCGGCTGGCCCGCGCCGAGGCGGCCTTCCGGACGTACCGCACCACGTCCTACGCCCAGCGCGCCGGCCTGCTGCGCCGCGCCGCCGACCTGCTCGACCAGGAGCGGGAGACCGTCGCACGGACGATGACCGAGGAGATGGGCAAGCCGCTCACCGCGGCCCGCGCCGAGGCCGCCAAGTGCGCCAGGGCGATGCGCTGGTACGCCGAGAACGCCGAGGCGCTGCTCGCCGACGAGCACCCGGAGCCGGCCGACGTCGCCGACTCCGGGGCGGCCCGGGCGTACGTGCGGTACCGGCCGCTGGGCGTGGTCCTGGCGGTGATGCCCTGGAACTTCCCCTTCTGGCAGGTCGTGCGGTTCGCCGCGCCCGCGCTGATGGCCGGCAACGTCGGCCTGCTCAAGCACGCGTCCAACGTGCCGCGCACGGCGGTCGCGCTGGAGGAGCTGTTCCGGCGGGCCGGCTTCCCGGAGGGCTGTTTCCAGACCCTGCTGATCGGCTCGGGCGCGGTGGAGGGCGTGATCCGCGACCCCCGGGTGGCCGCGGTGACGCTCACCGGCAGCGAGCCGGCCGGCCGGGCGGTCGCGGCCACGGCGGCCGACGAGGTGAAGAAGGCGGTGCTGGAGCTGGGCGGCAGCGACCCGTTCGTCGTCCTGCCGAGCGCGGACCTGGACGCCGCCGTCGCCACCGCCGTCACGGCGCGCTCGCAGAACAACGGGCAGTCCTGCATCGCCGCCAAGCGGTTCATCGTGCACACCGAGGTCTACGACCGGTTCACCGCCGCGTTCACCGAGGCCATGCGGGCGCTGCGGGTCGGCGACCCGATGGACGAGGCCACCCAGGTCGGTCCGCTGGCCAGCCGGCAGGGGCGGGACGACCTGGCCGAGCTGGTCGACGACGCGCGGGCGCACGGGGCCGGGGTGGAGTGCGGCGGGCGCCGCCCGGAGGGCCTGGACGCGCGGGGCCTGGACGGCGGGTGGTTCTACGAGCCGACCGTGCTGACCGGCATCACGCCGGGGATGCGGATCCACCACGAGGAGACCTTCGGCCCGGTCGCCACGGTCTACCGGGCGGACGATCTGGACCACGCGGTCGCGCTGGCCAACGACACCCCGTTCGGCCTGAGCTCCAACGTCTGGACGGAGGACCCGGCCGAGCAGGACCGGTTCGTGCGGGACATCCAGGCGGGCGGGGTGTTCTTCAACGGCATGACGGCCTCGCACCCGGCCCTGCCGTTCGGCGGGGTCAAGCGCTCCGGATTCGGCCGGGAACTGTCCGGACACGGCATCCGGGAGTTCTGCAACATCACCACGGTCTGGGTGGCGTAGTCCGCGCGCCGTCCGCGCCCCCGGTCGGGGCGCGTGCGCCCCGACCGAATCCGGCCAAGTTTCCGGACAGCATATTTCTCCGTTTTGTCCGATTCCCTGACGACCGGCACGGCCAGCGGAGGAGGCCACCCTTCACATCCCGTGGACATGCCGTCCACAAAACTCCCTTCGTTGACAAACTGACGAGAAAATACTTCTCATATGCATAAATGCTGAGCTGCTTCATTCCGAATGGCCGAACGCGGGTGCATCAAGAACGGCGAGAACTCGACGGCCGCGCATTTCCGGATACCTTCTGGGACGACCGGCCGGAGGGGTCGGTCATCACGGGAAGGAAACGCGATGAAGCTCCTCAAGCGCGCCGCTGCCCTCGCCGCCTCGGCGGCCGTCCTGGCCGGCGGCACGACCGTCCTGGCCGCCACCCCGGCGGCCGCCGCCACCGAGATCACCCTCCAGAACGTCGCCACCAGCCGCCTGCTGGACAGCAACGCCAACGGCAACGTCTACACGCTCCCCGCCAACGGCGGCTCGTACCAGCGCTGGTACGCCAACAACCTGGGCAACAACACCTTCACCCTGCAGAACAAGGCCACCGGCCTGTTCCTGGACAGCAACGCCAACGGCAACGTCTACACCCTGGGCGGCAACGGCGGCAGCTACCAGAAGTGGGTGAAGCGGGCGGCCCCCTACGGCAGCACCTACCAGAACCTGGCCACCGGCCTGTTCCTGGACAGCAACGCCAACGGGAACGTCTACACCCTGAGCGGCAACGGCGGCTCGTACCAGCAGTGGCGCTGATCGTCCATCAGGTCGAAGAATCGTCGGTTCATGTCAATGATGTGACTGCTCATCAGCCCTGAACTGCACTTTCGTCGACCAGGAACTGCCCTCCCCGACGCCTCAATCGCCGGGGAGGGCATCACCATGCTACGGTGCCCGGCCAGGGGCCTGTGCCCGGCGGCGTTCGCTCACGGCCGAACCAGCCCGCCGCCCCGGACCGCCGACCAGAATCGGCCGCAAGACCACTCGCACCCGGAACGACGGGGATGTTCAGTGACAATTAGTACACTCACATCAGCACTCCACCGTAGGACGGAGGGTGACGAACCGTCGGTCGCGTTATCCCCCGCCGATCGGCGGGTGCGGGTCATTCCCTGGGCGGTCGCCCTGACGCTGTTCCTGGTTTACGCGTTCTTCACCGTCCGCCGCCACGACCTGCTGCTCACCAGCGGGTACGACCTCGGAATCTTCGAACAGGGCGTGCGCGGCTACGCCGAGGGCCGCGGCCCGATCGTCGAACTCAAGGGCCCCGGCTTCAATCTGCTGGGTGATCACTTCTCCCCCGTCCTCGCCGCCCTCGCCCCGTTCTACTGGATCTGGCCCTCGGCCAAGACCCTGCTGCTGGCGCAGTCCGCCCTGGTGGCCGTCGCCGCCGTACCGATCTGCCGCTGGGCGCTGCGCGGCGCCGGGACGGCCGTCGCGCTGGCCGCCGGCCTCGGCTACGGGTTCTCCTGGGGGCTCGCCTCGGCGCTCGGGTTCGACTTCCACGAGATCACCTTCGCGGTGCCGCTGATCGCCTTCGCGGTCTGCGCGCTCGGCGAGCGGCGCTGGCTCGCCGCCGCCCTCTGGTCCGCGCCGCTGGTGCTGGTCAAGGAGGACCTCGGCATCACCGTGGCCGCCGTCGGCGCCTACATCCTGTGGCGCGGCGACCGCCGGGTCGGCGCGGCCACCGTGCTGTTCGGCATCGGCGCCTCGCTGCTCGAACTCCTGGTGCTGCTGCCGGCGATGAGCCCCGGGGGCAGCTTCGCGTACTGGGACAACCTGAGCGGCGGCTCGGGCGGCCGCAACCTGCTCACCCTGCCGCTCGACCTGATCACCCCGGGCGAGAAGGTCACCACCGTCCTGCTGCTGCTCGCGCCGACCCTCCTGCTGGCCGCCCGTTCGCCGCTGATGATCGTCGCGCTGCCCACCCTCGGCTGGCGGCTGCTCTCCAACAACCCGGCCTACTGGGGAACCAGTTACCACTACAGCGCGGTGCTGATGCCGATCGTCTTCGCGGCCTTCGTGGACGTCCTGGTGAAGGCGCGGGAACGGGACGGCGTGCTCCCCAGGTGGCTCGCCCGGGCCGCGCCGCCGGTCAGCGCGGTGATCACCCTGGCGCTGCTGCCCGGGTTCGCGTTCAGCCAGCTGTTCACCCTCGACCTGTGGCGCACGCCGGCCCGGGTCGAGGCGGCCCGGTCGGTGCTGGCCACCGTCCCGGACGACGCCCGGGTCGCCGCCTCCAACCGGCTGGTGCCGCAGCTGACCAACCGCTGCGAGGTCATCGTGTTCGGCTGGCCGCAGAAGTGGTCGAGCGCCGAGTGGATCGTGGTCGACGAGGACCAGCCGATGGGCTGGCCACTGTCGCCCGACAAGGAGCGCGAGGAGATCGCCACCGTCAAGCGCAGCGGCTACCGGGTGGTCCGCAGCGACCACGGCATCACCCTGCTGCGGCGCACGCCCGACGCCACCGCGGTGGCGGCCGAGGCGCCCGCGCCCGGTACACCCGACGCCGGTACGTCCGGAGCCGGTACGCCCGCGCCCGGTACGCCCGAGGCCGGCTGACCCGCCGCCCGCCTCCGAACCAGCCCCCGTCTCCGACCAGTTCAGGGATCCCGTGCCAGTCGAAACCGGGCTCAGCCCGTCCACCCGCGCGAACCGGCCGCTGCTGCCGCGCGCCGTCCGTCCGTCCACGCCCGGCAGCACCGGCCCGCTCACCGGGCGCCGGACCGCCGTGCTGACCCTGCTCTGCTTCGCCGTGACCGCGGCCTGCGGACTCCAGCAGTGGTCGGCGGTCCTGCTCGGCGGCTTCGACCTCGGGATCTTCCACCAGGGCGTGGCCGGATACGCGGACTTCGGCCTGCCGATCTCCCCGGTCAAGAGCTACCACCACGAGTTCCCGCCGGGCTTCTCGCTGCTGGGCGACCACTTCTCGCCGATCCTGGCCGCGCTCGCCCCGCTGTACTGGCTCTGGGAGGACCCGCGCACGCTGATCCTCGGCCAGGCGTTACTGCTCGCCGCCGGCGTACCGCTGATCCGCCGGATCGCGGTGCACTGCTTCCCCCGCCCGGCCGGCGGCACCGGGGCGACCGGGGAGAGCACGGAGGGCGGCGCCGGAGCGGGCGGGGCCGGGGAGGGCGGGGCCGCACACACCCGCGCCGTCCGCCTGGTCGCCGACCTGGCCGGCCTGGCCTACGGCCTCGGCTGGCCGCTGCTGGCCGCCGGGCGCGGAGGCTTCCACGAGGTCGCCTTCGCCGTCCCGCTGACCCTGTTGATGCTCGAACGCGGCCTGGCCCGCCGCCACGGCACCGCCGCCCTCGCCGCCGCCCTGCTCTGCCTCACCAAGGAGGACCTCGGCCTGCTGGTCGGCGTCCACGGCCTCGTCCTGCTCTGGCGCAGCCGCCCGCGCGGCGACCGGCAGGGCGAGCGGGCCGGGGACCGACGCGGCCTCGCCTACGGCGCCGGTCTGCTGGTCGGCGGCCCGCTGGCCTCCGCGCTGGCGATCGGCTGGCTGATCCCCGCGATGGGCGGACAGCCGGACTACTACTGGGTGTACGGCCCGATCGGCCCGGACGCCGGGACCGCGTTCGGCAACCTGCTCCGCGACCCGCTGCTGCTCTTCGAGGTCGCCACCAACGCCACCATCAAGCCGTTGCTGCTGCTCTGGCTGTTCGGCACCCTGCTGCTGCTGCCGCTGCGCTCCGCGACCACGCTCTGCCTGCTGCCGCTGCTCGCCGAGCGCGTGCTCTCCGACAACCCCAACCACTGGTCGATCGCCCACCACTACGACGCCCTGCTCTGGCCGGTGCTGCTCACCGCCTCTCTGGAGGTGCTCGGCCGCCTGTACGCCCGGGGCGGGACGCACCGCCGCGCCGCCTACGGCCTGGGCGGTGTGGTGGTGGCGGGCTCGCTGGTGTGCAGCCTGCTGCTGGGCGGGCTCAGCCTGCTCACGCCGAGTTCCTGGCGGCCGTCGGCGAGCAACGCCGCCCTGGTCCGGGGCGCCGAACAGATCCCGGACGGCGCGCTGGTGGAGGCCGACAACCAGGTGGTGCCCCGGCTGGTCGGCCGCACCGACGTCGTCCTGGTGGACGCCACACCGCGCGGACGCGACTACGTCCTGATCCGCTCCGACACCCGGACCTTCCCGTTCCAGACCTCGGACGAGCAGGCCGACCGGATCGAGCTGCTGCTCGCCCACGGCTACCGGCAGGTCTGGGCCGAGGACGGGGTGGTGCTGCTGCACCGCGAGAGCGACGAGCCGGTCCCGGGCGAGGCGGTCCCCGGCGAGGACAGCACCCCGGTGAAGGAGATCGTCCCCTCGGACGTCGGCCACAACCTGTTCAAGGGCTGACCACGCGACGGTGTCCCCGGCCGTTCGGCACGGACCGGGGACACCGGCTGCGGGTGGGGTCAGACGGCCACCCGGTGTCGGGTCGGGAGGGACGTCCGCCAGCGCACGAACATGCCGGCCAGGGCGAGCAGGGTGGCGCCCCAGACGATGCTGAAGATCACCAGCATCGGCAGCCAGACCACCTGGGAGGCGACGGCGCCGAGGCCGAGCGAGAGGCCGACCATGAAGACGACGGCCGTCGGACTGAGACTGCACAGCCAGTGCAGGGCCCGGTGCGCCCGGCTCGGGTGCTCCGGCGCGTCGGGGCCGGTGTCCAGGGCCTTGTAGGTGATGAGATCCATCGGGCATCGCCTCCGGGGGCGTCAGGGGAGGTCACGGGGCCTTCCGAGGTCACGAGGCCTTCCGGGGAGTGGCGGACTTCCGGGTCGTGGTCTTCTTCGCGGCGGCCTCGGTGGTCTTCTCGGCCGTCGTGGCCTTCTTCGCCGACGTGGCCTTCTTCGCCGACGTGGTCTTCTTCGCCCCGGCGCGCTTGCGCGGGGCGGGCGCCGTCTCCGCCGACGCCTCCGCCGCCGCGGCGTCCTCCGGCTCCTCGGCGCGGGTGCGGCCCGGGTGGGCGTCCTTGGCCTGCCGCAGGCTGCTGCGCAGCGCCTCCATGAGGTCGATGACGTTGTCCGGCGCCGCCCCCGCCTCCTCCTCGTGCGGCACCTCGACGCCCTGCAGCCGCGCCTCGATCACCTGCTGGAGCGCCTGCTGGTAGTCGTCGTGCAGCTGGTCGAGGTCGAAGTCCTCGGACAGCGTCTCCATCAGCGAGCGCGCCATCTTCAGCTCCTGCGGCCGCACGGTGACGCGCTCCTCGGGCGCGATGCCGGCCGCCGGGCGGACCTCGTCGGGCCAGATGCAGGTCTGGAGCACCAGGGTGCCGTCGTGCACCCGCAGCACCGCCGGGGACTCCCGGGTGCGCAGCGCGATCTTGGTGACGGCGATCTGCCCGGACTCGACGAGGGCGTCGCGCAGCAGCGCGTAGGGCTTGGCGGCGGCCTTGTCGGCGACGCCGACGTAGTAGGCCTTGGAGAACATCAGCGGGTCGATCTCGCCCTCGTCGACGAAGGCCAGCACGTCGATGATCTTCTTGCTGGGCAGCGGGAGGTCCGCGAGGTCCTCGTCGGTGAGGGTGACGGTCCGGCCGTCCGGCGACTCGTAGCCCTTGGCGATCTCCGTGTACGGGACCTCCTTCTCCTCCTGCTCGCAGTACCGCTTCATGCGTACCCGGCCGCCGTCCCTGGCGTGCACCTGGTGCAGGGGGACGTCGTGCTCCTTCGTCGCGGAGTACAGGTGGACGGGGATGGAGACCAGGCCGAAGCTGATCGTCCCCTTCCAGGTGGTCTGCATGGGGTCGCTCCTTCCCGGAGCCGTCCCGGCGGTTCGCGCTGACCGGGGCGCCCGGCCCCGGAGGATTCCACTCTGCCCGGGTTTGCCCCGTTCGGCCACAGGATGCCCGCCGGGGCGGCCTTCGCGGGCCGGTCCGGCGGACAATGGACGACGGGGCTCAGGTGGGAGCGCGGGGGCGGGGACGGAGGTGGGCGGATGGCACGGAGCGCCGGATCGGCCCCGCCGCCGGCCGCGACGACGTACCGGGTGCGGTACGCGCTCGCCGGCACGGCGGAGGTGCGGCAGGCCGAGGTCACCGTGCTGCCCGGGTACTCGCAGGAGGACGACATCCCGGCGATCCTGGCCGCCCGGCTCACCGGGCGGCCGGCGGACGCGCGGCGGATCGTCCTGCTGGGGGTCACCGAGGCCCAGGAGTGTGTCAGGCCCGGAGCGAGGCCAGCGTGACGATGGTGATGTCGGACGGCGCGCCGACCCGGACGGGCGGCCCCCAGGCCCCGGCGCCGCGCGTCACGTAGAGCTGGGTGTCGCCGTAGCGCTCCAGCCCGGCGACCGTGGGGTTGGGCAGCTTCGCGATCAGGTTGCCCGGCCAGAGCTGCCCGCCGTGGGTGTGACCGGAGAGCTGGAGGTCGACGCCGTGCCGGACCGCGTCGTGGATGGTGACCGGCTGGTGCGAGAGCAGGACGGCGGTACGGGCCGGGTCGCGGTCGCCGAGCGCCCTGCCGAAGTCGGGGCCGTCGCCCTCCCGCGTCCCGGCGATGTCGTTGACGCCGGCGAGGTCGAAGCCGTCCAGCTCCACCCGGGCGTTGCGCAGCGGGTGGACGCCCAGCTCGCGGACGAAGTCCACCCAGGGCGCCGCGCCGGAGATGTACTCGTGGTTGCCGGTCACGAAGTACGCCCCGTCGCGGGCCCGCAGCTGCGCCAACGGTTCGGCGTCGCGGCCGAGTTCGGGCACCGTGCCGTCGACCAGGTCACCGACGATGGTGATCAGGTCGGGCTGCGCGGCGTTGATGGTGTCCACGATCCGCTGGGTGTGGGCGCGGCCGAGGATCGGGCCGAGGTGGATGTCGCTGACGACGGCGATCCGGTACCCGTGGGCGCGGGCCGGCAGTTTGGCGAGCGGGACGGTCACCTGCTTGAGCCGGGGTCCGCGCAGCACCCCGTAGGTGCCGGTGCCGACCACGGCCGCCGCCGCGCCGGAGGCTCCGATCGCGACCGCCCGGGCGACGAACAGCCGCCGCTCCGGAGAGGGGGCGACGGGCCTTGACGGACCGTCACCCTCCGGCGCCGGAGCCGCTTCGGCGACCTCCGGGGCCTCCGGGGCCTCCGCACCCTCCGCGGCATCGGCGGCATCGGCGGCGTCCGGGGTCTTCACGGCCGCCCCGGCCGGTACGGCACGCCGGGTCGGCAGGCGCAGCAGCAGCGGCCGCAGCAGTTCGCCGAGGCCGAGTGCGATCAGCAGGTAGAGCAGCACCGGCAGCCACAGGTAGCCCGGCCAGGCGAACCAGCGTTCGACCGCCATCGGGAACGCCTTCCCGCCGATCAGCGCGCCGACCGAGAGCAACGGCAGCAGGACGGCGAGTACCGTCCCGGCCCGGCGCCAGAGCCCGCCCGGCGCCGAGACGTCGCGCACCAGCCGGCGCCAGAGGTACCAGTGGACGAGGGTCAACAGGGCGAGGACGAGGAGGGCGCCGAGCACCATAAGGACGATCATCACGCGAAAAGTATGGACGGCCGCCTGACAAACCCCGTCGGAGGGCCCCAACCTGCTGGCGCTGCGTCAGATTTGAGCTTTCCGCCAGCTTTTCGCACCTGCGCTGACCTGGCCTTTTACGTCCGCTGAACGGACACTTGGCGGCGCCTTGTTCCGATAGCCGGAGGCAGCGGTTAGGTTGCACCGCAATGCGCGGATCCGTCCCCCACCCTCCGGCGTTCGAGCCGAGGGTCAGGCCGCGCTGGAAAGGCACAGGGCACCCTCACGATGCGTGCGGACATCACCACCCGGGCCGGATCCTCACCGGCCGGCTCCTCCGTCTCCGGGCACGGCCACGGCGGCGACGGCCATCTCAAGGCCGGGCTCAAGAACCGGCACCTGTCGATGATCGCCATCGGCGGCGTGATCGGCGCGGGCCTCTTCGTCGGTTCCGGCGCGGGCATCGCCGCCACCGGCCCCGGCATCCTGCTCTCCTACGCGCTGGCCGGTGTGCTGGTCGTCCTGGTGATGCGGATGCTCGGCGAGATGGCCGCGGCCGACCCGCAGAGCGGCTCCTTCTCGGCGTACGCGGACCGGGCACTGGGCCGCTGGGCCGGGTTCACCATCGGCTGGCTGTACTGGTTCTTCTGGGTGGTGGTGCTGGCCGTCGAGGCCACCGCCGGCGCGAAGATCCTCAACAACTGGATGCCGGGCGTGCCGCAGTGGGCGTTCGCACTGATCGTGATGGCCGTGCTGACCGCGACCAACCTGGGCTCGGTCGCCTCCTACGGCGAGTTCGAGTTCTGGTTCGCCGGGATCAAGGTGGTGGCGATCGCCGCCTTCCTGGTGATCGGCACGCTGGCCGTGTTCGGCCTGCTGCCCGGCACCCACGCGGTCGGCGCCTCCAATCTGACCGGCCACGGCGGCTTCCTGCCGCACGGGGTGGGCGCGGTGTTCACCGGCATGCTGACCGTGGTCTTCGCCTTCATGGGCAGCGAGATCGTCACCCTGGCCGCCGGTGAGTCGGAGGACCCGGAGAAGGCGGTCAGCAAGGCGACCAACAGTGTCATCTGGCGGATCGGGATCTTCTACCTCGGCTCGATCCTGCTCGTGGTGACCCTGCTGCCGTGGGACTCCGCCGCCGTCAAGGGCAGCCCGTACGTCGCGGTGCTGGAGCACGTGGGCATCCCGGGCGCCGGCCGGGTGATGGACGTGATCGTGCTGACGGCCGTGCTGTCCTGCCTCAACTCGGGCATGTACACCGCCTCCCGGATGGCCTTCTCGCTGGGGCAGCGCGGCGACGCGCCGAAGGCCTTCGCGACGGTGACCAAGCGCGGCGTGCCGCGGGTGGCGATCCTCTCCTCGGTGGTGTTCGGCTTCGTGGCGGTGTTCTTCAACTACACCTCGCCCGACACCGTCTTCGCCTTCCTGCTGAACTCGTCCGGCGCGGTGGCGCTCTTCGTGTGGCTCGTGATCTGCTTCTCCCAGCTCCGGATGCGCCGGATCATCGAGCGCGAGTGCCCGGAGCGGCTGACCGTCCGGATGTGGCTGTACCCGTACCTCACCTGGACCGCGATCGGCATGATCGGGTTCGTGGTGTCGTACATGTTCACCGACGCCGACGGTCGGAAGCAGATGTACCTGTCGCTGGTCGCCGCGGGCATCGTGCTGGCGGCGTCGGCCGTGGTGGGCCGCCGGCGGCGGGCCGCGGCGGTGGCGTCGGCATCCTGAGCCGGCGCGCGACACCGTCCGCGGGGACCGGGCCCGGGAGCCGTTGCGGAGGCTCCCGGGCCCGGCCCGTTCCCCGGCGCCGCCCCGGTTCCCCGCCCCGCCCCTTCCGGTGCCGTTCCGTGACGGGCCGGACATGATCCGGGGATGCCGCAGCCCCTACTCTTTCCCCTCATGCGAGATCTTGCGGCGGGGATGGGGTATCTGGCCAAGGGCCAGAGGTGGGTGGCGCGGCACGGCCGCTGGTGGGCGTTCGGGATGATCCCGGCGCTGATCACGCTGGCCGGCTACGTGGTGGCGCTGTTCCTCCTCGGCGGCTGGGCCGGGGACATCGCCGCGTGGGCCACCCCGTTCGCCGACTCCTGGTCCTCGCTCTCGCAGGGCCTGCTGCGCACCACGCTCGCCGCGCTGGTCTTCGTCGGCGGGCTGCTGCTGTCCGTGCTCACCTTCACCGCGGTCACGCTGCTGGTCGGCCAGCCGTTCTACGAGGCGCTGTGCGCGCGGGTCGACGAGACCGAGGGCGGCGCGCCCGCCCCGCCGGAGGTACCGCTCTGGCGCGAGCTGGTGGTGGCGGCCCGGGACAGCCTCTTCGTCCTGGTGCGGGCCGGCGGCTTCGGCGTGCTGCTGTTCGCGGCCGGGTTCCTCCCGGTGGTCGGGCAGACCGTGGTGCCGGTGCTGGGCTTCGCGGTCTCCGGCTTCTTCCTCTCCCTGGAGCTGACCTCGGTCGGCCTGCAGCGGCGCGGGGTGGCGCAGCGCGAGCGGCTGCGGCTGCTGCGCGGGCGGCTGGGGCTGGCCCTCGGCTTCGGCGTGCCGCTGGCGCTGGGCTTCCTGATCCCGCTGGTGACGGTGATCGCCATGCCGGGCGCGGTGGCCGGTGCCACCCTGCTGGCCCGCGACCTGGTGCCGGTGGAGGAGACGCGGCCCCCGGCCGAGGACGGCGACGAGCCGCGGGACGCGGCGGCCGTGCCGGAGCTGCCGGAGTACGAGGTGCGGCGGCCGGTGGCGGGCAACCCGTACGCCGCCGCCGCGCGACCGGTGGAGCCGAACCCGTACCGGAGCGCGTGAGCGGCCCGTCACTCCGCGTCCGATCGGGCCCGGCCCGCGTGTGAGGCCTCCCACAGGGGCCGGGCCGTCTACTGCCGTCGATAGTGGACGCCCGCCCGGCGGGGCTCCGCCGAGCGGGCGCGGGGCACCCCCCGGCGGACGGCGGCACGGACGGCCTGACGGCACCGGGCCTGAACGACGCAGGCGGCGGGCCGGTTCGGACCACTCGTTCGCGGGCGATCTCCGGGATCCGCCCATCGATTCAGCAAAACGGACAAATCACTATGAAGCGCCCGCCGTCGGCCGGGCGCTTCGCCGTTTCGGTCGCTCGCTCCACTACCGTCCGTCGTAGCAGACGGCTTTGCCGCCCGTGCCGGGCTCTGCCAAGAATGGCCCGTCGCCGGGCAGCGCGGCCGGTCCCCCCGCCGCGCGTCCCCTCCCGCCCCACCGTCCGCACCGGGGCACGCGCCGCGGCCGTCCCGTACGCCGCCGCGGGCCGCTCCCCCGAGCCGGCCCCGCGCGATGCCCGGCGTCGTGCCACCGCCCCGCCCGGGGCCGGCACGCCCCGACGGCCACCGAGGTGCCGACGGCACCCCGACGGCACCCCGACGGAAAAGGATCGTCCGCTCCATGCAGCTCAGCCATGCCCGCCGCAACTCGCTGATCACCGGCATCACCACCCTGGTGGTGGCGAGCGCGGCCACCGCCGCCCTCGCCATCCCGGACAGCGGGACCGCGGTCGCCGAGGCCCCCGCCGCCGCGGTGGTCGGCACCGCCGGCGACACCTCGGCGGACGCGGAGGCCGCCGCGGCGCAGGCCCAGGCCCAGGCGCAGGCGCAGGCGCAGGCCGACGCCCAGGCCGCGGCCACCGCCGCGCAGGCCCAGGCCGAGGCGGACGCCGCCGCCCAGGCACAGGCCGCCGCGCAGGCGCAGGCCGAGGCCCAGGCGAAGGCCCAGGCGGACGCGAAGGCCAGGGCCGACGCCGAGGCCGCCGCCTCCCGCTCGCAGGAGCGCTCCGCCCTGAACAGCAAGCCGTCCTACTCCGGCAGCCCGCGCGAGATCGCCGCCCAGATCGTCCCGGCCGGCCAGCTCCAGTGCTTCAACAACATCGTGTCCCGCGAGAGCAGCTGGAACGTCACCGCCACCAACGCCTCCTCGGGTGCGTACGGCCTGGTCCAGGCGCTGCCCGGCTCCAAGATGGCCTCGGCCGGCGCCGACTGGCGCACCAACCCGGCCACCCAGATCAAGTGGGGCCTGAACTACATGAACTCCCGCTACGGCAGCCCGTGCGGCGCGTGGGCGTTCTGGCAGTCCCACCACTGGTACTGAGCCACCCCTTCGCCCCCCGGGCCCGCAGGCCACCGGCCTGCGGGCCCGCGGCGTTCCTGGCCGAAATCCTGATGGTCCCGGAGGCCCCCGGGCGGAAGAGTGGGGCCATGGATCATGTGAGGCTCTCCGACGGGGTCGTCACGCTCACGCCGTTCGGGCCGGCGGACATCGACGCGCACCTGGCCGGCGAGGACGCGCTGCTGGTGCGGTGGCTGAACGGCGGGCCGAGCACCCGGGCGGGCGTCGAGGAGTACGTGCGGCGGTGCACCGCGCAGTGGGTGTACCGGGGGCCGGCCCGGGTGTTCGGGATCCGGACCGGTCCGGAGCCGGTGCTGGCGGGCACGATAGACCTGCGGTTCGCGATGCCGTGCCTCGGCCCGGGGCAGGTCAACATCGCGTACGGCCTCTACCCGGCCTGGCGCGGGCGGGGACTGGTGACCAGGGCGGTGCACCTGGTGAGCGGGTACGCCGCGCAGGAGGGCGCGCGCGAGGGCGTGATCCGGGTCGACCCGGAGAACCTCGCCTCGGCGGCCGTGGCCCGGCGGGCCGGCTTCCGGTACGTCGGCCGGCTGCCGGAGCCGCCCGGGACCCCGCTCGACCGGTACGTCCGCCCCCTGGCCGGGATACCCTCCGGGGCCCGGACGGCGGCTGCCCACGCGGTCTGAACGAGCCCCCTGGAACAGCCCCTCCAGGCGCCGAGCACGACGGTGACGGCGCGCGCCGGGGCGTGCGTCGTGACGTGCGTCGTGACGTGGACGCGCCCGGGGCAGCCGGTGAAGATATGGCGTACGTCCGTACGATTTGATGGGTATTGCCCGACCTACGGACCGTCAGGGCTTTGCGACCGTCCGCAGGCGCTCCTACGCTCCCGCGTCATGCCCTCACCCCTGATCAGCGTCGTGATCCCCGCCTATGACCAGCAGAAACAGCTGGCGGACTGCCTGGACTCGCTGCTCGCCCAGTCCTTCCGCGACTTCGAGGTGCTGGTGGTCGTCGACCGCTCCCCCGAGTGCCCGGCGCAGCTCGCCGAGCGCTACGCCGCCCGCCACCCCCAGGTCTCCGTACTGCGCCTGGACGCGGCCGTCGGCGTCGGCGTCAGCCGCAACGCGGGCGCCGGCCACGCCCGGGGCGAGTACCTGCTCTTCCTCGACGCCGACCACCTGCTCGCCCGCGACGCCCTGCGCTCCTTCGCCGACCGGATGGCCGTGACCGGGCCGGTCGACCTGCTGCTCTTCGGCCACACCCGGCAGCACGCCGGGCGCGACTGGCCCGGCGCCGCCGAGGCGCTGCTCGCCGAGGCCGGACCCGAGGTCTTCGGCCCGCTGGAGCACCCCGAGCTGCTGGGCGCGCCCGCGCTGATCTGGGACCGCCTGGTCGGCCGCGCGCACTGGCACCAGCAGGGCCTCACCTTCCCCGACGGCCGCTACGAGGAGATCCCGCCGGTGCACCGGGCGATGCTGACGGCCGGCCGGATCGCCGTCCTGCCGCGCGCCTGCGTGCAGCTGCGCCGCCGGGAGACCGTCCACCCGACCGGCTCCCCGGGCGACAGCAGCTTCGACGTCTTCGAGCAGTACGAGCGGACCTTCGCGCTGCTGGACGTCCTGGGCTCCCCGAACGCCGTCCGGGAGGCGCTGTTCACCCGGATGATCCGGCACTACCTGTTCGTCTTCGAGCTGGCCGGCTGCGTCGCCCGCGCCGAGCGCCCGCAGTTCTTCCACCGGGCGGCCGAGCACCACCGCCGCTTCCAGCCCCCCGGCCACCGCCGCCCGGGCGGCCGCGAGGGCGTCAAGTTCTCCCTGCTGGCGGGCGGCGCCTACCCGGCGTTCGAGGTCGCCAAGCTCTCCCACATCGCCGCCGGCACCCTCACCGGAGCCGCCCGCCGCCGCTGACGCCCGGTAGGGGGGTGTGGTGGATCGGCCCCGGCCGTCACCGCGGCCCGCGGTACTCCAGGCGGACGGCGTCGAGGTCCACCGGCCGCTCGTAGTACGCCTCGGCCCAGTCGCGGAAGGCCTCCGGGGTGCCGTCGAGCAGCAGCCGGAACAGGTGGCCGGCGCCGTCCGGGTCCTCGCCGTCGGCGGGGTCGAAGCGGACGTCCCCGGTGCGCCACCGGTCGTCGCCGGCCTCCCGCCACAGGCAGACCGTCACATCGGGCACGTCGCCGTCGGCCGCCTCCCCGAGCAGGGGGCGGAACACCTCCGGCACCGCGTCGAGCACGCCCGGCCACACCGTGCCGTCCCCCGCGTGCGGGCTCAGCGGCGACTCGTGGTCGAAGCCCAGGGCCATCGCGCCTTCGGCCGTGAAGACGATCGTGTAGGAATCCCCCGCACCGTTGTCCATCCAGGCGACCTCGCGGCCCGGCGCCCCGTCGGCGGCGAAGCCGTGCCGGCGGTACGGGTCGTCGGGCGCGAGCGCGGCCTCCGCCGCGGCCAGCGCGCGGCAGAGGTCGCGCAGGGCGGGAACGGCCGGCAGCCGTCGGGCGACGTCGTGCACACTCATGGCCGAATTCCAGCAGACGCCTCCGACAACGGCGCCGCGGACCGGGTGGTCAGCGGTGCGCGGTGCCGCCGTCGGCGGCGAGGGCCGCGGCGATCCGGCGCAGGCTGTCGGCGCGGACGTCGTCCGGCAGCGGCGGCAGGAGGTCCATCCACAGCGGCAGGGTGGAGCCGACCAGCTGCCGCTGGCCCTCGGGTCGGGCGATCAGCCACAGGTGCAGGTGGGCCGCGCCGTCGCCCCAGCGACTCACGTGGACCCGGCCGATGCCGCCGAGTCCGAGGATCGCCCGCTCCACGCGCTGGAGCACCGGGCCGAGCTCGGCGGCCCGGGCCGGCGGGAGGTCGAGCAGGTCGTGGTGGCCGCGCGGGTTGAGCAGCAGCACGGCGGGCAGGCCGTGCGGCTCGCCGTAGGCGCGCAGGCGCCAGTGCTCGTCGGTCCAGACGAAGTCCTCGTCCGGGCGGCCGCACTCACCGCACTCCGCCGGCCCCGCCTCGCCGTGCCGGGGCGGTTCGGGCAGCTCGGGGGCGTCCAGCGTCCGCGCCCGCAGCTCGCCGCCCTCGGAGGGCTCGTACGGGAAGATCGACCAGGACGGCGCGGCGTCCTCGGGTATCGGCAGCCGCTCGCCGACCGGCAGGTGGGCGAGGAAGGGGTGGGGGGCTTCGTGAGGGTCGGTGATCATGGAAAGGACACTGCCAGACGCCCCGGGTGCCCGGCCAGCCCTTTCCCGGTACCGCCCGCCGTTCGCGGCTGCGATGATCGGCACAGTCACGAAGCCGCACCGCCGCACCGCCGCACCGCTCAGCGTCCACCGCCCGGGAGGACCCGCCCGTGAGCCGCCCCGACACCGCGCCCGGCACCGACCTGGCCCGCGAGCTGTCCGCCGTACTGCGCGGCGACGTCCGCTTCGGCGCCGCCGAGCGCACCGCGTACAGCCACGACGCCTCCAACTACCGCCAGCTGCCGCTCGGCGTGGTCAAGCCCGCCGACCTGGACGACGTGCGCACCGCGCTCGCGCTGTGCCGTCGCTACGAGGTGCCGGTGGTGGCGCGCGGCGCCGGGACGAGCATCGGCGGGCAGGCGATCGGCCCCGGCGCGGTGGTGCTCGACTTCCGCCGCCACCTCGGCGCCGTCCTCGGCGTGGACCCGGAGCGCCGCACCGCACGGGTCGAGCCCGGCGCCGTGCTGGACGACCTGCAGCGCGCCGCGCGACCGTACGGGCTGCGCTTCGGGCCGGACCCGTCCACGCACAGCCGCTGCACCCTCGGCGGCATGATCGGCAACGACTCCTGCGGCGCGCACTCGGTGGCCTGGGGCCGGACCGCCGACAACGTCGAGTCGCTGGACCTGCTGCTCGCCGACGGCACCGAGCTGACCGTCGGCGGCCCGCTCGGCCCGGACGAACGCGCCGCGCTCGCCGCCCTGCCCGGGCGCATCGGCCAACTCCACCACCGGCTCCAGGAGTTCACCGACCGGAACCTGTCCGTCATCCGCCGGGGCATGCCCGCGCTGCCGCGCCGGGTCTCCGGATACCCGCTGGACGCGCTGCTCCCCGAACGCGGCCACCACCTGGCCCGGGCGCTCACCGGCACCGAGGGCACCTGCGCCCTGCTGCTCGGCGCCACCGTCAAGCTGGTCGAGGACCCGCCCGCGCGCGCCCTGGTGGTGGCCGGCTACCCGGACGAGACGGCCGCCGCCGACGCCGTCCCCGCCCTGCTGCCGCTCGGCCCGCTCACCGTCGAGGGCATGGCCGCCGACCTGCTCGCCGCGCTGCTCGCCGCCGGTCCGCGCCCGCCCGCCCTGGACCGGCTGCCCGACGGCGCCTGCTGGCTCTTCCTGGAGGCCGGCGGCGCCACCCCCGCCGAGGCGCTGGACACGGCCCGCCGGCTCGCCGACGCCGTCCGGCGCGAACGCACCGCCAACGCCGCCGTGGTGACCGACCCGGCCGAGCAGCGCCAGCTGTGGGACGTGCGGGAGGCGGGCGCCGGCACCGTCACCCGGCTGCCCGGGGGCGGTGAGGCGTGGCCCGGCTGGGAGGACTCCGCCGTCCCGCCGGAGCGGCTCGGCGACTACCTGCGCGAGCTGCGCGCGCTGCTGCGCCGCCACAGCCTGCGCGGCGTCCCGTACGGGCACTTCGGCGAGGGCTGCGTCCACCTGCGGATCGACTTCCCGCTCGCCCAGCCCCACGGGGTGCTGGTGTTCCGGGAGTTCCTGGAGCAGGCCGCCGATCTGGTGGTCTCGCACGGGGGTTCGCTCTCCGGCGAGCACGGCGACGGCCAGGCCCGCGCCGAACTGCTCCCACGCATGTACCCGACCGAAGTCATCGACCTGTTCCGGGAGTTCAAGCGGATCTGGGACCCCGAGCGGCTGCTCAACCCCGGCAACCTGGTCGACCCGCGCCCGCTCGACACCGACCTGCGGTTCACCGGGCCGGCGCCGACGCTGCCGCTCGCCCTGCCGTACGAGCAGGACGGCGGCAGCCTCGCCAAGGCGGTGCGCCGCTGCGTGGGCGTCGCCAAGTGCGTCGATACGAGCACCGGGGTGATGTGCCCCAGCTACATGGCCACCGGCGAGGAACGGCACTCCACCCGCGGCCGGGCCCGGCTGCTCGCCGAAATGCTGCGCGGCGGCGGCCCGTTCGGCGGTGCGATCGCGGACGGCTGGCGCTCGGCGGAGGTCCGCGAGGCACTGGACCTCTGCCTCGGCTGCAAGGGCTGCGCGAGCGACTGCCCGGTCCACGTCGACATGGCCACCTACCGGACCGAGTTCCTGTACCAGCACTACCGGCACCGGCCGCGGCCCGCCGCGCACTACGCGCTGGGCCGGCTGCCGCTCTGGCTGCGCGGCACGTCCCTGGCACCCGCCCTGGCACCCGCCGTGGCCAACACCCTCGCCCGCTCACCCGCCGCCGGGGCGCTCAAGCGGCTCGCCGGGATCGACCCGCGCCGGGTGCTGCCGGTCCTGCCGCCGGAGACCTTCACCCGCTGGTACCGGCGCCACCGCGCCGCCGCCGGACCGGCCCCGGCGGGTGCGCCGCCCGTGCTGCTCTGGCCGGACACCTTCGCCAACCACCTGCAGCCGGAGGTGCTGCGCGCCGCCGTCGAGGTGCTGGAGCACCTGGGCTTCGACGTCCGGCTGCCGGCAGGACCGGTCTGCTGCGGCCTGACCTGGTACTCCACCGGCCAACTCCCCGGCGCCCGCCGGGTGATGCGGCGCAGCCTGGCCGCGCTCGCCGCCACCGGTCTGCCCGCCGGCACACCCGTCGTCGGACTCGACCCGAGCTGCACCGCGACGCTGCGCGAGGAGGTGCCGCGCCTGCTCGGCCCCGAGGGCCGCCCGCTGGCCGAACGGACCCGTACGTTCGCCGAGTTCATCGACGAGTACGCGCCCGACGCGCCGCTGCCGCAGCTGCCGGTGGACGCCGTCACCCAGACCCACTGCCACCAGCACGCGGTGCTCGGCAGCGCGGCGGACCGCCGGGTGGAGCGGCGGATGGGCGTCAACAACCGGGTGCTGGACTCGGGTTGCTGCGGGCTGGCGGGCAACTTCGGCTTCGAACGCGGCCACTACGAGGTCTCGGTGGCGATCGCCGAGCGCGTCCTGCTGCCCGAGCTGCGCTCCGCCGGGCCGGACACCGTGGTCCTCGCGGACGGTTTCAGCTGCCGCACCCAGATCGCCCAACTCGCCGAGGGCCGCCGGGCCCTGCACCTGGCGGAGCTGATGCGGCGGGCGCTGCACGCGCAGACGTACGACGGCCGGCGGACCCCTCGGTGACGGCGAGACCGACGGCGAAACCCTGACACCGTGCGGCGCGGCCGTCACAATGACGGCATGACCACGCTCAGCACCGCCGAGGCGGACCGCATCCTGGCCGACAACTTCGCCCCCTGGGTGCGGGCCCTCGGCCTCTCGGCGGTCGGGACCGGCGAGCGCCACGCCGTGCTGCGGCTTCCCTGGTCCGACCACCTGGCCCGGGAGGGCGGCGCGCTGTCCGGGCAGGCCCTGATGGCCGCCGCCGACACCGCCTGCGTGATCGCGCTCTCGGCGGCCCGCGGCGGCTTCGGCCCGATGACCACCGTCCAGCAGTCGACCAGCTTCCAGCGCGCGGTGACCGGGCGGGACGTCCTGGTCACCGCCCGGGTCACCAGGCTCGGCCGGCGGATCGCCTTCCTGGACATCGGCCTGACCGCGGAGGGCGAGGAGGACGAGGCGGCCCACGCCACCGCGGTCTACGCGCTGGCCTGAGCCTCCTCATGGGGTCCTCGGAAGGTCCTCACACGGTCTGCCGGTCCTCACGCGGTCTGCGGTGTCTCCAGCACCTCCTTCGAGCGCGGCGAGTCCTCGGCGCAGACCGCCGTCACGAACTCCGCCACCAGGGCCTGGGGCATGCCGCGCGCGATGTCCGCCTCGCTGATCATGCCGACCAGCTCGTGCTCCGGGTGGTTGATCACCGGCAGCCGGCGCACCCGGTACTGCTCCATCACCCGCAGCACCTGCTCGACGTCCTCGTCCGCCTCCACCGTCATCGGCCGCCCCTGGGCCACGTCCCCGGCCGTCACCCGCTCCGCGTCGAGGCCCTCGGCCACGCACTTGAGCACGATGTCCCGGTCGGTGAGGATGCCCAGGAGCTTCTGCCGCTCTCCGCAGATCGGCAGTGCCCCGACTCCGCGTTCCTTCATGATCCGGGCCGCGGCGGCGAGCGTCTCGTGCTCGCCCACGCATTCGGCGCCCCGGTGCATGATGTCGCCCGCATTGGTCATGATCGGCCTCCTGACGTGCCTGCCACTGCCACTTCTCCATCGTGGTCCGGCGCCGGGAGCCCCGCCACCGGGCCCGCTACGTCCTTCCGCCGCTCTTCCCGCCGTCGTTCTCGCCGACGTCCTTGCCGGCGTCCTTGCCGTCTCCGGCGCGCCGCTCCGGCGGATCCAGCGGCGAGCTGTCCAGCACCTCCTCCAGCGGAGGAAGTTCGAGCTGCTCCATACCCGGCAGCGGCGGCGCCTCGACCTTCCCGGGCTCCACCGAGTCCACGCCGTCCACGCCGTCCGCCCCGGAGCCGCCCTGCTCCGCGCCGCGCCGGTGCGTCTCGGCGGCGCTGTCCAGGAACCGCAGCAGCTCCACCGGGAACGGCAGCACCAGCGTCGAGTTCTTCTCCGCCGCGACCTCCACCACCGTCTGCAACAGCCGCAGTTGGAGCGCCGCCGGGGTCTCGCTCATCACCGCGGCCGCCTCCGACAGCCGCGCGGACGCCTGGTACTCGCCGTCCGCCGTGATGATCCGCGCCCGCCGCTCCCGCTCGGCCTCCGCCTGCCGGGACATCGAGCGCTTCATCGCCTCCGGCAGGGCGACGTCCTTGATCTCCACCCGGTCGATCTCGATCCCCCAGCCCAGCGCCGGACTGTCGATCATCAACTCCAGGCCCTGGTTGATCGGTTCGCGGTTGGCCAGCAGGTCGTCCAGCTCGCTCTTGCCGATGATCGACCGCAGCGAGGTCTGCGCCACCTGGGAGATCGCGAAGTTGTAGTCCTGCACGTTGACGATCGCCTTCACCGGGTCCACCACCCGGAAGTACACGACGGCGTCCACCCGGACGGTCACGTTGTCCCGGGTGATGCCCTCCTGCGCCGGGATCGGCAGCGTCACGATCTGCACGTTCACCCGGCGCAGCCGGTCCGCGACCGGCACCAGCGCGACCAGCCCCGGATCGCGCACCTCGTCGCGCACCCGGCCGAATCGGAACACCACGCCCCGCTGGAACTGCTGCACGACCCGCAGGCTCATCCCTCCCACCACGGCCGTCAGCAACAGCACCACGACGATGACCCCGACCACCACATCGACGACCATGACGGCCTCCTCGCGCAGCAGCGAGCACCGGCCGTCGCCGACCCGCTCCGGCCGACGGCCACCGGAACCACTGGTTCCACGCTACGCCTGCCCGGCCGGCGCCAGAACGAACCCGGTGCGCGGGCCTAGGATCGTCGCCATGCCGCAGTCCCCCGCGCGCCCGCCGGACCCTGCACGCCCGCCGGCCCCCGCCGACGACCCGGGCCACCCGCGCCACCCCACCGAGGCGGCCGCCCGCGCCGTGGACCTCGCCGCCCTCGACCGGGTCGTCACCGGCTGCCGGGCCTGCCCGCGGCTGGTCGAGTGGCGCGAGGAGGCCGCCCGCACCAAGCGCCGCGCCTACCTGGACTGGGACTACTGGGCCCGCCCCATCCCCGGCTTCGGCCCGCCCGACGCCCCGCTCCTCCTGGTCGGCCTCGCCCCCGCCGCGCACGGCGCCAACCGCACCGGCCGGATCTTCACCGGCGACCCCTCCGGCGACCTGCTCTACGCCGCCCTGCACCGGCTGGGCCTCGCCAACCGCGCCGAGTCCGTCCGCCACGGCGACGGCCTGGCCCTGCACGGCGTGCGGATCACCGACCCGGTCCGCTGCGCCCCGCCCGACAACAGGCCCAGCACCGCCGAACGCGACACCTGCCGCCCCTGGATCACCCGCGAACTCGAACTCTGCCGCCCCACCGTACGCAGCGTCGTCGCCCTCGGCGGCTTCGCCTGGCAGGCCCTGCTCCCCGCACTCGACGCGGCCGGCTGGACACTCCCCCGACCCCGGCCGCCGTTCGGCCACGGCGCCCATGTCACCCTGCCGGCCCGCGACGGCGGCCCGCCGCTGGAGCTGTTCGGCTGCTACCACGTGAGCCCGCGCAACACCAACACCGGCCGCCTCAGCACCGCCATGCTGCGCGACCTGCTCCGCACCGCCGCCCGCACCGCCGGCCTCGACCCGGCCGAGGAGTAGCCCCGCCCCTCACCCGAACCGCGCCAGCTTCGGCCGGGCGGCCCTCGCCCACACCTTGGGCAGCGCGAGCCGGGCCCGCTCCGCCTCCGCCAGCTGCTGCCCGTAGAGCACGCCGTAGGCGAACGGCTCCTCGGTCGCGCCCGCCCGGTCCCGCAGCGCGGCCGACGCCACCACCGCGTCCTGGTGCTCCCCCAGCACCTCCTGGACGGCCTTCATCCGCTCCACGTACCGCTCCGCCGCCCGGCCCGCCACCGGCACCGCGGTCTCGCCCGCGTACCGGGCGCGCTTGGCCGCCTTCCGGGCCTCGTGCAGGGCCGCGTCCGGTGCCGAGGCGTCCATGAGCGCCGACCGCACCCGCTCCGCGGTCCGCCGCTGCTCGCGCCCGGCCACCCGGGCCAGCTCCGGACCGGCCGCCCGGTCCGCCCGTCGGCGCAGCGGCGGGTCGGCCAGCAGCGCCGCCAGGCCGGCCGCCAGGGCGCGGCGGCGCGGGCTGTCCAGCGCGGCCACCACCTCCGGCCGGACCCGCCGGTACTCGGCCCGCCCCCAGTGCTCCAACTCCGCCGCGATCCGCTCGGGCCCGCACTCCGCGGGCAGCTCCCGTGCCCGTGCCGCCAGCCGCTCCCCCAGCACCTCCCGGTCCCGGGCCCGCCCCAGCGCCGCCGCGAGCCATCGCAGCTCGGCCACCAACTCGTCCGCGGCCCCGGGCGCGAGCAGCCGTCGGTAGGTGCGGAAGGCACTGCGCAACCGCCGGCACGCGACCCGCATCCGGTGCACCGCGTCCGGCTCGTCCGCCCGCACCGCCTCGTCCAGCCCGGCCAGCACCTCGGCCTGCGCCCGGATCCGCCCGAGCACGACCTCACCCGCGGTGACCACATCACCCGCCATCCGCCCGCACCCCCTCCAGGGGCCGTCGAGAACCCCTCCAGGCTAGCCCGCCCACCCCACCCGCGACCAAGCCGGCAGCTCGAATTGGCAGGAGCACACGGCGCGGCGGCAACCGGCACGGGAAGTCGATCCGGCCGACTTCTGATGCCACCGCCCCACAGGTAGTGGCCGGCGAGGGAAGTCGGGGGCTGGGACCTCGTGGGGGCGGGTCAGGGGCGGAGTTGGACGGCGAGGGACATGGTGTAGCCGACGAGGGCGGCGAAGAAGACGACTGCGGTGGTATAGCGGGCGGTGAAGGGGAGGCCGGCGAGGGCGGGGTAGAGGAGGACGGCGGTGCCGGCGGCGAGGTCGGCGAGGTAGAGGCCCCGGGGTGGGACGGTGCCGGTGGTGCGGGCGGCCCAGCCGGTGGCGACCAGGAAGCCGGTGAGCAGGATGAAGCCGGACAGCAGGCCGGAGCCGATGCTGGAGAGCACGGGGTGGGGTTCGGGCGGGAGTTCGCCCTCAGGGACGGCCGGGCGCACCCGGTGGGCGATGGCGAGGGCGCCGACGGCGAAGGTCACGCACGCGGCGGCGCTCAGCAGGGGCGCGGGGTTCATCGGCGGCTCCGGGAGGTCGTGTGGTGGTGGCCGAGCGCGGCCGCGAGGGCGGCCGGGAGGAGGACGGTGAGGACGAGCACGGCCGTCCAGGCGGTCGCGTCGAGCTCGCCGGCGGGCGGTGCGGCGGGCGGCGGGGGCGCGGCGGCAACCACCGCGACGGTGGCCGTCGGGCCGGGGGCGGGCGGCGGGGCCGGGGGCGGGGGTTGCGCCGTCCAGCTCGGCGAGGTCTGCACCGGGGCGGGGGCGGGCGGCCGGACGGGCGGCACCGCTTCCACGGTGATCGGGGCCCGGGGCGGCAGCGGGGGCGGTTTCACCACGTGCGGCGGTGGCGGGGGCGGGGTCGGCGAGGCGGTCGGGGCAGCCGGGGAGGTCGGCACCGCCGGAGGAGACGGGGGCGGAGCGGGCGTGGACAGCGGCGAGGGCGAGGGGACCGGCAAGGGCTCCGGGGAGGGAGTCGGCGCGGCGGTCGGCACCACAGGCGTCGGCGCCGGCGTCGACGTCGGCGAGGGCGGCGGGACCGACGGCGTCGGCGACGGGCAGTGCCACGGCCAGGCCCACGACGGCCACGGCGGCGACGGCCGCGGCGGCACCGTCGGCCCCGGGCCAAGGGCGTAGTCCATCGCCCGATTGTCGGACCGCCCCACCACCCCCGTCAGGGCCTGACGGCCCCTCACCCGACCGGCGCCCCGCCAAACCCATCGCCGCGGTGAACTCCCCACCCCCGGCTACCGAACACACGACCGATGCGGGACAACCTGTACCCGGATCCGGCCGTAACCGGGGACGCACTCTCGTGCCCGATGTAAACGCCGTGACATACTCCCGAACGTGATGACGACCTCCACCCACGCGACGAGGGCCCTGCGGGCCGCGGTGTTCACCGCGCTCGCCGTGCCGCTGTCCGCGCTGGGCCAGGTCCTCATCACCGGCCGTCCGCTGCCGCTGGCGCTGGTGGGGATGGCCACCGCCGTCGTCTTCCTGGTCTCGGCCGCGCTGGCCGGCGGGGAACGGCGGCTGTCGCAGATCGCGGCCGTGATGGTCCCGGTCGAACTGCTGCTCAACACGACCTTCAATCTGGGCCAGACCAGCTGTGGTCCGGTCCTCGGCGGCGACCTCCCGGCCCGCGGCATGAACCTGCTGGTCTGCGGCGGCGGCTCGGTGGACGGATCGTCGCTGTTCTACGGCCAGTTGGGCCATTCCGGACGACTGGCACCCGCCGCCACCCAGGTACTGCTCCTGCTGGTGCACCTGGTGATCGCGCTGGCCGCCGCCGCCTGGCTGCGGCTCGGGGACGCCGCCCTGTCGAGCCTCGGGCGGGCGCTGCGCGCACTGCGCCAGGCCGTCGCCGCGCCGCTGCGGGCGCTGGTCCTGCTGCTCGTCCCGGCGCCGGCCCGGCCGGTGCTGCGGGTGCCGCTGCCGGTCTCGGACCGCCGCCGCCCGCGCCGCGAGGACGTGGTGCTGAGCCCGGCGCCGCGCCGCGGCCCGCCGCTGCTCGCGCCTGCCTGCTGACGAGCCCCTGGAACCCGGTCCCTCGCCCGAAGTCCGAAGAAGCGACGGCCGGTCCTCCGTGGGCCCGCGGCGGGCGGCGCACGACTCCGCCTCCCGTCCAGTCACCCCTCCGCCCTCGCGCGCCCGTGCTCAGCACGCCGTGCCGCGCGCCGGAGCGGGACACCCCCGCGCGCCCTGTTGCGCGCCCCCAATACGGAGTTGACCGAGCATGGCCCAGCCCACCCAGAAGCCCGCCCAGAAGCCCTCCCGCAAGCAGGCCCAGAAGATCAGCGCCCGCGAGCGCATCCAGGAGGCCCAGCGCCAGGAGAAGCAGGCCGCCAAGCGCCGTCAGCGGATCGTCGTCGGCGTCTCGGCCGCCGTCGCGCTCGCCCTGGTCGGCGGCACCGCGCTCGCGATCAGCATGGCCGACGACAAGAAGTCCTCCTCGACCGCGGCCGAGCCGACCGCGCTGGTCGTGCCGGCCAACACCTCCGGTCCGGACGGCACCGTGATCACCTACGGCAAGCCCGATGCCGCGCACACCCTCCAGGTGTTCGAGGACTTCCGCTGCCCGGTCTGCAAGACCTTCGAGGCCGCCAACGGCGACACCGTCAAGAAGCTGGCGGACGAGGGCACCGTCAAGGTCGAGTACCACCTGGCCGCGTTCCTGGACAAGAACCTCAGCGGGAAGGGCTCGCGCACCGCGCTGGCCGCGATCGGCGCGGCGGTGAACGAGGGCGTGGACAAGTTCAAGGCCTACCACGACGTGCTGTACGCCAACCAGCCGGACGAGCGCGAGGACGCGTTCGGCGACGTCAACCACCTGCTGCAGCTGGCCGACCAGGTGCCGGGGCTGAAGACGGACGCGTTCGTCAAGGCGGTCACCGACCGGACGTACGCGCCGTGGGCGAAGAAGGTCGCGGACGCGTTCAACGACAGCGGGGTGACCGGGACCCCGACGGTGAAGGTGGACGGCAAGCCGCTCACCCTGTTCAGCGGCAACCGCGCGATGACGCCGGAGCAGTTCACCGCCCAGGTGAAGCAGGCCGCGGGCTTGCAGTGAGCACCACCGGCCCGGCCGATTCCCGGCCGGGCCGGCCCCTTCCTCACCCACGGAGTGCTCTGCCATGACCGCATCGACCGCTCTGACTCCCTCCTCCCCGTCCTCCCGCCCCGCCTCCCCCGCGCCGGCCGCGCCCGGTTCGGCGCCGATCGGCGCGGGCCGCGCGTTCTCGCTCTTCCTCCTGATCGCCGCCCTGATCGGGCTGGCCGCCTCGGCCGTGCTGACCTTCGACAAGCTCCGCATCCTGGAGGACCCCTCCTACATCCCGAGCTGCAACCTCAACCCGGTGATCAGCTGCGGCTCGGTGATGCGCACCGACCAGGCCGAGGTGTTCGGCTTCCCCAACCCGCTGCTCGGGCTGGCCGCGTTCGGCGCGCTGGCGGCGGTCGGTGCCGGGCTGCTGGCGGGGGCCGCGTACCGCCGGTGGTTCTGGCTCGGCCTGCAGGCGGGGACGCTGTTCGGAGTGGGCTTCGTGCACTGGCTGATCGACCAGGCGCTGTACGACATCGGCGCGCTCTGCCCGTACTGCATGGTGGTCTGGGCGACGGTGGTGACGCTGTTCTGGTACACCACGCTGCACAACCTGCGCTCCGGGGTGATCCCGGTCGGACCGCGGCTCCAGCCGGTGGCCCGGGAGGCGGCCCGTTACCACTGGGCGCTGCCGGTGCTGTGGGCCGCGGTGATCGCGCTGCTGATCCTCAACCGGTTCTGGTCGTACTGGTCCACGCTGATCTGACGCGGCATCACTCCGACGGTCCGCCGGTTCGCCGATCCGTGCGGTGTTCGCGGCCCCGTACGCGACCAGTTCTCGCCCTGGACCCGAAGTGTTCGCGAGGCATCGAGTACAGGCCTCCTCCCCTGCTAGAGATGACGTGTCCCCGACGGATCCGGGTCGGCCGCGACTGCGGCGGCCGGGTCCGGTCCGGGGGCACCGTCGTCCCTACACCCGGTGAGAGGAGGTGACCTTCATGAAGAAGATCGCCATTCGCAAGGCGGGCTCCGTCCGTCTGACCAGCGGCGCCTCGCTCTACGGCGGCGGCCCCTGTGGCCCGACCTGGCCGCCCGTGGTGCTCCCGGCCTAGTCCCGAGTGCTACGCCCCGGCGGCGGGCGTTCCAGATCCGCGCCCGCCGCCGGTGGCCCACCGGCCCACCCCGTCGGCGATCCGCTTGGAGGAGCGATGCCAGACCGGCCTGCCACCGCACCGCCACCCGGACCGGCGAGCAGCGGCCACCCGTCCCCCGGACAGCCGCACGGAGAAGGCCCGTTGACCTTCCACCCGCTGGTCTTCCAGCCGGAGGGCGACGAGGTGACGGTCGGCCGGCTCGACGAGGGCACCTTCGTCGTGCTGCCCGCCGACGGCGCCGCCCTGCTGCGACGGCTGGTCGACGGCGCCGAACCCGCCGAGGCCGCCCGGTGGTACGCCCGGAGCTACGGCGAGACGGTCGACATCGCGGAGTTCGTCGCCGACCTCGGCGAGCTGGGCTTCCTGCGCGACCCCGACGAGGCCCCCGCGCCACCGCCCGCGCCGGTGCGCTGGCAGCGGCTGGGCCGTGCGATGTTCTCCCCCGTCGGCGCCGCGCTCTACCTGGCGCTGCTGGCCGGTTCGGTGGTCACCCTGGCCCGCTCACCCGAACTGGTCCCCGGCTACCGGCACCTGTTCTTCACCCCGTACCTGTCGGTGCTGGTCATCGTGATGTTCCTGGCCCAGGCCCCGCTGATCCTGGTGCACGAGGCCGCGCACGCGCTGGCCGGCCGCCGGCTGGGCCTGCCGTCCCGGCTGTCGGTGGGCCGGCGGCTCTACTTCGTGGTGGTGCAGACCGAGCTCGACGGCCTGGTCACGGTGGACCGCCGGCGCCGGATCCTGCCGATGCTCGCCGGGGTGCTCGCCGATCTGGGCGTCCTGGCCGTGCTGACGCTGGTCGCGGCCGGCACCCGGCACTCCGACGGCGCGCTCTCCGCGGTCGGCGGGGTCGCACTCGGCCTGGCCTACTCCACCGTGCTGCGGGTGATCTGGCAGGCCCTCTTCTTCCTGCGCACCGACGGCTACTACCTCGTCGTCACCGTCCTCGGCTGCGTGGACCTGCACACCACCGCCAAGCAGCTGCTCGCCGACCGCTGGGCGCGGCTGCGCGGCCGCCCGGCCCCGTACGACCCGGAGGGCTGGCACCCCCGGGACCGCGCGGTGGCGCGCTGGTACTCGGTACTGATGGCGCTCGGCTACGCGACGGCCCTGGCGACGCTGGCGGTCAACCTGCCCCCGATCGTGGCCAGGGCGTCCCGGTCGGTGCTCGACCAGCTGTCCGCGGGCGGCGCCCACCGCTGGGCCGGGCTGGCCGACAGCATCGTCTTCCTGTTCCTGACCGTCGGTGAACTCGCCGTCTCCACCGCGCTGTACCTGCGCGAGCGGCGGGCCCGGCGCGCGGCGGCCGCCCCCGACGCGCTCCCAGCGGCCCCCTGATCCCGCCTCGCGATCCCACCCCTGTCCTGCCCCGGCGCCCGCCACCCCTGGAGGTCCGATGTCCACACCGCCCACCGGATCCGGCCACCACGTCCTGGTGACCGGGAGCCTGCGCCGCGACCGCGCCGCCGCCCGCGCCGCGCTGGCACTGCCGGCGCCGCTGCTGCCCGGGCTGCCCGAGGTCTCCGCGCACCGCCGGCTGCGCGGGCCGTACACGGCGGCCGGTACGGTGCTGCGCGCCGTGGTGCCCGCGGCGGCGGAGCGCTGGCCGGAACTGGTCGCCGCGCACCAGGTGGAGCTGCTGACCGCCGCGCCGGAGCTGCGCGAGCGGGTGCCGGCCGACCGGGAGACGCTGACCTCGCTGGCCGTCCCGCAGGAGCGGACCAGGTTCTACTCCCGCTGGCGGACGCTGCGCATCGCCCACGGCCTCCAGGAGTTCCTGGCCGAGCTGCTGACCCGGCGGGCCGACGGACCGCACGCCCTGGTCGTCGAGGACCTCGACCACGCCGACCCGACCGACCTGGAGTTCCTCTCCGTCCTGCTCCGCCGCACCGACCCGGCGCTGCTGACCGTGGTCGTGGGCGGGACCGCCGCGTTGCTCGACCCGCTGCCCGTGGACCGGGCGGTGGAGGCCGGCACACCGCTCGGCGAGAACCTGCCCGAGGAACTGGCCCGACACTGCACCCTGGTCGAGGCCCCGGCCGCCGCCAAGGACGAACCGCAGGACGGGCCGCGGCACGAACCGCAGGGCGAGACCGACCCGGGCGCCCTCGCCGCCCGCTACGTGGCCGCGGACGGCACCGACGACGACCCGGCCGTCCTGGCCGGCTACCGGGCGCTGCCCGTGCGCGAGCGTCGCGAGCTGCACGACCGGCGGGCCGCGGAGCTGGCCGCGCTCGGCGAGCCCTCGCTCGACCTCGGCGCCCTCCCCTACCACCTGGAGCACGGCACCGACGTGGGCGGCGCCGGCCTGCCGGCCCTCGCCAAGGCGATGGACGCCTGCATGCTGCTCGGCTTCTACCACGCCAGCCTGGAGTTCTGCCGCCGCGGCCGCTCCCACCTCGACCCGGTGGCGTTCCCCCAGGCCTGGTGGCACTTCACCGGCAAGATGCCCACCTCGCTGTCCGCCCTCGGGCGCGCCGACGAGGCCGAGGCGGTCTGCCAGGAGGTCCGGGTCCACTCCGTCGACCCGACCGCCCACCTGCAGTGCGCGTACGCGACCGCGATGCTCTACACCCGGCACCGCTCCCCGGACCGCCGCGACCACGAGCGGGCGGTCGCCTGGATCAACCAGGCCATCGCCATCGCCTCACTGCTGCCGGACCCGCGCCAACGCGCCTTCAACACCGTCTTCCACAACAACGGCCTGGCCCTCGTCGAGGCGCACCGCGGCCGCCCGCAGGCCGCGCTCGACCTGGTCACCGCCGGGCTGGCGGAGCTCGACCGGGACCTCGGCGCGGACGAGCACGGCCTGCACCGCTCGGTGCTGCGGCACAACCGCTCCACCGTGCTGACCGGCCTCGGCCGGCTCGACGAGGCGCTCGCCGACCTGCGGTCCGTCATCGAGAGCGACCCGAACTACCCCGAGTACCACTTCGACCTCGGCAACCTGCTGCGCCGGCGCGGCGACGAGGAGGGCGCCCTGGCCGCGTACGAGACGGCGCTGCGGCTCGGCCCGCCGTTCCCCGAGGTGTACTACAACCGCGGCGACGTGCGCTGCTCGCTGGGCGACGTCGAGGGCGCGCTGGACGACTTCGGCTACGTGCTGGTGCTGGACCCGAGCTTCGTCGACGCCTACGTCAACCGGGCCGGGCTGCTGCTGGACGAGGGCGACGTGGCGGGGGCCGAGCGCGACGCCCTGGCCGGCCTGGCACTGGCCCCCGAGAACGCCCACCTGCTGGCGGTGCTGGGCCGGGTGCACGCCGAGCAGGACGACCAGCACTTGGCGATCGAGGCCTTCGACCGGGCGCTGAGCACCGATCCGGACCTGCTGCCCGCGCTCTGCGGGCGCGCCGGGGCCGCCTACCGGGCGGGCGAGCCGGAGGCCGCGCTGGCCGACCTCCAGCACGCCGTCAGCCTCGCGCCCGGGGATCCGCTGGTCCGCTACAACCGCGCCTATGTGCTGCTGCGCACGGACCGCTGGGAGGCGGCGCTGGCCGACCTGGACATCGCCGCCGAGCTGCTCCCGGACGACGAGGACGTGCTCGCCGCCCGCGCCGAGTGCCTGGCCCGGCGCGCCGCGACCACCGGCTGACGGTGCGCCCGTCGCGTTCCTCACCCGCGCCAGCGGTCGACCACGACGCGGGTGCGGGAGAGGACCGCGACGGCGAGCCGGGCGGCCGCGTCCAGCACCGAATCGGGCGCGGGCGGCCGGTGCGGGCCGCCGCCGGGGACCGCCCGGGCGGTCCCCGGCGCGCCAGGCGGGGCCGGTGCGACAGGCGGGGCCGACGGGGCCGGTGCCGACGGCGCCGCGGCAACCGCCGGACGGTCGGTCAGCCGGCGGGCCCGGTCGGCCAGGGCGCGCCGGCGCAGCGGCAGCAGCGTGCCCGGCGGCAGACCGAAGCACTCCTCGTAGGAGCCGGTCAGCGACTCGGAGGGGATCCGGCGGCCGGCCTCGATGTCGGAGAAGACGCTGTGCGCGCTGTAGCCGAGCCGCTGGGCGAGCGCCCGCATCGACAGTCCGCGCTCCAGCCGCAGCCGCCGCAGCGCCGTTCCGAACTCCTCGCCCGCCAATTCCGCGCGGGCCGCTTCCGAATCCGGCCGGGCGGCCTTGTCGGACACTCCCGCGAATAACTCCCGACCGTCGCCCGGGAAGGCCCGGCGCCGGCCTCCGGCGGAGTTCTGAAACACCATGGAATCACCGCATTCCTGAAATCGTGCGCTGCCCTGGAAACTCACGGTCGCCGCCGCCCGGGCCGTGTTCCTCCGGACAGAACGGCGCTGACCTCGGCCGATCCCGGCCGAGGCGGAGCGGCCGACACCCCCCGACAGGCCGGAGCGGATTCACCCCCCAGAAACCTGGGGGGTCTTCCGGCCCTGTTTCCGGCGCCCATCCCCCGGGGCGTCGGAAATATCGGTGACAGCCTTGCGCAATAGTCCCGCAACAGGGATCAGCATGCCCCTCGGCGCCGCCCCCGTCAATGGCGTGAAGCATCGTCCGAAAGGCCCACGGAATTCCCGCTGGACGCCTTTCGCCGCAGGCCTAACCGAAGACCGCCCGGCGGAAGGCGTTGCGCAGGTCGGTGAGCGGCCGGAAGTCCCGGTCGTAGTGCACCTTGTTGGTGAGCAGCAGCGCCCAGCGGCCGCGGCGGCGGGAGACCCAGACGCCGGTGCCGGTGAAGCCGTAGTGGACGAAGGTGCCCTCGGCGGGGTCGGTTCCGGCGGCGCAGAGCCAGGACAGGCCGCGGGCGGGTGCCAGCCCACCGGTCTGCACCCGCAGCGATTCGGCGATCCACGGCTCGCCCCACGGAGCCTCCGCCCCGGCGGGCGGGGCGAGCAGCGCGGCGAGGAAGCGTTCCAGGTCACGGGCGGTGGAGAAGGCGCCGGCGTTGCCGGAGACGCCGCCGAGCAGCCGGGCCGAGGGGTCGTGGACGACCCCGCGCAGCACCGCGCCGGCCGCCGCTTCGTACTCGGTGGGAGCGGTGCGGGCGGCGAGCTCCGGTGCGAGCGGGCCGTAGCGGGTGTCCGTCATGCCGAGCGGCCGCCAGGTCTGCCGGGCGGCGAGCTCGTCGAGCGGAGCGCCGGCCAGGTGCTCGACCAGGTGGCCGAGCAGCACGGCGGCCCGGTCGGTGTACTCGACGGCGGCGCCGGGCGGACGGTGCAGCGGGGCGGCCAGCACACCGGACCGGATCGCCGCCGGGTCGCTCCCGTAGAGCTCGGCGAACCGGGTGCGCAGCGGCAGTCCCGCTGTATGAGTAAGGAGTTGACGGGCCGTCAGCACTCCGGCGGGGCGACCCTCGGCCGGCGGCCAGTACGCCCCGACGGGCCGGTCCAGCGGAAGGCGGCCGGCCTGCCACAGGGCGCCGGCGCACGGCCAGAGCGCGACGATCTTGGTGACACTGGCCAGGTCGAAGACCGTGTCGTGGTCCATGAGCCGCTCGCCGTACGGGCCTCGGCCGAAGACGCCGGCCCGGCCGCGGCCCCGGACACCCTCCGCGTCGCCGACCGACCAGACGCCGCCGGTCCCGACGGTGCGCAGGCCGGTCGCGACCAGTCGTTCCAACGGGCCGCCGGGAGCCGCGAGTTCGGCGAGCGGGGCGGGTCGCACCGATCCGGTCATGCGTGCCGCCCCCTGTCCCGCGGTCCCTCCCGAGCGGGCCCCTCGGACCCGTCGGGAGGCTACCCGTCCGGAGCCCGGGTCAGACGGCGGGCGCGCCGTCGAACTCCTTGCCCAGGCAGATGCTCTGCTCGTGCTCGCGGTAGAGGCCGAACTTCTCGATCGCCGCGTAGCCCTCGGAGGCGTAGAGGGCGACGGCCTCCGGCTGCTCGGTGCCGGTCTCCAGGATGAACCGGGTGCGCCCGGCCTCGGCGGCGGTCCGCTCCAGGTGGCGCAGCACCACCCGGGCCAGCCCCCGGCCGCGGGCCACCGGCCGGACGAACATCCGCTTCAGCTCGGCGTCGGTGGCGCGGATGCCGAACGGCGCGGCCTGCTTGGCCCGCCAGCCGCCGCAGGCGACCGGCTCGCCGTCCAGGTAGGCGACCAGGAAGAGCCCGGCCGGCGGGTCGAAGTGCTCGGGGTGCAGCTCGGTGAGGTCGGCCTCGCCGTACCGGCGCACGTACTCCTGCTGCACCTCGGCCGCGAGGAGCTGGGCGTCGGGGTGGCCGAAGCCGGTGATCCGGATCTCTATGCTGCCGCCCTTCGCGTCGCGCGCGAAGGTTCCGCCGTTGGTGGTGCTCTCCATGGTGGTCAAGCGTACGGCCCGGGCTCAGCCCGCCTCGGGGCGGCCCTCGAAGCGGGCGACCAGCGCCTCCTTGCTGAACATCCGGGCGGTGTCGACGGCGGACGGGGTGCCCGCGGCGGGGTCGGCGCCGGCGGCGAGCAGCGCGTCGAGCACGTCGTCGCTGCCCTTGAAGACGGCCCCGGCGAGCGGGGTCTGGCCGCGGTCGTTGGCCCGGTTCGGGTCGGCGCCGCGCTCCACCAGGGCGGTGACGGCGGCGGCGTGGCCGTGGTAGGCGGCGAGCATCAGCAGGGTGTCGCCGCGGTCGTTGGTGAGGTTGGCCGGGGCGCCGGCGTCGACGTACGCGGCGAGGGTCGCGGTGTCGCCGGCCCGGGCGGCGTCGAACAGCTTGCCGGCCAGGGCGATCACATCGGCGTCGGGGGTGTCGGTCATCTCGGGGCCTTTCTCCGGGGACGCGCCCGCGCGGGGCCCGTCGGGGGTGGTCGGTGTCACGCCGGACGCACGCTAGCGCACGCCGCACCGGGCACGAGGCCGCGCGGCCGTTCGGAGGAACTTTCCGGACGGGAGCGGCAAGTCCGGTAAACCACCCATTTGCCCCGTTCCATCCGCTATTACCTTTTGTCACGATTGTGGCACTTTCCGTGGCACCGTCCCCGCACCCTCCCCCGAGGAGCAGCTCGTGATCCTCTCGATTTCCGGCATCGTCCTGTTCGGCACCATCGCCTTCCTCTTCTTCCGCAGGGACGGACTCAAGGTCTCCCATGCCCTCGTCTGCGCCCTCTTCGGCTTCTACGTCGCCGGATCCTCGATCGCACCGAGCATCACCGCCGGCGGCGCCAGCCTCGCCAGCCTGCTCGGCGGCATCAAGTTCTAGCGCGTTCTCCGAGACACCCCCCGGGCCCGGGCGCGGATCCCACCGCCCGGGCCCGGCCGTTGCCGCAAGTCCTTCCCACCGACCGTCCCACCCGCCCGGGGAGCCAGGAATGCCGCTCAACCGCCACCACCTCAGCAAGGGCCGCGACCTCGTCCGCACGGCCGGCGACCACGCCTCCGACATGTTCGCGCCGCTCACCGTCATCGGCCGCGGGCTGCGCCACCACACCGCCTGGGCCAAGGAGCGCTGGCGGAGCACCCCCAAGGACCGGCGCGGCCCGACGCTCTTCCTGACCGCCGCGATGCTGACCGGGATCTACCTGCTGCCACACGGCCTGCTGTTCGCGCTGATCGCCCTGATGGCCAGCGCCGCCTGGACGGGCCGCGCGCCCAAGGACCCGCCCGCCGCGCCCGAGCCGGACGTCGCCGAGGTCAAGCTCACCGCGCTGTACGCCGCGCTCACCCCGTACCTGGCCGGGCCGGAGGGGTTCGGCCCGATCTACCACCACGAGGGCGGCTACCGGGACGTCTTCTCCGGGTGGGAGTTCGACGCCGAGGGCCGGCTGGCCCGGCTGGAGATCGCCTACCCGCCCTACTTCACCGACACCGAGCCGGCCGCCCGCGCCCGGATCGAGCAGGTCGTCCAGGGCAAGGCCGGCCGGGCCCGGGAGTACCGCTTCGACTGGGACGAGGAGTCCAACAAGCTGCGGATCGCCGCCCTGGCGCCGCTGCCGACGGACATCGCCGCCCAGCGCTTCGTGGCGGCCCCGGGCGAGATCGTGCTCGGCTTCACCGACGAGAACGGCAGCGCCCGCACCATCCCGGTGCACCAGGGCGGGGCGCTCGCCCAGCAGCCGCCGGTGGTCTGGCGCACCGGCCCGCGCTCGGCCGAGCCGCACCTGCTGGCGCTCGGCGTCAGCGGCTACGGCACCTCCAGCCTGATCCGCTCGGTGGCGCTGCAGGCGCTGCCGTTCGCCGACCTGGTGGTGATCGACGGCGCCGGGACCGGCGAGCACGCCTGCCTGGTCAACCGGCCCGGGGTGCACACCGTGGAGACCAGCCTGCACGGCGCGCTGGCCGCGCTGCAGTGGGCGGCCGGCGAGACCGAGCGTCGGCTCACCGTGCTGAACGCCGCCCGGCACGCCGGCACCGCCCCGCCGGAGGACGTCTCCCGGCCGCTGTGGCTGCTGCTCGACCACCCCACCGAGCTGAGCGAGCTGGCCCACGCCGAGGGCCGCCCGGACCCGCAGGACCTGCTGGAGCTGCCGCTGCGGCACGGCCGGGCCGCCCGGGTGACCGTGGTGGTCGCCGACGACGTCGAGGCCCGGGACCGGATCTCCCCCAGCGTGCGGGCCACCACCCGGGCCCGGGTGGTGCTCGGCCCGGCCGGCCCCGAGGAGGGCCACGCGGCGCTCGGCGTGCCGCTGGACATCGTGCCCGCCGCCCAGGCCCCCGCCGGACGCGGCTACGCCCGGATCGGCGCAGGCGCCCCGGTCCGCCTGCAGGTCCCGGCCACCGTCGATCCGCTGGACGAGGACGCCCCGGCCGCGCTGCGGGACGCGGTGATCGCCCTGCTGCCGCACCGCGACACCCGAACCGAGGCGCCCGCCCCGGCCGAGCCCCCCGCCGGGCCGCGCACCGAGCCGCAGGGAGGGGTGGACCTCGCCAAGGGCCCGGGCGCGCTACGCTTCCGCCCGCTCGCCTGATCGCCCGGCCGGCACCCGAACGGGGAGGGGCGGCGCGGACCGTCACCGCCCGTCCCGGTACGCTCGTCCAGGAACGGCCGACCGATCACCAGATGTGAAATAGGTGACACCTGGGGTGATATCACCGGCCAGATGTGACAAATCGGGCGCCGGTGGGTACAAACAGGGGCGGCACGACAGACGACGCATGTCCCGGGACGGGAATCTTCGTCGGAAGCCGAGCGTTAACCGAACGACGAAGAACAGCGACCACTAGTCCTGTGGGCCATAAGCCCGGGAGGCACGATTCATGAGCGAGCGAGCTCTCCGCGGCACGCGACTCGGGGCCACTAGCTACGAGACCGACCGCGGTATCGACCTGGCTCCCCGCCAGACCGTCGAGTACGCATGTCAGAACGGACACCGATTCGAGGTTCCCTTCTCGGTCGAGGCGGAGATCCCCGCGACCTGGGAATGCCGTTTCTGTGGCCAGGAGGCGGCACTTCTCGACGGCGACGAGCCGGAGGAGAAGAAGGTGAAGCCGACGCGCACCCATTGGGACATGCTGATGGAGCGTCGGACGCGCGAGGAGCTGGAGGAGGTGCTGGCCGAGCGGCTGGCCGTTCTCCGGTCCGGTGGGATGAACCTCGCGGTGCACCCGCGGGACACCCGCAAGAGCGCCTGACCCCGCTCCCGCCCACCGGCGGGGGCACGCGAAAAGGGACCCTGGTCACCAGGGTCCCTTTCGCGTGGCCGGGCCGGGCCACCCGGTTCGGGCGGCCCGGCCCGCGGTCAGCCGTCGATCGGTGGGCGGTAGGTGGTGTCCGGACCCTGCGGACCGGCCTGCGGGCCGTGGCCCGGCTCGACCACCTCGCCCTGGATCACCTTGCCGTCCGGGCGGTGGATGCGCAGCTGCTCCTGCAGCCGCATCGCGTCCGCGAGCGGGTCGGTGCCGACGCCTGCGGTGGAGCGCAGCGCCTTGTCGGCCACCCGGCGCCCGGCCGCCCGCCACAGCGCGCGGGTCGGCGGGAACAGCAGGGTCAGCGCCAGGCCGTCCGAGAGGAAGCCGGGCAGGATCAGCAGCAGGCCGGCCAGCACGGTCAGGCTGGTGCCGGTCTGCGGCTGCTCGGACTTCGGGTCGCGGGTCTGCTCGAAGGCCGCCGACAGCGCCCGCGCGCCGGCCCGCTTGATCAGCGAGCCGCCGATCACCGCGCCGGCGATCAGCAGCAGCACCACGGTCAGGCCGCCCAGCCACGAGCCGACCTGGACCAGCAGCCAGATCTCCAGCACCAGCCAGGCGGTCAGCAGCAGCGGCAGCACCCGCCGCAGCTTCGAGCGCGGCGCCGGACGGGCGGGGGAAGCTTGCTGGGTCACGGTACGAATCCACTCCAGGCGGTGCTCTGCGCGCCGCACGGGAGGTCCGGGCCGGCTACGGCACCACCTGGTCCAACGGTCAGCCGGCGGCCGGTGTTCCATCCGGGGTGCCGGCCGCGTCGCTCCGCCGCCTGCGGGCGAGCAGGACGCCGCCCGCGCAGGCGAGCAGGCCGGCCACGGCGAGGGTCCACTCGGGGACGGCGCCGACCCGGTCGGCGACGGTGGTGCCGTCGCGCAGCGGGACGGTCGCGGACAGCTCGGCCGCGGTCAGCTCCTCGGTGCGCTGGACGACGGTGCCGTCCGGGGCGATCACCGCGCTGATGCCGCTGGTCGCGGCGATCAGCACCGCGCGGCCGTGCTCGACGGCGCGCAGCCGGCTCATCGCGAGCTGCTGCTCCGGCTGGCCGGTCTTGGCGTAGGTGGCGTTGTTGGTCTGCACGACGAGCACCCGGGCACCCTGGTCGACGGTGTCGCGGACGATCTCGTCGTAGGCGACCTCGAAGCAGATGACGTCGCCGATCCGGGCCGGGCCGAGCTGCATGACGCCGTTGTGGTCGCCGGGGTAGAAGTCCCGGGCGACCCGCTGGAGCCGGGTGATGACCTTGGACAGCTGGTCGCGGAAGGGCACGTACTCGCCGAACGGCACCGGGTGCTGCTTGGTGTAGGAGGCGCCGGGGCCGGTCGTCGGGTCCCAGACGATGCCCTCGTTCTGCACGTGCTGCTCGTCGGGGCCGTCCACCAGGGTGCCGACCAGGGTGGGCACGCCGATCGCCCGCACCGCCTCGTCGATCCGCGCGTAGGCCAGCGGATCGCTGAACGGGTCGAGGTCGGAGGAGTTCTCCGGCCAGATCACGATGTCCGGCTTCTCGGCCCGGCCCGCCTTGATGTCGGCGGCGAGCTTCTCGGTGGCGGCGGCGTGGTTGTTGAGCACCATCATCGGGCGGCCGAGGAAGTCCATGCCGGGGTTGGGCACGTTGCCCTGGACGATGGCGACCTTGACGGTGTCGGCGGGCGCGGTGGGCACCGGCACCAGGTAGCCGGCGAGCAGCGCGGCGACGGCGCCGAGGCCGGCCGCCGAGGCCTGCACCGGGCGGCGCGCGGTGCCGCGGCCGGCCGCCCGCACGGCGGCCCAGGCCAGCAGGGTGCCGGAGAGGGCGACCGCGAAGGTCACCAGCGGGGCGCCGCCGAGCGCGGCCAGCGGGGTGTACGGGGTGGCGGTGTTGGCGAACGCCAGCCGGCCCCAGGGGAAGCCGCCGAGCGGCAGCCGGTCGCGGGCCCACTCCTGGGTGATCCACAGGCAGGCGCCCCAGAGCGGCCAGGCGGGCAGCCGGGAGGTGACCGCGAGGCCGGCGCCGAGGACGGCCAGGAACAGCGCCTCGACGACCGAGAGGCCGACGGTGGCGTCCCAGCCGATCACCCGCAGCCAGCTGAGCAGCATCAGGAAGAACGGCAGGCCGAAGGCGAAGCCGGTCCAGGCGGCCTGCCGGGCGGTGCGGCCCCGGGTGAGCAGCGAGAGCGCGGTGACGCCGAGGACCGAGAACGGCCACAGGTCGAAGGGCGGGAAGGCCAGCGCGAGCAGCAGTCCGGCGAGCGCGGCCAGCCCGGTGCGGGGAAGGCCGGCCCGAACTCTGGCGAGGGCGCGGGCGCCGCGGCCCGGGCCTGATGCCTCGTCGGGGGTCTCGGGTGCGGTCCCGGACCGCTCCTGGGTGACGGGCATGGCCACCGTCGCACCATCTCTCTCGCCGCCGCCCCGCGGGGGGTACGGGGACGGCTGTTCGGACGCTGTCCGAAGAAGGTACCCCGGAACGACACCCGGCCGTGAGCTGAGGGTCGTAACGGAGGCGGGCGGGTGGTCCGGGGACCGCCCGCCCGCCTCACCGCCGCCCGGTGCTACTCGGCGGCCAGGTGGACGGTGCGGCCGCGGACCACGGTGCGCAGGCAGGTGGGCAGCGGCTCGCCGGGGGTGAGGTCGGGCAGGCCCGGGGTGCCGGAGCGCGGGTCGGTGGACCAGCCGGCCACCCGGTCGTCCGGGGCCTGGACGACCAGGTCGCCCGCGGCCCAGACGGCGAAGCTGGCGACCGCGCCGGGGACGAGCACGCCGTCCTGGTCTCGGCCGATCGCGCGCCAGCCGCCGCGGGTGTGGGCGGTGAACGCGGCCCGCACCGAGATCCGGTGCTCGGGGGTGCGGTGGAAGGCGGCGGCCCGGACGGTGCCCCAGGGGTCGAGCGCGGTGACCGGGGCGTCCGAGCCGAAGGCCAGCGGGACGCCGGAGCGCAGCAGCGCGGCGAAGGGGTTGAGCGCGGCGGCCCGCTCGGCGCCCAGGCGCTGGACGTACATGCCGTCCGGGCCGCCCCAGGCGGCGTCGAAGGCGGGCTGCACGGAGGCGGTCAGGCCGAGTTCGGCGAAGGCGGCGACGGTCTCGTCGTCCAGCGCCTCGGCGTGCTCGACGCGGTGGCGCAGCGCCCGGACGCGCTCGGCGCCGACCCGGTCGCCGGCGGCCCGGACGCCCTCGACGACGGCGGCGATCGCGGCGTCGCCGATCGCGTGGAACCCGGCCTGGAGGCCGGCCTCGGTGCAGGCGGCGACGTGGTCGGCGACCTGGGCGGCGGTGAGGTAGGCGGCGCCGGTGTGCGCGGCGTCGCTGTAGTCGCGGTGCAGGCAGGCGGTGTGCGAGCCGAGCGCGCCGTCGACGAAGAGGTCGCCGCCGGCGCCGACCGCGCCGAGCCGGCGGGCGGTCTCGACGCCGCCGCGCTCGCCGAGCTCGCCCCAGTAGCCGAACACCTCGGGGCCCTCGCCCTCGGCGGCCAGCTCCAGCAGGGCGGCGAGGTCCTGCTCGGAGGAGACCTCGGGGCCGGCGCACTCGTGCAGGGCGCCGATGCCGAGTTCGGCGGCGCGGGCCAGGGCGGCGCGCTGGGCGCGGCGGCGCTGCTCGGGGGTGAGGCGGCCGAGCGCGGTCTGCCGCACGGCGTGGTGGGCGTCGCGGGTGAGCGGGCCGTCGGCGTCGTGGCCGGGCCGCTCGGCGAGGCCCTCGGTCAGCGCGCGCAGCGCGCTGGTGGCGAGGCCGGAGTGCACGTCGGTGCGGGAGAGGTAGACGGCGGCGCCCGCGGCGGCGGCGTCCAGCTCGGCGAGCGTGGGCGGGCGGCCCTCCGGCCAGCCGGTCTCGTCCCAGCCGTGGCCGATCAGCACGCCGCCGGGCTCCTGCTCGGCGGCGACGAAGGCGCTGATCGCGGCCAGCGCGGCGGCCAGCGAGGGGGCGCCGGTGAGGTCGAGGCCGGTGAGCGCGAGGCCCGCGGAGGTGGTGTGCACATGGGCGTCCACGAAGGCGGGGGTGACCAGGGCGCCGTCCAGTTCGACGATCTCGTCGGCGGTCTGCGCGTACGCCTCGGCGGCGCCGTCGCTGCCGACCCAGGCGACGTGCTCGCCCTCGACGAGCATGGCGGTGGCGAAGGGGTCGGCGGGGCTGTAGACGGCGCCGCCGCGCAGCAGGACGGTCCGGAAGGTGCGTTCGGTCATGCGGCCTAGTCTGCACCCCCGCGCGGACCGGTCAGAGCTTCGGGGGTCGGGCCTCGTAGGGGGTGGACAGGACGACGGTGGTGCGGGTGGAGACGCCGGCGGCGCTGCGGATCCGGGCCAGCAGGTCCTCCAGGTCGCCGGGGGCGCCGACCCGGACCTTGAGGATGTAGTTCTCGTCACCGGCGACGCTGTGACAGGCCTCGATCTCGGGCAGATCGGCCAGCCGCTCGGGCGTGTCGTCCGGGGCGCTGGGGTCGAAGGGTTTGACCGAGATGAAGGCGGTGAGCGCCAGGTCGACGGCGTCCGGGTCGACGATCGCGGTGTAACCGCGGATCACCCCGCGCTGTTCGAGCCGGCGCACCCGCTGGTGCACCGCCGAGGTGGACAGGCCGGTGGCCTTGCCCAGGTCCGTGTAGCTCATCCGGCCGTCCTGGAGGAGCAGCTGGACGATGCGTTGGTCGAGATCCTCCACAAGGCGCAAACCTACCCCCTCGGGGGCGCGCGGATCGCGGCACGGGGGGCGCACGGCCTCCGGCCTCGGAGGGCGCGTGCGGCGGCAGGGAGGGGGCGCGCGATGTCACCCGGCGCGCCCCGGGGTGCCGCGGGGCACATGCCGGACGAATGTGGCGAAGGACACACCCGGTGCATCACAGTGCGACGGACCGCAGGGTTATGAGTCCGTTTCGGCGGGAAGTGCTGGTTGTGGCCCCGGGCGACCACGCCGGGCCCGATCCGAGGGGGATCACCATGCGCGTTACCGACGAGCGCCCGACGGGCGCGGACGACGCCCACGATACGACCGACCGCGAGGACCTCGCGGTCCCCTACGAGACCGCGCCGGAGGTGGATCCGGGCGAGGTCGACGGCTGGGAGATCGTCCGGGTGCACTGCCCGTCGTGCCGGCGCCCGATCGCCCTCGTGGGCGACGAGGAGCGGCTGCCGCAGCACGCCGTCCTGCCGCGGCCCTGGCACCCCTTCTCGCCCACCCTCTGCCCCGGTTCGGGCGCGCCGACGGACGACCTCTTCGAGGTGGACAGCGAGGAGGAGGCCGGGTCCGCGGGCCCGGACGCGCTGCTCACGCCGCCGGGCGAACTCGACTGGCGCACCCAGCCGTTCTCCCACGCGATGGTGCACCGCCCGGTCCGCTCGGCCGTCGCGCCGGCCATCCCGGAGCAGCGCGGACGCTTCTCGCGGCGCTGAACCCCCGCCCGCCGCAGGGTCGCCGACGGTACGTCAGAACGGCCCCCGGGCGTCACTCCGCACCCTGGAGCGACGCCCGGGGGCCGTTCCGGGCCGCCCCGCCCGGCGCCCGCGCGGGGCGGGCACCGGGGGCGGCCGGTCAGGGGGCCGGTCGGGGGCCGGGACTACTTGGTGAGGTGGCGGCCGATCACCAGGCGCTGGATCTGGTTGGTGCCCTCGACGATCTGCAGCACCTTGGCCTCGCGCATGAAGCGCTCGGCCGGGAAGTCCTGGGTGTAGCCGTAGCCGCCGAGCACCTGGACGGCGTCGGTGGTCACCCGCATCACGGTGTCGGTGCAGAACAGCTTGGCCATCGCCGCCTCCTTGGAGAACGCCAGACCGGCGTCCCGGCGGCGGGCCGCGGACAGGTAGAGCGCGCGGCCGGCCTCGATCTGGGTGGCCATGTCGGCGAGCATGAACGACAGGCCCTGGAAGTCGGCGATCGGGCGGCCGAACTGGCGCCGGGTGCGCGCGTAGTCGACGGCGACGTCCAGCGCGGCCTGGGCGACCCCGATCGCGCAGGCGGCGATGCCGAGCCGGCCGGAGTCCAGCGCGGCGAGCGCGATCTGGAAGCCCTGGCCCTCGGCGCCGACCAGCCGCTCGCGGGGGACCCGGGCGCCGTCGAAGTGCAGCTGGGCGGTCGGCGAGGACTTCATGCCCATCTTGTGCTCCGGCGGGGCCGCCGAGAGGCCGGGCTGGGTACCGGGCACCAGCAGACAGCTGATCCCGCGCGCCCCCTCCTCGCCGGTGCGCACCAGCGCGCTGTAGAAGTCGGCCTGGCCGCCGTGGGTGATCCAGGCCTTGGTGCCGTTCACCACGTACTCGTCGCCGTCCAGCTCGGCGCGGGTGCGCAGGGCGGCGGCGTCGGAGCCGGACTGCGGCTCGGAGAGGCAGTAGGCGCCGAGCTGCTCGCCGGAGAGCATGCCGGGCAGCCAGCGCTCGCGCTGCTCGTCGGTGCCGAAGGTGGCCAGGGCGTGGCAGGAGAGGGTGTGCACGCTGACACCGAGGCCGACGGCCAGCCAGCCGGACGCCAGCTCCTCCAGGACCTGGAGGTAGACCTCGTAGGGCTGCTCGCCGCCGCCGTACCGCTCGTCGTAGGGCAGCGAGAGCAGGCCGGCCTCGCCGAGCGTGCGGAAGACCTCGCGCGGGAACCGGCCGGCGGCCTCGTCCTCCGCGGCGCGCGGCCGCAGCTCGCGCTGGACGAGGTCCCGGGTCAGGCTGAGGAGCTCGCGGGCCTCCTCGCTGGGCAGCTGGCGGTCGACGGCCTTCGCGGGGGAGGTGGTCATGGTGGCTGGTTCGCCTCCTCGGTCGTGCGCCGGGCCGCCCGGGTGTGGTCGGGCCCGCGCGGGGTGTGGCAGCTCGGCGCGGCCGGCACCGGATCACGGTGAACGGCCGTTCACATGCTCGGCGATGCGAGTATGCCCGATCACGGCCCCGCCGTCACGACCTGCACCGGATCACTGTCCGTATCGGCGCACCGGCCCCCGTAGGGTTGCCGATGTGGCTTCTTCCGAGACTTCCGCCGCCCCGGTAGTGGGGACACGCACCGCCGACGTGCCCGGCCCGCGCGACGCACCCACCGCCCTCGACGCGCTCGCGGCCGGGCTGCGGGCGCTGCCGCCGCGGTGCGGCCCGGTGCGGCTGGTCGCGGTGGACGGACACGCGGGCTCGGGCAAGACGACCTTCACCGGCCGGCTGTCGGCCGCGCTGGGCGGCGCCCCGGTGGTGCACCTGGACGACCTCGCGACGCACGCAGAGCCGTTCGAGTGGTTCGGGCGGCTGCGCGCCCAGGTGCTGGAGCCACTGGCCGCCGGCCGGGACGCGCGGTACGCGGTGTACGACTGGACGCTGCGCCGGTTCGCGGGGACGGCCGCGGTGCCGCTCGCGCCGGTGGTACTGGTCGAGGGGGTGGGCGCCGGGCGGCGCGCCGTGCGCCCGTGGTTGAGCCGGCTGGTGTGGATGGAGCTGGACGCGGCGGCGGCCCGGCGGCGCGGGGAGCAGCGCGACGGTCCGGAGCTGGCGGAGTTCTGGGCCGGCTGGGCCGTCGCCGAATCGGCGCATTTCGCTGCGGACCCGAGCCGCCCGCACGCCGGAACGGTGGTCGACGGGGTGACCGGCCGGATCGCGCCGAGCACCGTCGGTGAACCTTCAACAATCCCCTTGACCTGCGGCGTCGCCAGGAAATAGGTTCACACCCGTTGCCGGAATGACGCGTTCCGCAACCTCGGACCCGGTATCCCCGGCTTGTTCCCCCGTGAGCCGGGGATACCGTCCGGCCTCCCCGCGCCGGATTCGGCCATCCGTCAACGGCCGTCCGCCGGATCGCTTTTGACATCGTGCGGCACCCTTCCGGATCAGCTCCGCGCCGGTACGATTCCTGGCAGGCGCATATGCGCCCCGGGGGCAGACGCCCACCGGCGGGGTCCGCAACACCACCGCACCGGCCGGGCCCCGAGCCACACCGCGGGGGGCGTTGAGTGACGACGGACAGTTCCCAGAGCAGCAACGCGGGCGGCCCGGCACCGAACCGGCTCGCCGACCGCGCCTGGCTGCGTGCCATGGACGCCTACACGGCCGGGGCGTACAGCCGCGCCGAGGAGGAGTTCCGCGCCGCCGTGCGGCTCGACCCCGGCATGGCCGACGCCTGGCTCGGCCTGCACGCGCTGCGCAGCGACACCTCCGGCGCGCTGCTCGCGATGTACCGCCACCGCAAACGGTTCGGCGAGCAGCGCCGCCGGCACGCCCGGCCGCTCAGCTCCTGGTACTGGCTGGGCTGGTGGGTGCAGCCGGTGCTGGAGAGCCCCCGCGACCTCGCCCTCGCGCACGCCTCGCACTGGCTGGACGGTCGCCATCTCGCCGAGCTGGAGCAGGCGTTGGCGCAGTGCCCGACCCCGGCCGAGGACCCTTCGGCGCGTTTCCTGAACGCCTGCCGCTCCTATCTGCTCAAGGACTGGGAGCAGTTGATCCGGGACACCGACCGGCTGCTCGACGACCCGCTGCTCGGCATCGAGGCCGGACTGTTCGCCGGCATGGCGAGGGTCCGGCTGGACATGTGCGCCCAGGCCCAGGCCCCGCTCGCCGCCTCGCTCGCCCGCTGCCGCTCCGAGCAGCCGCAGCGCAAGGAGCTCCGGTACTGGCTGGGCCGCGCCTACGAGGGCGCCGGGCGCAGCGCCGCCGCGTTACCGCTCTACCGGGCGGTGCACCGGGCCGATCCGGCGTTCATGGACACCGCGGCCCGGCTCGCGGCGATCTCGGCCGAGGACGCCGTCGCCGACACCCTGCTGGACGCCGTCGTGGGCGGTGGCCGGGAGGCCGGCCGGACGGGCGGGCCGGAGGAGGACGCGCTGGACGCCGCGCTGCTGGAGCAGCCGGACTTCGAGGCGTTCGGCATCGACCCGGTCGGAACGGACGGCGCGAGCGGCTTCCCCGGCGTCCCGGACCCCTTCGGCGGGCCGGTCCTCGGCGGGCCGGACCTCGACGATCCGCTCCTGGACGGAGCCGGCGGAGCGGACGGGGCCGACGGCGCGGGCGAGCCGGAGCCGGACGGGACCGCGCCGGACGACGACGGCTTCCCGGTCGTCCCGACCGGCGCCGGACCGGGCGGCGCGGGCACCGACAACCGGTCCGGCGGCACCGGCGCACCGCCCCCGCTGACCGCCGGCGGACGCTCGGGCTCCACCGCGCCGCAGCCCGCCGCCGTCTCCCCCGCGGCGCCCGCGCCGGCGCGCGGCGAGGCCGCGCTCCCCCGGGTCGCCAACGCCTATCCGGCCCTCGAACGCGAGGGCGACCAGACCGAGTTGGACGCCGCGCTGGCCGAACTCTCCCGGATGGTCGGCCTGGAGCCGGTCAAGCGACAGGTCCGGGCGCTGTCCGCGCAGCTGCGGATGGCCCGGCTGCGCGCCGAGCAGGGCCTGCCGGTCCAGCCGCCCAAACGCCACTTCGTCTTCTCCGGCCCCTCCGGCACCGGCAAGACCACCGTCGCCCGGATCCTCGGCCGGGTCTTCCACGCCCTCGGCCTGCTCTCCGGCGACCATCTGGTGGAGGCCCAACGGGCTGACCTGGTCGGCGAGTTCCTGGGCCAGACCGCCGTCAAGGCGAACGAGCTGATCGACTCCGCGCTGGACGGCGTGCTCTTCATCGACGAGGCCTACAGCCTCTCCAACTCCGGCTACAGCAAGGGCGACGCCTACGGCGACGAGGCGCTCCAGGTGCTGCTCAAGCGCGCCGAGGACAACCGGGACCGGCTGGTGGTGATCCTGGCCGGCTACCCCGAGGGCATGAACCGGCTGCTGGCCGCCAACCCCGGCCTCAACTCCCGCTTCACCACCCGGGTCGACTTCCCCAGCTACCGCCCCGGCGAGCTGACCGCGATCGGCGCGGCGCTCGCCGGGCAGGACGGCGACGGCTGGGACGAGGACGCCGCCGAGGAACTGGCCTCGATCTGCACCCATGTGGTCCGCGAGGGCTGGATCGACGAACTCGGCAACGGCCGGTTCATCCGCACCCTGTACGAGAAGTCCTGCGCCTACCGGGACCTACGACTGACCCTGCTGCGCGAGCCGCCCGGCCGGGAGGACCTCGCCACGCTGCGGCTGCCGGACCTGGTGCAGGCCTACGGCGAGCTGATCGACGGCCGGGGCTGAGACCGCGGAGCCCGGGGCGGGACCGCGCGCGCACGGCCCCGCCCCGGGCGTCCGGTGCCTCAGCCGGCCAGGGCCGCGGCCTCGGTCTGCGGGTCCAGCCCCACCGTCGGCCGGTCCGGTCGCTGCGGCGCGACGCCGCCGATCGACCGCAGCCAGGCCCAGGTGTCGGCGACCGTGTCGGCCGTCGGCCGGCAGTGCAGCCCGGCGGCCGGCGCCTTGGTGACGGCCGCGCCGTGCATGGCGTCGTGGAACTCGCCCGGCGGGACCCAGAACGGCAGCTGGGTCCACGGCTCGATGCCGGCGGCGGCGATCGCCTCCGGGGCCGTCCAGCGCAGCTCGGCGTCCGAGCCGGTGACCGCCGCGCAGGCCTCCAGCAGCTCGCCCATGCTGCTGTGGCCGGGCGGGGCGACCAGGTCGTACGGGCCGCCGAGGCCGGCCGCGAGGGCGTCCAGGGTCCAGCCGGCGAGGTCGCGGACGTCGATGAACTGGAGCGCGAGCCCGCGCGGGCCGGGCGCGAGCACCGGGCCGCCCCGGGCGATCCGGTTCAGCCACCACGGCAGCCGGCCGATGTTCTCGTAGCGGCCGACGATCAGCCCGGCACGGACCAGCAGCGCCCGGTCGCCGAAGGCGTCCAGTGCCGCCAGCTCGCCGCCGCGCTTGGACTCGGCGTAGGGCACCTCGCCGTCGTCCGGCGAGCCCTCCACCAGCGGAGCGCTCTCGTCGGCCCCGGCCGGGGTCGGGAACCCGTACACCGAGCGGCTGGACACGTACGCGTAGCGGCCGACCCGGCCGGCCAGCAGACGGGCGCTGTCGCGCACCGCCGACGGGGCGGCCGACCAGGTGTCCACCACCGCGTCCCACTCGCCCTCGGCCAGCGCGGCGAGCCCGCCCTCGGCCGTGCGGTCCCCACGCAGGACCCGCGCCCCGGGCGGCGCGGCGTGCGTCCCCCGGTGGAAGACCGTGACCTCCCATCCCCGTTCCAGCGCCGCCTCGGCGACGGCCCGCCCCACGAACTCCGTACCACCCAGCAGGAGAAGTCTCATGCCGACCACCCTGCGGTCAGGGTGGCCGGCATGGGAACGGGCGCACGCTCAGAGCGGAATCGCCGAGAGCGAAGCGTCGGCGGGAACCCGGCGTCCGGCGTTACGCGGCGGAGCGGTGGTCCGGGTCGTGCACCTCGCCGACCAGCTCCTCCAGGACGTCCTCCAGCATCACCACGCCGAGCGTCCGCCCGTCCTGGTCGAGGACGGCCGCGAGGTGGCAGGCGGCCCGGCGCATCGCGCCCAGCGCGTCGTCCAGCGGCATGGTGCCGCGCAGCACGGTGATCGGCCGCCACAGCCGGGCCGGGACGGGCGTCGTCGGGTCCTCGACGTCCAGGATGTCCTTGAGGTGCAGGTATCCGAGGTAGCCGTGGCCCGCCGGGTCACCGTCGGTGACCGGGAAGCGCGAGAAGCCGGTGCGCAGCGCCAGTTCCTCGATCTGCGCGGCGGTCACCTTGGTGTCCACGGTGACCAGCTGCTCGGGGGTGAGCAGGACGTCGGTGAGCGGGCGGCGGCCCAGCTCCAGGGCGTCCTCCAGGCGCTCCTGGCGGTCCTTCTCCAGCAGCCCGGCGTCCCCGGAGTCGGCGAGCAGGTAGATCAGCTGCTCGGTGGTGAACACCGACTCGACCTCGTCCTTGGCCTCCACCTTGAACAGCTTGAGGACGCCGTTGGCGAAGGTGTTGAGGAAGGAGATCACCGGGGCCAGCCAGCGGGCCAGCCGGTCCAGCGGCGGGCCGAGCCAGAGCGCGGCCTTCTCGGGGCCGGCCAGTGCCATGTTCTTCGGCACCATCTCGCCCATCACCATGTGCAGGTAGACCACGACGGCCAGCGCGATGCCGTACGCCAACGGGTGCTGCAGGCCGGCCGGGATGCCGATCGCGTCGAACGGCCCCTCCAGCAGATGGGCGATGGTCGGCTCGGCGAGCGCGCCCAGGCCCAGCGAGCAGACGGTGATGCCGAGCTGGGCGGCTGCGAGCATCGCGGAGACGTTGGACAGCGCGTGCAGCACGGTGCGGGCGCGCTTGTTGCCGGCCTCGGCGAGGGGTTCGATCTGGCTGCGCCGGACCGAGACGACGGCGAACTCGGCGCCGACGAAGAAGGCGTTGCCGAGCAGCAGCAGGACGGCGACGGCCAGTTGGAGCGCGGTCATCGGGTTCCGTCCTCGTCGTCGCCCAGGAAGTGGTGGTGGGCGGTGCGTTCCACCCGGACCCGGCTGGTGCGGTGCCGGTCCACGGCCTCGACGGTGAACCGCCAGCCGGGCAGCTCGGCCTGCTCACCGGGGACCGGCAGCTTGCCGAGCAGGTCGGCGACCAGGCCGGCCAGCGTCTCGTACGGCCCCTCCGGAGCGTGCAGGCCGATGGCCTCCAGTTGGTCGAGCCGGGCGCGGCCGTCGGCCGCCCAGACGGGCTGCCCCTCGACCGGCGGCAGCGACAGCAGCTCGGGGGTGTCGGCCGGGTCGTGCTCGTCCTGCACCGCGCCGACGATCTCCTCGACGATGTCCTCGACGGTGACGACGCCGGCGGTGCCGCCGTACTCGTCGACCACGATGGCCATCGGCTGCAGGCGGCGCAGCTGGTCGAGCAGCCGCTCCGCGGGGAGCGTCTCGGGCACCAGCAGCGGCGGGACGGCGAGGTCGGCGACCCGCACGGTGGCGCGCCGCTCGGCCGGGACGGCCAGCGCGTCCTTGAGCGTGACGGTGCCGGTGACCTCGTCCAGGCTGTCGGTGTAGACCGGGAAGCGGGACAGGCCGGTGGCCCGGGTCAGGTTGAGGACGTCGGCGGCGCTGGCGTCGCGCTGGAGCGCGGAGACGTCGATGCGCGGGGTCATCACGGACTGGGCGGTGAGGTCGCCGAGGCCCAGGGTCCGCACGAACAGGGTGGCCGACTCCTCGTCTATGGCGCCCGCCTTGGCGGAGTGCCGGGCGAGCGAGACCAGTTCGGCGGGGGTGCGGGCGTGGCCCAGCTCCTCCTGCGGCTCGATGCCGAAGGCGCGCACAGTGCGGTCGGCGGAGCCGTTCAGCACGCTGATCAGCGGGCGGCAGGCCCGGGAGAACGCCATGTGCGGAGCGGCGACCGCGCGGGCCACCTGGAGCGGGTGGGAGATCGCCCAGTTCTTCGGGACCAGCTCGCCGATCACCATCTGGACGACGGTGGCGGCCAGCATGCCGATGACCACGGCCGCGCCGCGGGCGGCGCCGGCGGGCAGGCCGATCCCGGTGAACACCGGCTTCAGCAGGGTGGACAGCGCCGGCTCGGCGAGCATGCCGACCACCAGCGAGGTCACGGTGATGCCGAGTTGGGCGCCGGACAGCTCGAAGGAGAGGTGGCGCAGGGCCTTGGAGACCCGGCCGGACTTGGCGTCCCCGGTCTCGGCGCTGCGCTCGACGGCGCCGCGCTCCACGGTCACGAAGGCGAACTCGGCGGCCACGAAGAGGCCGTTGGCGAGGATGAGCAGGAGGGCTGCGAAGAGCAGCAGCCAGGCGGTGATCACAGTGCCGCCTGCCTTCCGTCGGGAGGAAGGAGGGCGGCGCAGGTACTACCGGACGGATCGTCCATGGACGGGGAGTGTCACTCCTCAGGTCGATTTCGGGCAGGGCAATGCCTTTGCCCCGCTTTTACCAGCGTAGACCATACCCGTGCGGACGTCGGATCCGCGTTCGGACCCGCCCGGCGACCGACCGTTGTGCGTCAGCCGCCGTGCTTCAGCTGCCGTGGTGGACGACCAGGTCGCGCAGGGCGCGGGCGTCCGCGATGGCCTGCGCCTTGCCCACGCCGGACTGGATGCCGACGGCGGCCAGCGAGGTGCCGTCGGCGAGGTCGAGGGTGGCCCACGGGTCGCCCTGGCGGAAGTTCACGCCGACGATCTCGGCCCAGGCCAGCCGACGGCTGCGGACGAAGTTGACCACGGTGACGCCCTCGGCGTCGGCGCTGACCCGCGGGCGGGCCAGCATCAGGCCGACGGCGGCGAACAGCACGCCGCTGACCGCCATCATGATCCGGTCGTTGAGCTGCCAGTTCGCCGGCAGGGCGACCGCCATCACGGCGAACAGCACCACCAGCAGCGCGCAGACCGGCAGCAGCACGGCACGGGTGCGGCGCGGGGCCCAGGTGACGGGGAACTCGGCGGGGGTGGACACGAGGGGCTCCGGGGTGGTTCGTGGGTCGGGCAACGGAAAGGGTGGGGACGCCTGTCGGCGGCCCCACCCTATTCAACCGGTGCTTACCCCCGCGGCCAGGGGCCGGTGGGTGTTCAGAGGCGGCAGGCGTGGATGTTGGTCACCAGGATGGCCCGGGCGCCGATGCCCCACAGGTCGTCCATGATCTGCTGGGCCTCCTTGCGGAGCACCATCGAGCGCACCGCGACCCAGCCCTCGGTGTGCAGCGGGGAGACGGTCGGCGACTCCAGGCCGGGGGTCAGCGCGACGGCGGCGCCGACGTTCTCGGCGCGGATGTCGTAGTCCATCAGCACGTAGCGGCGGGCCACCAGCACGCCCTGCAGACGGCGCAGGAACTGGTCGACGCCCGGGTCCTCGCCGGCGCCCTTGGGGCGGATGACCACGGCGTCGGAGATCAGGATCGGCTCGCCGAAGACCTCCAGGCCGGCGTTGCGCAGGCTGGTGCCGGTCTCCACCACGTCGGCGATCACGTCGGCGACGCCCAGCTGCACCGCGGTCTCCACCGCGCCGTCCAGCTTGGTGACGGTGGCCTTCACCCCGTGGTCGGCGAGGTGCTGCTCGACCAGGCCGGTGTAGGAGGTGGCGATCCGCAGGCCCTCCAGGCCCTTGACGTCCTCGACGTCCACGCCGACCGGGCGGGCGAAGCGGAAGGTCGAGCCGGCGAAGCCGAGCGCGAGCACCTCCTCGGCGTTGGAGTGCGAGTCCAGCAGCAGGTCGCGGCCGGTGATGCCGACGTCGAGGCGGCCGGAGCCGACGTACACCGCGATGTCGCGCGGGCGCAGGAAGAAGAACTCGACCTGGTTGCCCGGGTCGACCAGGACCAGCTCCTTGGCGTCCTTGCGCTGCCGGTAGCCGGCCTCATGGAGCATCTCCGCCGCAGGACCCGAGAGCGAACCCTTGTTGGGGACGGCGATGCGCAGCATGGAGGTCAGTTCCTTACCTGTTCGGTGTGGGTGTAGGGGGTTCCGGGCCGGGGAACCTGAGGGACCGGGGCCCGGAGGTGCGTGCCTAGAGGTACTTGTAGACGTCGTCGAGCGTCAGCCCGCGGGCGACCATCATCACCTGAAGGTGGTAGAGGAGCTGCGAGATCTCCTCGGCGGTCTGCTCGTCGGACTGGAACTCGGCGGCCATCCAGACCTCGGCGGCCTCCTCGACGACCTTCTTGCCGATCGCATGGACGCCCTGCTGGACGAGCTGCGCGGTACGGGAGGACGAGGGGTCGCCGGTGGCGGCCTTCTGCTGGAGCTCGGTGAAGAGCTCCTCGAATGTCTTCGAAGCCATGATGGGACTCACCTTACGGCGTGCGGAGGGACGGACGGTAAACGGTTCCGGACCGTGGACAGTCCGGTGGACGTCCACGGTCCGGAGCGCGGCCCGGCCGGCCGCCTCAGAGCGCGCGCAGGGCGGCGGCGGTGGCGACGGCCGCGGTGACCGCCTCGTGGCCCTTGTCCTCGCCGGAGCCCGGCAGGCCCGCGCGGTCGAGCGCCTGCTCCTCGTTGTCGCAGGTCAGTACGCCGAAGCCGACCGGGACACCGGTGTCCACGGCGACCTGGGTGAGGCCGACGGTGGCGGCCTGGCAGACGTAGTCGAAGTGCGGGGTGCCGCCGCGGATCACCACGCCGAGGGCGATCACGGCGTCGTAGCCGTGCTCGGCGAGGCGCTTGGCGGCGACCGGCAGCTCGAAGGCGCCGGGGACGCGCAGGACGGTCGGCTCGGCGACGCCCAGCTCCTTGAGGGCGCGGTGGGCGCCGTCGAGCAGGCCGTTCATCACCTGCTCGTGCCACTGGGCGGCGATCACGGCGACCTTGAGGCCAGCGGCGTTGTCGATGGTCAGCTCGGGGGCTCCGTGGCCGCTCATGTGCGGGTGCCTTTCGGTGGTTCGGGATCGGTGGTTCGGGATCGGTGGTTCGGGATCGCTGGAAGGTCGATGGAGGGCGGTGGCGGCGCTCAGGCGCCGAGGCCGGGCAGGTCGTGGCCCATCCGGTCGCGCTTGGTGCGCAGGTAGCGCGCGTTGTGCTCGCCCGCCGGGATCTCGACCGGCTCGCGGCCCTTGACCTTGAGCCCGTGCTCGGTGAGCGCGGTGAGCTTCTCGGGGTTGTTGGTCAGCAGGGTCAGCGAGCGCACGCCGAGGTCGCAGAGCATCTGCGCGCCGATGCTGTAGTCGCGGGCGTCGGCGGGCAGGCCGAGGTCGAGGTTGGCGTCGACGGTGTCACGGCCCTGCTCCTGGAGCTCGTAGGCGCGCAGCTTGTGCGCCAGGCCGATGCCCCGGCCCTCGTGGCCGCGCAGGTAGAGCACCACGCCGCGGCCGGTCTCGGCGACCCGGCGCAGCGAGGACTGCAGCTGGGGGCCGCAGTCGCAGCGCAGCGAGCCGAGCACGTCCCCGGTCAGGCACTCGGAGTGGACCCGGACCAGCACGTCCTCGCCGTCCGGCAGCCGGCCGTCGGCGTCCAGACCGCCCGCGACCAGCGCGATGTGCTCGACGCCGTCGAGGGTGCCCCGGTAGCCGACGGCGGTGAACTCGCCGAAGGCGGTGGGCAGCGCGGTGACGGCGGCGCGCTCGACGTGCAGTTCGGTGCGGCGGCGGTAGGCGATGAGGTCCTCGATGGAGATGATCGCCAGGTTGTGCGCACGGGCGAAGGCGACCAGCTCGGGCAGCCGCGCCATGGTGCCGTCGTCGTTGACCACCTCGGCGATGGCGCCGGCCGGCGCCAGTCCGGCGAGTCGGGCCAGGTCGACGGCGGCCTCGGTGTGGCCGGGGCGGACCAGCACGCCGCCCTCGACGGCGCGCAGCGGGAAGACGTGCCCGGGGCGGGCGAGGTCCTCGGGCCCGGTACCGGGCGAGGAGAGCAGCCGCACGGTGCGGGCCCGGTCGGCGGCCGAGATGCCGGTGTCGACTCCCTCGCGGGCGTCCACCGAGACGGTGTAGGCGGTGCCCTTGCGGTCCTCGTTGACCTGGGTCATCGGGGGGAGCTTGAGCCGGTCCAGTTCGGCGCCGGTCATCGGGGCGCAGATCACGCCGGAGCTGTAGCGGATGGTGAAGGCCATCAGTTCGGGGGTGGCGGCGGAGGCCGCGAAGACGATGTCGCCCTCGTTCTCGCGGTCCTCGTCGTCGACGACGATCACCGCACGGCCGAGCGCGATGTCGGTGATGGCCCGCTCGACCGGGTCGAGGACGAGTTCGTCGGACTGGTTCTCGGTCATGCCGTTGCTCCCTGCGGGACGGTGGAGGACGTCGGACGCGGCGCGCGGGTGCGCAACCACCACGAGCGCAGCCCGAGCAGGACCAGGACGAAGTAGACGGAGTAGGTGAGGCCGGAGAAGGTGTAGCCGGTGTTGAAGGCGAGCGGCACGCCGACCGCGTCGACCGCGATCCAGGCGAACCAGAACTCCACCCAGCCGCGGGCCTGGGCGACCATGGCCGCCAGGGTGCCGACGAAGATGTAGGCGTCCGCCCACGGGCTCCACGAGCCGAGCGCGGGGATCGTCAGGAAGGCCCAGGCCAGCAGGCCGGTGCCGACCGCCGTGCCGGCGACCAGGGCGGCCCGTTCGGGCCAGGTGGCGAAGCGGACGGCGATCTCCCCGCCGCCCTGCCGGCCGTTGCGCCAGCGCGTCCAGCCCCAGGCGGCCGTGGCGATGACGATCAGCTGCTTGCCGACCAGGCCCGGCACGTCGCCGGACAGGTAGGCGGCGATCAGGACCGCGCCGGAGAGCAGCTGGACCGGCCAGCTCCAGACCGAGCGGCGCCAGCCGAGGGCGAGGCCGGCCAGGCCGAACAGGTTGCCGATCATGTCCGACCACTTCACGGTCTGGCCGAGGACCGTGAAGGCGTCCGAGTTGAGCCAGTTCACCGCTCCTCCCCGGTGACCGTCGGGGGCAGCGTGCGGGACTCCAGCAGCCGCTCCACGTACTTGGCGAGGACGTCGACCTCCAGGTTGACGCTCTCGCCGACGGCCCTGGTGCCGAGCGTCGTCAGCGCGAGGGTGGCCGGGATGAGACTGACGGTGAAGCTGTCGCGGGCGGCCTCGACCACGGTGAGGCTGACGCCGTCGACGGTGATCGAGCCCTTCTCCACCAGGTAGCGGGTGACGGACTCCGGCAGCGAGAAGCGCAGCACCTCCCAGCGGAGGTTCCCGGCAGCGTCCCGCTCCCCCGGCTCGCGGCTCAACAGCCGTCCGGTGGCGTCGACATGACCCTGCACCAGATGGCCGCCGAGCCGGGCGCCGAGCGCCATGGCGCGCTCCAGATTGACCGACGAGCCGGGCTTCAACTCGCCCAGGCTGGAACGGCGGAGGGTCTCGGCCATCACGTCGGCGCTGAACTCGCCGGTGCCGGCGGCCAGTTCGTCGGGGGTGTCGACAACGGTCAGGCAGACGCCGTTGACCGCGATGGAGTCGCCGTGCCGCGCGCCCTCACAGACCACCGGGCCGCGCAGGCGGATCCGCGAGGAATCGCCGATCTCCTCGATCGACACGACCTCGCCGAGCTCTTCGATGATGCCGGTGAACACCCGGGTTCTCCTCGCGCTTGGGGCGCGGACTCCGGGGTGCGGCATGGGAGATGACGCGGACGGGCGCGCTGCCGCACGGTTCGCCGGACGGCCTCGCGACCCGTCGCCGGGCCAGGGCCGCACCGGACACCGGAGGAGGGAAACCCTCGACCGCCGCCGTGCACCATCCCCACGGTCCACCGGGGACCACGGGTGTCGCTCACTCGTCCGCCGCGCACGCCTCCCATCCGGACTTTAACCGTCGGTCCAGGAATTTCACCTGGTCAACCGGCCGCTGGCTGCGGACGGGTCGCGGACTGTAACCGCCGGTTCGGATTTTCACCGACCCCGGAGTGCGCTGAACGTCACTGCTACTTCTGCGGTCATTGTGCCACGACCGGAGCGGGCCCAGGGAGAGGCCCCGGCTGTGGGCTGTTTCACGACCGCGGCGGGAATGCGCGCCGGTGCGCGGGGGCGCAAGCTGGTGGGAGGGGGGCGGATTGCGGGCCGGGCGCGGGCCCGGTCCCCAGGAGGTGCGAGCGTGATGGCCAAGTTCATGGACGTCCACCGAGGGATGGCCGGCATCACCGAGGAGCAGTTGCGGATGGCGCACCGGGCCGACCTGGAGATCCAGGGCACCGAGGGCGTGCAGTTCGAGCAGGCGTGGGCCGACCCGGAGGCGGGCGTCGTCTACTGCCTCTCCGAGGCGCCGTCGAAGGAGGCCGTGCAGCGGGTCCACGAGCGCGCCGGGCATCCGGCCGACGAGGTGCACCCCGTCGCGTTCACGGTCTGAGCCGAGCGCGCTACGTTTCCGGTATGACCAGCACACCGGAGATCGCCGTTCCGTCAACTCCCGGCCCGTCCGGCCCGTCCGGCCTGTTCGCCGCCCTCAGCGCGGAGGCCGTGCGCGACGCCGCGCAGCTGCGGGACGTCTACGAGCAGCCGAGCGACCACGCCCGCCGCAAGCAGGTGGACCGCATCCACGACGTCGCCCGGCAGTTGATCGCCTGCTCCTCGCTGGTGCTGGTGGCCAGCGCGGACGCCGCCGGGCGCTGCGACGTCTCGCCGCGCGGCGGGCCGCCCGGACTGGTCTCGGTGCTCGACGACTTCACCCTGGCGATCCCGGACGCGACCGGCAACAAGCGGCTGGACACCCTGCACAACGTCGTCGAGACCGGCCGGGTCGGGCTGATCTTCGTGGTTCCCGGCCGGGACACCACGCTGCGGGTCAACGGGCGGGCCTGCGTCTCCACCGACCCGCGGCTGCTGGAGCAGCTGACCGCGGTCGGCAAGCCGCCGCGCAGCGCGATCGTGGTGGCGGTGGAGGAGGTCTTCGCGCACTGCCCGAAGGCCTTCCTGCGCTCCTCGGCGTGGAAGCCGGAGAACTGGCTCGCCGCGGACGCCCAGCCGAGTTCGGCCGAGATCACCCTCTCCCACCTGGCGGACCCGGCGCTGACCATCGAGGCGATCGAGCGCAACGAGCGGGAGGCCCTGCTCTACCGCTACGAGTAGCGGGCGCCGGCGGACGCGGGGAGCGGGCGCCCGGGATCCGGGCGCCCGCTCCCCGTGCCCCGGCCCTCAGGCCGCGGCCTTGGACTTCACGTCCACCACGCTCGCACCGTCCGCCGCCCGCTGGACGGCCTCGACGCCCTTGTGGGCGGCATCCTTGCTCGCGTAACCCTGGCCGGTCGCGACGATCTCGCCGTTGCCCGCCTTGAGCCGGAACCGGTACTTGCCTCCGGCGTCCTCGTACACCTCGAACTTGCCCGCCATCCGGGCCACCTCCTCGTCGACGGGACGCGCCGCGCGCCCCACCTGCACGGTGCCCCCCGGCGGCCGGGGCCCGCACCCGCTCGGGGTCCGCTCGGGTGACCTCCCGGCGCCCTCGCGCCGAGCGGATGCCGGGGCCCCGGGCGGCCGGTTGAATGGACGGATGGACTGCGTCTTCTGTGCGGTGGTGGCGGGCACCGAGCCCGCGCACCGGGTGCTGGACGACGAGGCCGCGGTGGCCTTCCTGGACCGCCGGCCGCTCTTCCCGGGCCATGTGCTGGTGGTGCCGCGCTCCCACCACCGCACCCTGGCGGACCTGCCGGCGGCGCAGGTGGGCCCGTTCTTCCTGCGGGTGCAGCGGGTGGCGGCGGCGATGGAGCAGGGACTGGGCGCGGCGGGCAGCTTCGTCGCGGCGAACAACCGGATCAGCCAGTCGGTGCCGCACCTGCATGTGCACGTGGTGCCGCGCAACCCGAAGGACGGGCTGCGCGGCTTCTTCTGGCCGCGCCGGGCGTACCCGGACGAGGCGGGCGCGGCGCTGGTCGCCGGGCGGCTGCGGGCCGCGCTCGCCCCGTCCTAGCGCGGGCTCCGGCGCGGGTCAGCCGACCCGGACGTTGTCCAGCACCCAGTACCAGTTGTTGCTGCCGGTGTACCGGAAGCGCAGCCGCAGCCGGCTCGCGCCCGCCGGGACGGCCAGGTCGAGCCGCTGGCGGCCGTTGGTGTCGCCGGTGAAGCTCTTCACCTCGACCGGCGCGCCGCCGTCCCAGACGGCGAGCACCCGGGCGGTCTGCGCGCCCTCGGGCCGGTAGAAGGTGGTGAAGGCGACCGGGACGGTGGGGCGCCCGGCCACCGGGTACTCCGGGCTGACCAGGGTGGTGTCGTAGTTGCCCTTGAAGGTCCGGTCGGCCCACTCGTCGGAGTCCGCGACGGCGAAGACGTTGCGGGAGCGGACGTTCAGCTCGCGGTTCTGGTCGCGCTCGGCCTTCGTCCAGAACTCGTCGGTGGTGAACGACCAGCCGCGCCACTCGGTGACGCCGCCGGTGCCCATCGCGGAGTTGTCGATCGACCAGCCGGCCGGCGGGGTGTGGGTGAAGCCGAGCACGCCGGCCGCGATGCCGCTCTCGTCGACCCGGCCGGTCAGCTGCGGGCGCAGCGCGTCGAACTCGTCGGGCACGAGGTCCGGGATCGGGGTGCCGTCGAGGTTCCAGGCCGGGTCGGCGGTGATGCCGAGGTGGGCCAGGGCGGTGGGCGCGATGTCCACCATGCGCACGTCGTGGCGGACCGAACCGGCCGGGAACGCCGAGCCGTTGGCGATTACGAAGGTCTGCCGCTCCTCCCAGGTGGAGCCGCCGTGACCGCCGGTCGGGGTGTGGCCGTGGTCGGCGGTGACCATGATCAGCCAGTCCTCCTGGGCGTACGTGGCACGGCCGCGCACGGCGGCGACGATCTGGCCGACCTGGGCGTCCACGCCGCGGATCGCGGTCAGGTAGGCCTGACTGGCGGAGCCGCTGCTGTGGCCGGCGTTGTCGACGTTGTCGAGGTGGACGAAGACCACGTCGGGGTTCTCGTCGCGCAGCCTGGCGACCGCCCGGGAGGTGGTGCCGGTGTCGTACTCGGCGGACGGGGTGGCGATCCGGGTGTCGACCTTGCCGGAGCAGATGGTGTTGGCGATCGGCGCCCAGGAGGCGACCACGTAGGTGGAGAGCGCGGGCGCGGCGGTCTCGACCCGGGTCAGGAAGTCCGGGTAGGCCGCGAGGTTGGGCGCGGTGAAGTTGTTGTCCTTGACGTTGTGCTTGTCCGGCCAGACGCCGGTGGCGATGGTCGACCAGCCGGGGCCGGAGAGGGTGCCGGCCATCGGGTTGGCGTAGAGGCTGCTCGCCGCGGTGAGGCCGCCGGCCATCAGGGCGGTCAGGCTGGGGGCGCCGGCGTCCTTGATCCGGTTGAGCATGGTGCCGTCGAGGCCGATCAGCAGGACCTTCGGGGTCCGGCCGTCGGCCGCCGCGGTGGTGGCGGTGGCCGCGCGGGCGGTGGCGGCGGTGGCGGCGAGCGGGCCGGCGGCGAGCGCGGCGGCGGTGCCGAGGAGCAGGCCGCGGCGGGAGAGGCCGGGGGCGGCGGGGGTCTGCGGGGTCACGTCGTCCTCCTGATACTGCGTCATGGCGCCGAAGGGGGCGGTGACTACGGTCGGAGCGACGGATGGACGGGGGTGGCCCGGTTTCCGACCCGGGTGTGAACAACGCCCGAATTCGGTCCAGACCCGTTACCCATTCGAGATAGAGAGCGAGATCAAGAGCCCGGCGCGACAGGCGCCGGGCGGGCGGCCGGCCCGTTTCGAGACGGGTCAGTCCGCTTCGAGACGGGTGGTGAAGCTGAAGCGGTCGCCCCGGTAGAGCGAGCGCACCCGCTCCACCGGCCGGTCCTCGGCGTCCCGGGTCAGCCGGTGCAGCAGCAGCATCGGCAGCGCCGGCGGGGTGCCGATCAACAGGGCCTCGCGCGGGGTGGCCAGCACGGTCTCGATCCGCTCGTCGGCGGCGCCGAAGCCGATGCCCGCCCGCTCGGCGAGGTAGGCGTACAGCGAGGAGGCGGGGTCGAACTCCACGTCCAGCGCCGGGACCCGACCGACCGCCAGATAGGTGCTCTCCAGGCCCACCCGCTCGCCGTCCGCGAGCAGGACGCGCTCCAGGTGCCAGACCGGCTCGCCCGGGGCGATCCGCAACTGGCCGGCCAGCTGGGGGTCCGCGCCGAGCCGCTCCAGCCCGATCAGCGTCCGGCCGGGGACCCGGCCCTGGCGGCGCACACCCTCGGTGTAACTGGCCAGCGAGAGCGGCTGCTCCAGCTTGGGGCCGGCCACCACCGTGCTGCGCCCGCGCCGCCGGATCCGGCCCTGGATCAGCAGGTCGCGCAGTGCCTGCCGGAGCGTTTCGCGGGCCACCTCGAAGCGGGCCGCGAGCTCGCGCTCGGTCGGCAGCACGCCGTCCTCGCCGAGTTCGTCGATCAGGGCCTCCAACTGGCCCTTGACGGCGTAGTACTTGGGCACCCTACCGTGCTCCGGGATGCCCGAGCGGATCGGCGCGCCCGGGCCGGACCGGGCGGCGGGGTCGGAGGTCTCGTCCACCCCGCCATCCTTCCAGATGGAGAGACCTGGCCATGACAGCACCACCGCAGCGGGCCCGGTCACGTTCGTTCACACCTCCCCCACCGCGCGCGTTCTGCCCGAAACCCCTTGACAGGTCTAGACCATTCCGCTTGAGTCTGGGTCAGCCCCGCACCGGCCCGCACCCCGGTCGGCCCGTCCCCCACGACGTGCCCCCACCCCGCGGGGCCCCGGCTCCCCTGCCCCGACGTCCCTACCTCCACGACCGTGCGGCCCCACACCGCACAAGGGGTGATCAAGTGTCCACGAAACGCCTGCTCGCACTGCTCTCCGCCGTCGCCACGGCGCTGGCGGTGATCCTGCTGCTGCCCGCGGCCAACGCCAGCGCCGCCGTCTGCGGCACGCCCTGGAACTCCTCGGCCGTCTACACCGGCGGCGCCGCCGTCTCCTACAACGGCCACAACTGGCTCGCCAAGTGGTGGACCCAGAACGAGCCGCCGAGCACCGGCGGCTCCGGCGTCTGGTCCGACCAGGGCGTCTGCGGCACCGGCCCGACGACGACCCCGACCCCGACCGTCACGCCGACCTCCACCGGCAACCCCAACCCCGGCGGATTCCCGGTCAGCCAGGCCCAGTTCGACCAGATGTTCCCGAACCGGAACCCCTTCTACACCTACCAGGGCCTGATCGACGCCCTCGCCGCCTACCCCGCCTTCGCGGCCACCGGCACCGACACCGTCCGCAAGCAGGAGGCCGCGGCCTTCCTCGCGAACGTCAACCACGAGACCGGCGCGCTGGTGTACGTGGTCGAGCAGAACACCGCCAACTACCCGCACTACTGCGACCCCGCGCAGTCGTACGGCTGCCCGGCCGGGCAGGCCGCGTACTACGGGCGCGGGCCGATCCAGCTGAGCTGGAACTACAACTACAAGGCCGCCGGCGACGCCCTGGGCATCGACCTGCTGCGCAACCCCAACCTGGTGCAGACCGACCCGGCCGTCGCCTGGAAGACCGCGCTCTGGTACTGGAACACCCAGAACGGGCCGGGCACCATGACCCCGCACAACGCGATCGTCAACGGCTACGGCTTCGGTGAGACCATCCGCAGCATCAACGGCTCGCTGGAGTGCAACGGCGGCAACCCCGCCCAGGTGCAGAGCCGGATCAACGCCTACCAGCGCTTCACCCAGCTGATCGGCACCGTGCCGGGCAACAACCTGAGCTGCTGAGCCGGGGCGCGCCCCGGCCGGGACCCCGCTCGTCCTCCCGTACCTCCGGGGGACGAGCGGGGTCCCGCCGAGAATCGTCGCCCCGGTGGACGACGCGGCCCGGCGCCGACCCTAGGCTCGGGGCCATGAACGATCTCGGCAGCCTCGTCCAGCAGACCGCCGACCGCCTCGCCGGCCAGCAGGTCGGCGCGGTGGTCGCCGGCCTCGCCCGCGGCACGGTGGAGATCCGCGGCGCCGGACGCACCGGCCCCGGACCCGCCGGCGGGCGGCCCGGTCCGGACACGCTGTTCGAGATCGGCTCGATCACCAAGGTGTTCACCTCGCTCGTGCTCGCCCGGCTGACCCTGGCGGGCACCGTCGCGCTGGACGAGCCGCTCGCGGACCTGTTCGCCGACGCGCTCCCGGCCGGTGCCGCCTTCCCCGGCAAGGGCCCCGAGCCGATCACCCTGCGCCACCTGGCGACCCACAGCTCCGGCCTGCCCCGGCTGCCCGCCGGGATGCTGCTGTCCTCCCTGCTCACCCCCAACAAGCCCGACCCCTACGCGCACTGCACCCCCGAGTGGCTGCTCGGCAGCCTCGGCCGGACCAAGGCGCGGACCGCGCCCGGCCGCGGCTTCCGCTACTCCAACCTCGGCGCCGGACTGCTCGGCCTCGCCCTCGCGCACCGGGCCGGCGTCGGCTACGGGGAGCTGGTCCGGCGGGAGGTCTGCGAGCCGCTCGGGCTCACCGACACCGTGCTCGCGCCCGACCCGGCGCAGACGGCCCGGCTCGCCCCCGGCCACACGGCGGGCGGGCGCCCGGTGCCGGGCTGGGACCTCGCAGGCCTCGCGGGGGCGGGCGCGCTCAAGTCCACCGCCGCCGACCTGGCCGTCTTCCTGCGGGCCCAGCTGGCGGCCGGCGGCGGGGGCACCGACGGCCGCGACGGCACCGACGGCGACTCGCCGCTCGCCCCGGCGATCGCGCTGACCCGCGAGGTGCGGCACCGGGTCAACCCCTTCGCCTGGACGCACCTCGGCTGGCTGGGCCACCGCCTGCACGCCCGGCAGGGCGGCCACCTGCAGATCTGGCACAACGGCGGCACCGGCGGCTACCGCTCCTTCACGGCCTTCGACCCGGAACGGCAGGTCGGGGTGATCGTGCTGGCCAACACCCGCCGCTCGGTCGACGCCCCCGGCGTCCAGCTGCTGCGCGCCCTGCAGACCGCGTAGGGGGGCCGGCCCGCCCGTGCGCCGAGCGGGGGTGACGGGGCCCGTGGGAAGATGGCAGGGCTGGTGGCGACGATCTCCGGGCGGTTCCGGCCATGGTGACCGAGCATGGTGAACAGACGGCATGAGCGGCGCGAGGCCGCCGGGCCCGGACGTCCCGACGGCCCGGAGGCCCTGCTGATGGTGCCGATCGCCACCGCCCTGATCGAGGCCGACGGCCGGATCCTGCACTGGAGCGGCGACGCCGAGGCCCTGCTCGGCTACTCCGCCGAGGAGGCGGTCGGCGCGCGGGCCGCGCAGCTGCTGGTCACCGACGAGCGGCGCCCGGAGGTGCTGGAGCTGTTCCAGGAGATCCTGGACGGCCGCCGCTGGTCCGGCGTCTTCCCGGTGCGCCACCGCGACGGGCACGACGTCAACCTGGAGTTCCGCACCCATCCGATCGCCGGGCCGGGCGGCCGCCCGCTGGTGCTGGCGGTGGCCTCGGACGTGACCACGCTGCGCCGGATCCAGTCCGACCTGGCCGTGCTGGACGGCTTCTTCACCCAGGCCCCGGTCGGCATGAGCGTGTACGACACCGACCTCGCCTTCGTCCGGCTCAACGAGGCGCTGGCGAGGATCAACGGGCTGTCGGTGGAGCAGCACCTCGGCCGCCGGCTGACCGAGCTGCTGCCCGGCATCAACGGCGCGGAGAGCGAGGACGTGATGCGCCGGGTGCTGGAGACCGGCGAACCGGTGGTGGACGCCCGCTCGTACGGCCGCACCCCGGGCGACCCGATGCACGACCACGCCTGGTCGGCCTCCTACTTCCGGCTGGAGGACAAGGGCGGACACGTGCTCGGGGTGAGCTCGACCGTCGTCGACGTCACCGAGCGCTTCCAGGCCGAGACCAGGGCCGCCCGGGCGCAGCGGCGGCTCACCCTGCTGGTCGAGGCCACCGCCTCGATCGGCACCACCCTGGACCTGCGGCAGACCGCCCGGGAGCTGGCCGACGCGATGGTGCCCGAGGTGGCCGACATCAGCGGCGTCTTCGCCCTGGAAGCGCTGGCCGCCGGCCGGGACGTCGAGCCGCTGGAGCCCACTGCCCCGCTGCAGGTGCGCCGGCTGGCGCTGGCCACCGCCGACCCGCTCTACCCGGCGGAGGCGCTGCCGGTGGACGCGGTCTACGAGGTGGCGCCGGACTCCCCGTACGCTCGGGCGCTGGTCTCCGGGCGGACGGTGGTGGTGCCGTCCTGGGAGTTGCCGCCGCTGAGCGAGGCGATCACCGAGAGCGGCCGGCAGGCCTTCCTCGGCGACCGGCCGCGCTCGGTGCGGATCACCCCGCTGGTGGCGCGCGGCACCACGCTCGGCATGATCGTCTTCTCCCGGCGCGGCGCACGGGAGTCCTTCGCCGAGGCCGACATCACGCTCGGTGACGAGCTGGCCTCCCGGGCCGCGGTGGCCATCGACAACGCCCGGCTGTACCTGCGCCAGCACCAGACGGTGCTGGACCGGCAGCAGGCACTGCGCGAGGCAAAGGCCGCGCAGGAGCGCCTGGCGGTCGTGAACACGGCCTCCGCCCGGATCGGCACCACGCTCGACCTCGCCCAGACCGCCCAGGAGCTGGCCGAGGTGGCGACGCCCAGGCTGGCCGACACGGTGGTCGTCGAGGTGCTGGACGACCTGGTGCGCGGCGAGCCCGAGGCCCGGACGTCCAAGGACGGTTCTGCGCTGCTGCGGCGGATGGCCTTCCACGCGGCGCCGCACTCGACCCTGCGCCCGATCGACCGGACCGGCGGGGTGCACCGCTTCGTCGCCTCCACCCCCTACGCCTGGGCGCTCACCCACCGCGCCCCGGTGCTGGTGCCCCGGATGGACGAGGCCGGGCTGGCCTGGTTCCGGGACGACCCGGTGCGCGCGGCGGCGGTGCACGAGCAGAACGTCCGCTCGTTGATGGTGGTGCCGCTGATCGCGCGCGGCTCGCCGGTCGGCCTGGCCGCCTTCTACCGGACCGTGGTGGACCGCCCCTACGAGGAGGACGACCTGACACTGGCCGGGGAGCTGGCGGTACGGGCGGCCGTGTCGATCGACAACGCGCTGCTCTTCACCCGGGAACGGGACGCGGCCGCCGCCCGGCAGCGGGCGCTGGACGAGGCGCGGGCCGCGCAGCAGCGGCTGTCGCTGCTCAACGAGGCGTCGGGAAGGATCGGCACCACCCTCGACCTGTACCGCACCGCCCGGGAGCTGGTCGACGTGGTGATCCCGCGCTTCGCCGACTTCGTCACCGTCGACCTGCGCGAGGCGGTGCTCGACGGCGAGGAGCCGGCGCCCGTGCCGGCCGACGGCTCCGTGCTGATGCGGGCGGTGGCGGTCGGCGAGCTGGACGAGCACGGTGCCATGGCGGACGCCGCCGACGCGATCGGGGAGACCTCGCAGTCGGCGCAGATGTACGCGCAGAGCCTGCGCACCGGCCGGTCGATCCTGGTCCCGGAGGTGGACGAGGCGGCGCTGCGCCGGATCGTGGCCTCGCCGGACCGGGTGCAGCCGAGCCTGGAGGCCGGGGTGCACTCGTACCTGATGGTGCCTCTGCTGGCGCGCGGACTGGTGCTCGGCGGCGCGGAGTTCGTCCGCAGCCGCAATCCGCTGCCGTTCGGCCCGGCGGACCGCGCGCTGGCCGAGGAGCTGGTCGCCCGCACCGCGCTGGCCATCGACAACGGCCGGCTCTACCGCCGGGAGCGGGAGACCGCGCTCACCCTGCAGCGCAGCCTGCTGCCGCAGGAGATCCACCGCACGCTGGGGCTCGACCTCGCCTACCGGTACCTGCCGAGCAGTGTGGTCAGCGAGGTCGGCGGCGACTGGTTCGACGTGGTGCCGCTCTCCGCCGGCCGGGTCGCGCTGGTGGTCGGCGATGTGATGGGCCACGGCATCCGGGCCGCCGCGACGATGGGCCAACTGCGCACCGTGGCACGGACCCTGATCACCCTTGAGATCGCCCCCGACCGGGTGCTGCAGCGCTTGGACGAGGCCACCACCGCACTCGGCGAGGGCCAGTTCGCCACCTGCATCTGCGTGGTGTACGACCCCGTCGGCCGGCACTGCACCGCCGCCTGCGCGGGCCACCTGCCGCCGGTGGTGTCCGACACCGAGGGCAACGCCCACCTGGTCGAGCTGCCGCCCGGCGCGCCGCTCGGGGTCGGCGGAGTCCCCTTCGAGAGCGTCGAGTTCACCCTCCCCGAGGAGGGCATCCTGACCGTCTACACCGACGGCCTGGTCGAACGGCGCGGCCGTGACCTCGACGAGGGGCTGCAACTGCTCTGCCGCACCGTCGCCGACCGCCGCCCCACGCTGGAGCAGACCTGCGACGCGGTGCTCACCGAACTCACCGGCCGCACCAGCGAGGACGACATCGCCGTCATCATGGCGCAGGCCCGGCCCGCCGGTTCGGACCGGATCGCCACCCTGGCACTCGGCGGCGACCACGCGATGGTCGCCCATTCGCGCCGCTTCACCCGGGAGACGCTCACCGCCTGGGGGCTGTCCCCGCTCGCCGACTGCGCCGAACTGCTCACCAGCGAACTGATCACCAACGCCCTGGTGCACGCCGGATCGCCCACCCAGCTGCGGCTGTTCTGCAACCGCACGCTCACCGTGGAGGTGGCCGACCGGGACATCACCACCCCGCGGATCGGGCGCGCCCACGAGGAGGACGAGGGCGGGCGCGGCATCCACCTGGTGAACGAGCTCGCCCACCGCTGGGGCAGCCGGCGCACCCCGGAGGGGAAGGTGGTCTGGTTCGAGCTGGAGCTGCCGCCGGGGCGGTAGCCGACGGGGTTACGTTCCGTCGGTGGCCGGCCGGTGCTGCTCCCACCCGCCGTCCGCCCAGGCCGCCAGCGTCCGGCGGCTCTCGAAGCGGCGCGGACGACCGGTCAGCGGATCGGTGAACTCCATCACCGCGGACAGCAGTTGCAGCGGGCGACGGAAGTCGTCCGGGGCCGGCTCCGGCAACACCACCGGGTACACCGGGTCGCCCAGGATCGGCAGGCCCAGCCCGCTCATGTGCAGCCGCAGCTGGTGGGTGCGCCCCGTGGACGGCCGCAGCAGGTAGCGGCCCAGCCCGTCGCGCTGCTCCAGCAGCTCGATCCGGCTCTCGCTGTTCGGCGCCTCGTCGAGTTCGCGCGCGGCGATCTGGCCGCGCTCCTTCACGATGTGGCTGCGCACCGTGCGGGGCAGCTCCACCGCCGGGTCGTACGCCGCCACCGCCCGGTACTCCTTGCGGACCAGCCGGTCCCGGAACAGCGTCTGGTAGGCGCCCCGGTCCTGCGGCCGGACCACGAACATCGCCAGCCCCGCCGTCAGCCGGTCCAGCCGGTGCGCCGGGCTCAGCGCGGGCAGCTCCAGCGCGTGCCGCAGCCGGGAGAGCGCCGTCTCCACGACGTGCCGCCCGCGCGGGGTGGTGGCCAGGAAGTGCGGCTTGTCGACGACCACCAGGTGCTCGTCGTGGTGCAGCACCTCCAGCTGGAACGGGACCGGCACCTCCGGCGGCAGCTCCCGGTAGAACCACAGGTGCGTCCCCGGCCGGAACGGCTCCGCCGCGCGGACGGCCCGCCCGTCCTCCCCGACCACCCCGCCGGCCCGCAGCAGCGCGTCCACCCGCTCGGCCGCCACCGCCGGCAGCCGCTGCGCCAGGTACGCCCCCACCGTCGCCCACGGCCCGCCCGTCAGGGGCAGCCGCAGATGCACCGGATCCACCCCGAACCGCTGGGGAAGCGGCGAGGCCGGTGCCGTACTCCTACGTCTCATCTCGCCCGCCACCCTACGTCCTCCGCACACCGCCCTGTCGGGGACGTCCGGCAGACTGCGGGCCATGGCACCCGTGGATCACGACGTCCCCGCCCTGTCCGCCCGCATCACGGCCTGGCTCGCCGCGCACACGGCCTGGGCACCCGAGCGGCCGGCGGCCGACGGCGCGGCACTCGACGCGTTCGCGGCCCGCCACCGCCTGGAGCTGCCCGCCGACCTCCGCGCCTGGTGGCGCCTGCCCGGGGTGCCCGCCGACCGCAAACCGGACTGGGAACCGGCCGGGGCCTGACCGTCCCGGCGGGCGCCGGGATGCCGGTGGGGTGCGGGTCGGTGGAGAGTGGACGAAGGGGTTCCGCAGCGGGCGAACGGGCAGGAGGCGAGGGCGTGGCCGTGGGCGCCGGCGGGTCCGAGGACGGCGAGGTTCCGCTGCCGCCGCTGCCCCGGCGGACCAGGCGGCTGCTGCTCGGCGCCTTCCTGCTGCTCGTCGGGGCCGTGCTGGCGGACCTGCTCACCGGGCCGGGCACCACCCTCTCCCCCGTCCTCGCCGTGGCGCCCGTCCTGGTCGGCGCCACCACCCGGCGGGCCCGGGTGCCGCTCGCCACCGGGGTCGCCGCCATCCTCGTGGCCGGGCTGCTGGAGGAGGAGAACAGCCACCTGCCCGACACCGTCCACCTCGCCTCGCTGATCACCATCACCGCCGCGACCCTCGCCAGCGCCGCCAACGTCGTGCTGATCGCCGCCCGCGAACGCGAGCTGTTCCATGTCCGGACCGTCGCCGAGGCCGCCCAGCGCGCCCTGCTGCGCCCGCCGCCCGAGCGGGTCGGCCCGCTGCGGATCGCCGTCCGGTACGTCGCGGCCGCCGCCGAGGCGCGGATCGGCGGCGACCTGTACGAGGTGGCGGACACCCCGTACGGGATCCGGGTCCTGCTCGGGGACGTCCAGGGCCACGGCCTGGCCGCCGTCGAGACGGCGGCGGACGTGCTCGGCGCCTTCCGCACCGCGGCCCGCACCGAGCCGGACCTCGCCCGGCTCGCCGAACGGCTCGACGCCGCGGTGAGCGACCGCCCGGCCGACGGGCGGTTCGTGACCGCGCTGCTGCTCGCCGTGGACCGGGACGGCACGGCCCGGCTGGTGAACTGCGGCCATCCGCACCCCCTGCTGCGCCGCGCCGGTCGTATCACCGAGCTCGCCCCCGCCCGGCACGCCCCGCCGCTGGGTCTGCTGGGCCTCGCCGGCGACGGCGGCTACCACGCCGACCCCGTCCACCCGCACCCCGGCGACCTGCTGCTCCTCTACACCGACGGGGTCTCCGAGGCCCGCAACGCGGTGGACGTCTTCTACCCCCTCCCGGCCCGCCTCCCCGGCCTGCCCGCCGCCACCCCGGACGACCTGCTGGACGCGCTGCTCGCCGACGTCGCCTCCTGGGTCTCCCCCACCGGCCTCGCCGACGACGCCGCCGCCATGGCGATCCGCTGGGAACCCTGAGCGGCGGCCCGGGGACGAGCCGGTGCCCCGAAGGCCCGGGCCCGACGGGCCGATCCGACCACCCGGGATCCACCGGCCCGGCGTGCCACGATGATGCGATCAGTGCACGATCGACGCCGGAGGGTGAGGCATGGTCAGGGTGTCCACGAGGACCGCGGCGGCGGCGCACGGGATCGACGCGGTGGTCCGCCGGTTGCGGGCGATCGGCGCCGGGCTGCCGCCCTCCGACGGGGTGGCGGTGTTCAACCGGATGTACCTCACCGTCACGGAGACCGTGCGCTCCCGGCTGGGTTGCTTCGCCGACCCGTCCGCGATGGCCGTGCTCGACACGGTGTTCGCCGGGCGCTACCTGCTGGCCGTGGACGCGGTCGCGGCGCGACGGCGGCCACCGGCCTGCTGGCGGCCGCTGTTCGAGCTGCGCGCGCACCCGGACCTGCACCCGGTGCAGTTCGCGCTGGCCGGGATGACCGCCCACATCCAGCACGACCTGCCGCTCGCCGTCGTCGACACCTGCCGGCGGCTCGGCCGGGAGCCGGAGCACCTCGCGGAGGACTACCACCGGATCAACGACCTGCTGGCGGAGGCGGAGACGGCCGTCCGGGAGCAGCTGATGCCGGGCCCGGACGTCCTGGAGCGGTTCGAGCCGCTGACCCACCGCTTCGGGGCCTGGTCGGTCGACACCGCCCGGGAGGCCGCCTGGGGTTCGGTGCAGGTGCTCTGGGAGCTGCGCGGGCGCCCCGCGGCGGCCGCGGCGTTCGGCACGGCGCTGGACGGCGCGGTCGGGCTGCTCGGCCGCGCCCTGCTGCTCCCGCTCGGCCTCGGGCCCGGCGCACCGGACACGCCCTGGGAACTCAGGCCCAGCTGGAGTGCAGCGGCTTGCCCTCGGCGTAGCCGGCCGCGCTCTGGATGCCGACCACGGCCTTGTCGTGGAACTCCTCCAGGGTGGCCGCGCCCGCGTAGGTGCAGGAGCTGCGCACGCCCGCGATGATCGAGTCGATCAGGTCCTCGACGCCCGGGCGGGCCGGGTCCAGGAACATCCGCGAGTGCGAGATGCCCTCCTCGAAGAGCGCCTTGCGGGCCCGGTCGTACGAGGAGTCCTGGGCGGTGCGGTTGCCCACGGCCCGCTTGGAGGCCATGCCGAAGGACTCCTTGTACTGCCGGCCGTCGGCGGTGGTCTGCAGGTCGCCGGGCGACTCGTAGGTGCCGGCGAACCAGGAGCCGATCATCACATTGGACGCACCGGCGGCCAGCGCCATGGCGACGTCGCGCGGGTGGCGCACGCCGCCGTCGGCCCAGACGTGCTTGCCCAGCCGGCGGGCCTCGGCGGCGCACTCCAGAACGGCCGAGAACTGCGGTCGGCCGACGCCGGTCATCATCCGGGTGGTGCACATCGCGCCCGGGCCGACACCGACCTTCAGGATGTCGGCGCCCGCCTCGACCAGGTCGCGCACGCCGGCCGCCGAGACGACGTTGCCCGCGACGACCGGGACCTGCGGGTCCAGGCCGCGCACGGCCCGCAGCGCGGTGATCATCGACTCCTGGTGGCCGTGCGCGGTGTCCACGACGAGCGTGTCGGCACCGGCCTCCAGCAGGGCCTTGGCCTTGCCGGCGACGTCTCCGTTGATGCCGACGGTGGCGGCGACCCGCAGTCGGCCGGCGGCGTCCACGGCCGGGGTGTAGAGGGTGGCGCGCAGCGCGTTCTTGCGGGTCAGGATGCCAACCAGGCGGCCCTCGCGGTCCACCACGGGGGCGAGCTTGCGGTGCCCCTCGCTCAGCTTGTCGAAGGCGTCCCGCGGGTCGATGTCCTCGTCGAGCAGCAGCAGCTCGCGGGACATCACCTCGGCGAGCGAGGTGAAGCGGTCGACGCCCTGGCAGTCGGAGTCGGTGACGACGCCGACCGGCCGGCCGGCCTCGACCACGACCAGCGCGCCGTGGGCGCGCTTGGGCAGCAGCGAGAGCGCCTCGGCGACGGTGGCGCCGGGGTCGAGGGTGAGGGCCGTGTCGTGCACCAGGTGGCGCCGCTTGACCCAGCCGACGACCTCGGCGATGACCTCGGTCGGGATGTCCTGGGGGATGGCGACCAGGCCGCCGCGGCGGGCGACGGTCTCGGCCATCCGGCGGCCGGCGATGGCGGTCATGTTGGCGACGACCAGCGGGATCGTGGTGCCGGTGCCGTCGTTGGAGGAGAGGTCGACACCCTGGCGGGAGCCCACGGCGGATCGACTGGGGACCATGAAGACGTCGTCGTACGTCAAGTCGTACGAGGGCATGAGGTCGTTCAGGAAGCGCATGAAGGGGGCTCTCTGGCTGGGAGAAGATACATCTCGGGTGCGGGTGCGGCACGGCCGCAGGGCGCACTCGGGCGCCCCTGCACCCGACGTTCGATTCTGCGGGAGCCCTGTGGCAAAAGCCAGTTCGAGCACGATTGCTGGCACTGCACACAAGCCATGATCGAAGCTCCGCGCGTAGACCTGGAGGATCCTCCAAATACTCGGCTTTTCGCCCCGGCCGGGACCGCTCCCGTAGCATTCACGCGGTAGACGCGGCGCACGCCGTGATCGGCAAGGCGAGCGGCACAGCGGCAGAGGGCAGGGCATGACGGCGGCGGGCGTGGACATCGAGCAGGACAACGGCACCGGGACCGCCGAGGAGATCGACTACGGCCCCGGCCTCGACCCGGAGCGGCTGCGGCTCTGCCTGGAGGTGCTCGCCGAGCTGGACGAGCTGCACGTCGACCACCCGGACGCGATCACCGTCCGGCAGGCCGTCGGCGGCATATTCCGCACCCTGAAGCAGCGCCGCCGCCAGGAGACCCGGGCCCGCAAGACGGCCAACGACCGCGAGGTCACCGCGCGCACCGCGACCGGCGCGCCGACCCGGATCGACGACGAGACGGCCGGCGCGTTCGGCCTGACCACCGTCACCACCACCGAGATCGCCGGGATCCTGGAGCGCCCCCGCTCCTGCTACATCTGCAAGCAGCGCTACGTCGAGGTCGACGCCTTCTACCACAACCTCTGCCAGAACTGCGCGGTCAAGAACCGGACCCGCCGGGACGCCCGCGCCGACCTCACCGGCAAGCGCGCGCTGCTGACCGGCGGCCGGGCCAAGATCGGGATGTACATCGCGCTGATGCTGCTGCGCGACGGCGCCCACACCACCATCACCACCCGCTTCCCGAACGACGCGATCCGCCGCTTCACCGCGATGCCGGACAGCGCCGAGTGGCTGCACCGGCTCAAGATCGTCGGCATCGACCTGCGCGACCCGGCCCAGGTGATGGCGCTGGCCGACGAGGTCGCCGCGGACGGCCCGCTGGACATCCTGATCAACAACGCCGCGCAGACCGTGCGCCGCCCGCCGGAGTCCTACCGCGAGCTGGTCGCCGCCGAGTCCGCGCCGCTGCCGGCCGGCGAGCTGCCGCAGTCCACCACCATCGGCCGGTTCAACAGCGGCAGCGTCGACCTGCCCGCCCTGCCGCAGCAGGCCTCCGGCGGCAGCGAGCGGATCTCCGCCGAGGACGTCACCTCGCTCGCCCTGGTCACCGGCTCGGCGACGCCCGAGCGGATCCAGGCCGGTACGGCGATCGACGCCGGCGGCCTGGTGCCCGACCTCGCGGACACCAACAGCTGGGTGCAGACGGTCAGCGAGGTCGGCCCGGTGGAGCTGCTGGAGGTCCAGCTGTGCAACTCCACCGCGCCGTTCATCCTGATCAGCCGGCTCCGCCCGGCGATGGCCGCCTCGGCGTCCCGCCGCAAGTACGTGGTCAACGTCTCCGCGATGGAGGGCGTGTTCCAGCGCGGCTACAAGGGCGCCGGCCACCCGCACACCAACATGGCCAAGGCCGCGCTGAACATGCTCACCCGCACCAGTGCGCAGGAGATGTTCCAGACCGACGGCATCCTGATGACCGCCGTCGACACCGGCTGGATCACCGACGAGCGCCCGCACCCGGACAAGATGCGGCTGGCCGACGAGGGCTTCCACGCCCCGCTCGACCTGGTCGACGGCGCGGCCCGGGTCTACGACCCGATCGTCCGCGGGGAGCAGGGCGAGGACCTCTTCGGCTGCTTCCTCAAGGACTTCGAGCGCGCCGCCTGGTAGCCACAGCCCGTCCCCACGTCACGGAGGAACCGCCATGACCACCGCACCGCTGCTCGGCGCCGGCGTGATCGTGCCCACCGGGGACGGCCGGGTGCTGATCGGCCGCCGCACCACCGCGGGCGAGCCGCCGACCTGGAGCCTGCCCGGCGGCAAGGTCGACCCCGGCGAGTCCTTCGAGCGGACGGCCGCGCGCGAACTGGCCGAGGAGACCGGGATCGCGCTTCCCGCCGAGGAGATGCGGGTGCTCGCGCTGCTGCTCGACCACGAGCTGGGCCGCCCCCGGCTGACCGCCGCGGTGCTCGCGCCGCCGAGCCTGGCGCCCGCCGTGGTCACCGAGCCGCACGCGTGCGGCGGCTGGGAGCGGCTGCCGCTGGACGCGCTGCCGGAGCCGATGTTCTACCCGTCCGGCCTGGTGCTTGGCAGCTGGCGCCGGGAGCTGGGCGGCGCGCCGCGGCCCGGGACGCACGCGTACCCCGTCAACGGGTGAGGCCCGCCCCGGGCGGGGCGGGCCTCACCTTGACATCGAGGATCCGCTGTCAGGGCTCCTCCGGTCGGAACTCGCTTCAGAACTCGCTGGTGACGGTGACGCCCTTGAAGTCCTGCTGGGCGTACAGGCTGAAGAACACGTAACCGGCGGGCGGGTTGGTGATGGTCAGGGTCTCGGAGTTGTCCGGCCCCGCCGAGCGCGTGACGTACGCGTTGGTGTACGCCCAGCTGCCCCAGTGGTAGTAGAGGTCGGCGTTGCCGGTGCCTCCGCTGCTGGTCACCTTGATCTGCCTGGTACCGGCCGGCACGTTGACGTAGAAGTGCGCGTAGTTGCCGGCGGTCGCCGAGACGCCGGTGCGCACGCAGTTCTTGTCGAGCTGGCGGGTGTCGCCGCTCTCGCACGCCTTGAACTGCGGGAACTCCGGGACGGTCGCGCAGGCGCCGGCGGCGCAACGGCTCAGCCAGCCGTCGAAGTCGGCGTCGTAGCGGGTGCCGATGGCGGTCGTGATGGCGCGGGAGCCCGCCCAGTCACCGACGCGCCATTTGGCGAGCAGCGCGTCCACGTCGGAGCGGTGCTGCTCCAGCATGTAGCGGACGGCCAGGTAGCCCCAGCGGTAGACGCGGTCCTGGTCGCCGTAGGCGGTGTCGAAGAGCTCGCTCAGCCGGTAGCTGTGCCGGGCCGCCGCGTCGATGGCGGCCTGGTTGACCAGCTTCTGGTAGGAGGTGGCGACGACCTCGGCGAGACCCTCGGTCCACCAGATCAGCTTGCCGGCCGCACCCTGGTCGAAGTTGCCCCAGAGGTTGAAGCGGGCGTCGAGGTAGTGGGTGTACTCGTGGTTGAGGTTGCGGATCTCGTAGCCCCCGGACCGCGACGGCTCCTCGTAGGCGAGGAAGCGGGCCTGGTTGCCGGCCTTGGAGGGCTCGCCCTCCAGGTAGATGCCGCCGTTGTTGGTGTCGGTGTTGAAGATCGCCCGGCCGAGCACGACGTACTGGACGTCGGAGTCGAAGGCGACGACCTCCAGGGCCGCGTTGTTGTCGTCGGCGACCGGGCCGTTGTCCCGGGACACGCCGTGGAAGAAGACGTCCTGGCCGTTCAGGCTGGTGCAGGCCGTGGCCAGCTGGGCCGCGGTCAGGTCCTGGCCGAGGATGCGCAGGGTCGGGCTGCAGGTGTGCCGGACCGGCAGGTAGGCGTCCTTGAACCGCTGCGGGTCGTCACAGGTGCCGTAGTAGCCGCAGTTGGCCTGGTCGAGCTTCTGGATGGAGGCCACGGCGGAGGCGCGCTGGGGCCAGTTCGGCCCGGTGATGCCGCCGGAGGTGTCGACCAGGCTCTTCACCATCGCGCGGGACCGCGGGGCGATCTCCCCGATGGCCTTCAGCCGGGTCAGCTCGTCGATGGCGTTGTTGAGGGTGAGGGAGTTGTTGCGGTCGCGGTCCAGCAGGTGGCCCTTGGCGCGGAGGATGAAGCCGTTCAGCGCGTCGAGCACGCCCGGATCGGCCACGACGGCCGCCCGGAACGCCGGGTCCTCGGAGTTGACGCCCCGGTACAGCACCAGGGTGACCGGGTTGACCGCTCGCAGCAGGTTGGCCCTGTCCCAGGTCTCGGGCTGGTAGGCGTTCAGGATCTGCTTGACGACGTCGACGTAGTCACCGGGCTTGCGGGGCACGTCGGCCAGCACGGCGGCGCGCTCCAGCGGGACGGCGTTGGCCGTGGTGGCGTCGAGCGAGCGGGGGTTGGCGAAGAAGGCGTGGACGGCCTCGCTGATCTTGGCGGGCAGCTTGTCGTACGAGCCGACGACGTCCGCCTTGGTCCACTGCACCGAGTAGCCGGCCTGCACGTAGTACATCAGCTGCGAGATGTGGTCGCCGTCGTTGCCCTGGTACGTGCGGGCACTCTCGCGCAGCGCGTCGATGACGGTGAGCATCTGGGACTCGCGGAAGGCCCCGGCCGCGTACTCGGCCGGGATCCGGAACAGCCCGTCGACGCAGTCGTAGCTGGCCGCCTTGACGAGGCGGACCAGGGCCGCGCCGGTCCGGGCGAAGGACGCCGGGTTGCAGGCGGCGGCGTCGGCGGCGTCCGTGTCCGCGGCCTCCGCGCCCAGGCCGAACGCCTTGGCGGAGGGCGCGGGGGCCTTGGCCGGCGCGGAGTCGGAGTCCTGGAAGGCGAGCCGCGCGGGGGCGGTGTCCGCCGGCCTCGACGCCGCGTCGTGGCCGTGCCCCGGCGACGCGAGGTCGCTGTCGGCGCCGGGCGGCGGGAGGTCGCCGCGGTCGGTCTTGGGGGTCGCCGCGGGGGTCGGGACGACGGGAGCGGCCTGGCTCCGCGGGGCGAACAGGCCGATCGTCAGGGCACAGGAAAGGACGAGCAGAAGCAGTCTTGCCAGTTGCGGGAGTCGCAACAGGCGCACGGTACTCACGTGGGGGCCTCCGGGCCTGGTACGGCCGCATTGGGGTGCGGCCGGTGGGGGGGTGAGGACCGATGGCGACGAGGCTGGGTGCTGGTCCGTCGCACGGTGGGGAGGTGAGCAGTACCATTGCACATGTCACGCGCCGCACGGAAGTCCTTTTCACAACTCGGCACGTTCGCCCCGGAACGGCCGGGGGGAAATGACCCTCCGTCAGACTTCGTGTACGCAAAGGGAATTCGCCGGCATTCGGGCCGGACGTACGCGAACCCCGCCTCCGGATCCGGGGCGGGGTTCGCGCGGCGGGCCGTGGCCGGCCACCGGAGGTCAGCCGTTGCGGGCCGCCTCCGGGCCGGTGATCCGCTTCAGCAGCGGCAGCGTGGAGGCGATGATCCCGAGCGACACCGCCAGCCCGAGCAGCACCAGCGCGAAGTACACCGCGCCCGGCGAGACCAGGTCGTAGTGCATCTGCGACTTGAGGAACATCGCCGCCGCGCCGAAGCCCGTGCCGGTCGCGATCGCCGCCACCACCAGCAGCGGCAGCGCGCTCTCCAGGGCGATCACCCAGCGCAGCAGGCGCAGCGGCGCCCCGGTGAGCCGCAGCATCGCGAACGGCCGGCGCCGGTCGGAGAGGCCGGCGACCACGCTGACCGCGAGGCTGCAGCCGGCGATCGGCAGGGTGGTGAGCAGGACGACGTCGGCCAGCTGCCGCCAGCCGGCGAGGATCTGCTGCTCGGCGGAGCCCCAGTCGTGCACCGTCCGGGCGTTGTGGTCCGGGAAGGCCCGGCTGAGGATGGTGCGGACCCGTTCCTTCGCGGCCGTCGAGCCGTCCGTCGTCACGTAGAGCGACTGCACCGGCAGCCGGGCGGCCACCTCGGCGGTGATCGGCGCGCTCGGCCACTCGACGGCCTGCTGGGAGGTCAGGCTGAGGAAGCCGTACGGCTCGACGGCCGCCACGGCCGCGCCCGGAGCGCAGTGGCCGACCACGGGGACCTGCGCGAGGTCCGCGCAGTCCGCCAGCAGGGGCGCCGGACCGCCGGGCCGCCTGGACGCTTCGCGGGCCAGGCCGTCCGGGTTGGCATGGGCGACGGCGAGGGCCCGGAAGCCGGGGACGGCCTTCAGGTCGGCCAGCACCCGCTCCGGGACGGCGGCGGTCATCGGCGGCTGGTCGGAGTCGGCGCCGTGTTCCACCGCCACCCGGGTCTGCGGGTCGCCGCTGAGCGCGCCCCGGTTGGCGTCGATGGTGCCGATGATGGAGACCGTCGCGGTGGTGACGAACAGCGCCAGGATCAGGCCGGCCACCGAGCGGAACCCGGCCTTGGGGTCGTCGGCGAGCCGTCGTACGGCGATCAGGGTGGCCGGGCGGCCGGTCCGGGCGGCGACCGCGCGGGCGGCCGCCATGGTCAGCCAGGGTCCTGCCACCACCAGGCCGAGCATGATCACCAGGAAGCCGGTCAGGTAGGCGGCGGTCTGCCCGTTGGTGGTGTCGGGGCGGCGGCCGACGAACCAGGCGAGTTCGGCGAGTCCGGCCAGCAGCGGCACGACCCGCCAGACGGTCGGCGGCCTGGGGGTGACCCGGCGGCTGACGCCGAGCGGGGAGATGGTCACCCGGCGCAGCGCGAGCCGGGCGGCCACCGCCGCCGCCACCGGGACACCGAGCAGCACGGCCAGGCCTTGCGGCGCGGTGAGCGCGAGGTCCTCGACGAAGAACCGGTCCCCGGTGAACGGGACGGTCGCCACCAGCGGGCGCAGCGCCAGGTACAGCCCGAAGCCGAGGGCGGTGCCGACGACGGCGGCGAGCGTGGACTCGGCGGCCGCGATCAGCGTGATCTGCCGGGGCGTCGCGCCGACCAGGCGCATCGCGGCGTAGCGCTGCTCACGGGTGGCGGCGGAGAGCCGGGTGGCGGTGCCGATGAAGATCACCACGGGGAAGAGCAGTGCCCCGGCGACCACCGAGAGGATCAGGGTCATGGCGTCGCCGCGGGTGCCGGTGGCCGGGCAGTCGCTGGCGCAGTCCGGCGGGAGGGCGGTGGCGATGGTGGTGATCTGCCGGGCGCCGGGCCGGGCCGCGAGGGTCGCCCGGTCCTGACCGCCGATCAGGACCAGGGAGTCCGGGGAGGCGAGCGCGGAGTCGCCGATCTCGCCGGCCAGGCGGCCGGGGAAGCGGTCGGCGAGTTGGTCGGCCGGCCGCTCGCGGATCAGCTTGGCGAGGGCGGGCGAGGCGTAGTACTCGCCGGCCGCGGGCAGCTTCGGCAGGCCGGGCGGCACCGGCGAGGTCGGCCCGGTGGCGGCGACCTCGAAGTAGAGCATCCGCTCGCCGTCGTAGAACTCGGGGCCGCGGTCGCGCCACCAGAGCGGGTCGACGGCCGCGGTCTCGGTGCGGCTCTTGGCGCCGCTGTTGGCCCAGAGCATCCGTTCGTTGGTGGCGCCGACGGCGTTCACGGCGGCGATCGTGGAGAGCAGCAGGCCGACGCCGACGGCCGCGGCGGCGGCGATGGTGAGCAGCCGGGCGACGGCCTGCCGGCCGCCGCTGACGGCGAGGCGCAGCGCGAAGGGGATCACGAGGCGGCCCGTCCCGCCGGCGCGGGGCCGGTCGCGTAGTCGGCGGAGAGCGTGCGGGCCCGGCCGTCGCGGACGATGGCCTCGCGGTCGGCGTAGGCGGCGACCCGGGGCTCGTGGGTGACCAGGACGACGGTGGTGCCCTGCTCGCGGGCGGCGGCGACCATCAGGGCCATCACCTGCTCGCCGGTGAGCGAGTCCAGCGCGCCGGTCGGCTCGTCGGCGAACAGCACCCGGGGGCGGGTCACCAGGCCGCGGGCGAGCGCGACCCGCTGGGCCTGACCGCCCGACAGCTCGCCGGATCGGCGGCGCTCCAGGCCGTCGAGGCCGAGCTGGGCGAACCACGGGCGGGCGTCGGCGAGGGCGGCGGAGCGGCGGACGCCGGAGAGCAGCAGCGGTAGGGCGATGTTCTCCTCGGCCGTCAGTTCCGGGACGAGCTGGCCGAACTGGAACACGAAGCCGAAGCGGTCCCGCCTTAAGGCGCTGCGCCGGTTCTCGTCGAGGTTGTCGATCCGCTGTCCTTCGAAGAGCACCTCGCCGGCGTCGGGGACGAGGATGCCGGCCAGGCAGTGCAGCAGGGTGGACTTGCCGGAGCCGCTGGCGCCCATCACGGCGAGCACCTCGCCGGCCTCGGCGGCCAGGCTGGCCCCGCGCAGGGCCGGGGTCTCGCCGAAGGCCAGTTCGATGTCGCGGGCTTCGATCAGGGGGGTCATGCGCGCACCTCCGAGGCAAGGGCGTCCAGGCGGGCGGTGGTCAGGTCGATCCACCGCAGGTCCGCCTCCAGGTGGAAGAGGCCGTGGTCGGCGAGCAGGGCGTCGACCAGCGGGCCGGTGCGGCGCAGTTCGGTGAGCTCGCGCATCCGGCGCAGGTGGGCGGCGCGCTGGGTGTCGAGGTAGGCCTCGGCGTCGCGGCCGAGCAGCAGGGCCAGCACGACCTTGGTGAAGAGCACGGACTGGAGGGTGGGTTCGGGGGCGACGGGCTCGGCGAGCCAGTGCTCGAACTCGCTCACCCCGGCCTCGGTGATGACGTAGCGCTTGCGCTCGGGCCCGTCGCCGGGCTCGGCCTCGCCGGGGACGACCTTGCCGTCGCGTGCCAGGCGGCCGAGCGTGGCGTAGACCTGACCGTACGGCAGGGGTTTGCCACGCCCGAAGAAGGTGTCGTAGTCGCGCTTGAGGTCGTAGCCGTGGCTCGGCTCCCGCTCCAGCAGCCCGAGAAGGGTCAGGGGAACACTCACAGGAGGACCATACACCAGAGGTATACATCGAGTGTATAGCTGGCGAGAATACGGCCCTGACCTGGAGAAACGCGATGTCGATCTCTGCTCCGGAAACGCCGCGAGCGGGAGACGGCCCCAACCCCGTCCCCCGCTCTGCACGGCGGCCCGGCGAGCCCCCACAGCGGGCCGGGCCTCCGCGTCCCCGGCACGAGAACGCGGCCAGGGCCCAGCCTGCCTCCTCACCCCCCGGCCCGCCGAGGGCCGAACGTCCCGGTCCTCCCCCGCGCTTTGGGCCCAAGGGCCCGCCGGGGGTCAGGCCCCCCGCTCTTGTGCGAGGGGCCGTCGCCGGGGGAGATTTGGATCCGACGGGGCCGAACCACGCCAACAGCCGTGAGGAGCACGCATCGTGTCCAGCTCACCCCGCTCGGCCCGCACCGCGTCCCTGCCCCGGCGGGCCGGCCGCCATCTGCGCCGCGCCCTCGGCCGCCACCGCACCGTCCAGCGCCGTGAACCGCTCGCCCGCCCCGTCGACCGGGCCCGCAGCCGGGCCTGGCTGGTCGCCGGGCTCGCCCTGACCGTCGGACTGGCCGGCGTCGTCACCGCCGCCGTCCTCGGCTACCGCGCCGCCGGGCGCACCGCCGAGGCCGAACGCGGCCGGCTGCACCGCACCGAGGCACTGGTGCTCGGCAAACTCCGCGCGGAGGAGACCGGCGCCGGTCGCTGGAGCGGCGGCTACCAGAAGCGGACCGACACCTCGGTCTCCTGGACCACCCCCGACGGCCTCGCCCGCACCGGCACCGTCGAGATCCCGCGCAGCACCGCCAGCGGCTCCACCATCGTCCTGTGGGTCGACGACGCCGGGCGGCCCGCCACCGCCCCGGCCACCCGGGTGGGGCTGGCCGTCGGGGCCGTCTGCACCGGGCTGGCGGGCTCGGCGAGCCTGGCCGCGCTGGTCGCCGGCGTGCTGGCGCTGCGGCTGCGCCTGCTCGACCGGCGGGCGGACCGCGGCTGGGAACGCTCCTGGGCCCACTGGGAGCCGCGCTGGTCCGGGCGTACCAGCCAGCCCCAGGACGACTGACCGCACGTCACCGCACCACACCCTCGGAATTGGAGCACCGTTGTTCACCACCGACCGGCTGACCGCCCGCCTCTGGGAGCACACCGACGCCGAGCGCGCGTACGACCTGTACTCGCGCTGGGAGGTCGCGCGGTGGCTCGGCGCCGCGCCGCGGGCGCTGGAGTCGCCCGCCGAGGTGCCCGCCATGATCGACCGCTGGCGGGCCCGGTCGGCCGACCCCCGGTACGGCGTCTGGGCGCTGGAACGGCACGACACCGGGGTGGTGGCCGGCTCGGTGATGCTCCTCCCGCTGCCGGACCCGGACGGCACCGGGAACGGCGAGGTGGAGGTCGGCTGGCACCTCCACCCCGACTCCTGGGGCCACGGCTACGCCACCGAGGCCGCCCGCGCCGCCCTCGCCAAGGGCTTCGCCGACGGCCTCACCGAGATCCACGCCGTCGTCCGCCCCGGCAACGACCGCTCCGCCGCCGTCTGCCACCGCCTCGGCATGACCCCCCGGGGCCGCACCACCCGCTGGTACGGCGCCGAGTTCGACGCCTTCCTCGCCACCCGCCCCTGATCCCCGGCCCCGCCCCGCCCCGCCCCGCCCCGCAAAATGTGCAGTCCGGTCCACTCAGCACGAAGAGTCGGCCCGGCCGACTTCCCGCTCCGGCACCCCCGCAGCCCCCGCCCCGGGCGGACGGGCGGAGGCCGCGTCAGGCCGGGGCGGACCAGGGGGTGGCGGGGTGGCGGGAGGCGTGGTGGGTGAGGGCGGCGACGGCGAGGAGGAGGGCGAGGGCCGCGGCGAGGGCCACCGGGACCGTGGCGTGCAGGACGAGCACGGCACCGACCAGAGCGCCCGCGAACATCCAGGCGGCGGAGGCGAGTCGGCGGCCACCGGCGCGGTCGGCGGCCAGCGCGGTGAGCGTCATGGTCAGCACGGTGGTCGTCAGGTCCGGCACCTTGAGCGCGCGGACCACCGCGTTCTGCAGCCCCATCGCGGCACCCAGCACCGCGATCAGCGGGTAGCGGACCGGGTCGGCGGTGTGCCCGAAGGCCGCGGCGAAGGCCGTGCACGCGGCGAGCAGCACCGACTGCACGCCGGCGGTGACCACCAGCAGCCGCCCGCGGTGGCCGGGACGGCGCTCGGCGAGGCGCCCGCCCACCAGCGCGCCCGCCAGGAAGGCGGCGAGCGCGGTGAACGAGGCCGTCGCGGACAGCCCCGGCGCGCCGGCCAGGGCGAAACCGAGGAAGACCACGTTGCCGGTCATGTTGGCGACGAAGACGTGCCCGAGCGCGAGGTAGCTCACCGCGTCGACCAGCCCGGTGACCACCGTGAGCACCAGCAGCATCGGCACCAGCGGTCCGTGCCGGGGGTCGCCGTACATCCGGGTCAGCATCGCCTCAGCCTAGGCCCTGACCGCGCCCCGCCGGCGGGACCTGACGGTGCGCGTCGGGCCCCACCGGCGGACGAGCGGGCCCGCGGTCAGATCGCGAGCGCCGGCTTGTGGTGGTCCAGCCAGAGCGCCAGGTCCACGACCCGCTCCAGCCGGAGCCGGTGACCCCACTCCAGCTGGTCGGCCGGCGTGTCCAGGCTGGTCTTGATCACCGTCTCGTCGGCGATGTCCCGCACGTGCGGCGCGTCCAGCGCCTCGCGGGCGAGCCGCTGCAGCCCGCTGTTGTAGTCGGCGTGGTGGGTGGCAGGGTAGTGGTTCTTCGGCCGCCACAGCACCGACTCCGGGGCGATGCCCTGGCCGGTGGCGCGCAGCAGGCTCTTCTCACGGCCGTCGTAGCTCTTCATCGCCCACGGGGTGTTGAAGGCGTACTCGACCAGCCGGTGGTCGCAGTACGGCACCCGCACCTCCAGGCCCTGGGCCATCGACAGCCGGTCCTTGCGGTGCAGCAACTGGCGCAGCCAGCGGGTCAGCGACAGGTGCTGCATCTCGCGCTGCCGGTGCTCGGCCGGGCTCTCGCCGTCCACGTGCGGGACGGCGGCCAGCGAGCTGCGGTAGGTGTCGTCGCGGAACTCGGCGATCCGCAGGTGGGCGGCGAGGTCCGGGTTGATCGGCATGGCCGCCTCGTCGCCGGTGACGAGCAGCCAGGGGAAGGTCTGCGCGGCGAGCGCCTTGGGGTTGTGGAACCACGGGTAGCCGCCGAACACCTCGTCGGCCGCCTCGCCGGAGAGGGCGACCGTCGAGTGCTTGCGGATCTCGCCGAACAGCAGGAACAGCGAGGTGTCCATGTCGCCGACGCCGATCGGCGAGTCCCGGGAGACGACGACGGCCCGCCGGTTCTCCAGGTCGAGCAGGGTGCGCGGGTCGAGCACCACGGTGGAGTGGTCGCTGCCGATGAACGCGCCGGCCTCGGCGGCGTACGGGGTGTCGTGGCCGGTGCGCAGCACGTCGCCGGTGAACTGCTCGGCCTGGTCGCTGTAGTCGACGGCGTAGGAGCGCAGCTTGGCGTCCGGGCCCTCCTGGACGCGCAGTTCGTCGGCGACCAGGGCGGTGACGATGGTGGAGTCGAGGCCGCCGGAGAGCAGGCTGCAGAGCGGGACGTCCGCCTCCAGCTGGGCGCGGGCGGCGCGGTTGACCAGCTCGCCGACCCGCTCCTTGGTGGCGTCCAGGTCCTCGGTGTGCGGGCGGGCGGTGAGCTCCCAGTAGGTCTGCTCGCGGATGCCGGTGCGGTCGAGGACGAGCAGGCCACCGGGGTGGACCTCGCGGACGCCCGACCAGACGGTGGGGCCGGTGTTGAAGAGCAGGCTGTAGGCCTCGCGCAGGCCGTCGGCGTCGACGGTGGGGGTGACCTCGGGGTGGGCGAAGAGCGCCTTGGGCTCGGAGCCGAAGACCAGGCCGCCGCCGGTCTCGGCCCAGAACAGCGGCTTGACGCCGAGCCGGTCGCGGACCAGCAGCAGCCGCTGCTCGCGCTCGTCCCACACGGCGAAGGCGTACATGCCCTCCAGCCGCTCGACGAGGGCGTCGCCCCACTCCTGGTAGGCGCGGAGCACCACCTCGGTGTCGCTGCGGGTCTCGAACCGGTGGCCCCTGGCCCGCAGTTCGGTGCGCAGCTCGTGGTGGTTGTAGACCTCGCCGCTGTAGGTGAGGACGACGCCCGGTTCGTCCTGCCGGTCGGGCATGGGCTGGGCGCCGCCCTCGATGTCGATGACGGCGAGGCGCCGGTGGCCCAGGGCGGCGTGGCGGCCGAGCCAGACACCTCCGGCGTCGGGGCCGCGCAGGGCCATGGTGGCGGTCATCGCCTCGATGACGGGGGCGCTGTGGCGGACGTCCTGGTGGAAGGACACCCAGCCGGTGATTCCGCACATGCGCGAGCACTCCTTGGACGAGCTGACAATCGGATCCGGCCCAGCAGTCGGACAAGCGGGGGCGGTGGTTCCACGGATTCGGACACATTTCCGGCCATGCCACGGCGACCCCGGCATTTTGAACACGTTCAGTCTTCCCTTTAGGATGGGTACCGACGAACGACCGAGGGGGTCTCGACGCGATGAGAATCGTCATACCCGGGGGGACCGGGCAGATCGGCCGCATCCTGGACCGGGCGCTGACCGACGACGGCCACGAAGTCCTGGTCCTCACCCGCCGGCCCCGGCGCGACCAGGAGATCCACTGGGACGGCCGCTCGCTCGGCCGCTGGACGGACGTCGTCGACGGCGCCGACGCCGTCGTCAACCTCGCCGGACGCAGCATCGACTGCCGCTACACCGAGCAGAACCTGCGCGACATGCGCGAGTCCCGGGTGCACTCCACCCGGACCGTCGGCCGGGCCATCGCCGGCGCCCGGCGCCCGCCCCGGGTCTGGCTGCAGATGAGCACCGCCACCATCTACAGCCACACCTTCGGCACCCCGCACGCCGAGGACACCGGCGTCATCGGCGGCGGCGAGCCCGGCGCGCCCCGTTCCTGGGACCACAGCGTGCGGATCGCCCGCGACTGGGAGCGCGAGCAGACGGACGCCGCCACCCCGCACACCCGCCGGGTCGCGCTGCGCTGCGCGGCGGTGATGAGCCCGGACGCCGGCGGCACCTTCGACCGGCTGGTGCGGCTCGCCCGGACCGGCCTCGGCGGACCGGTCGACGGCGGCGCGCAGTACGTGTCGTGGATCCACGACCACGACCTGGTCCGCGCCGTCCGCTTCCTGCTCGACCGGGAGGACGTCACCGGCCCGGTGAACCTGGCCGCACCGGCGCCGCTGCCGCAGCGGGAGTTCATGCGGACGGTCCGGCGGGCCAAGGGCATCCCGCTGGGGCTGCCCGCGACCCGGTGGATGGCCCGGGCGGGCGCCTTCGCGCTGCGCTCGGACAGCGAACTGCTGCTGAAGAGCCGGGCCGTCGTCCCGGGCCGGCTCCAGGCGGCCGGGTTCGGCTTCGAGCACCCGCACTGGCCGGCGGCGGCGGCCGACCTGGTCCGCCGGATGCGCCGCTGAGCGCGCGCCACCGTACGATGGGCGGCGGCCCGGACGTCACGGCGGGCGCAGCGGCAGGCCGGCGGAACGCCGGAACCGCGGGACGGCAGAGGAGCGGACGGGGTGCTGCGGGGACTGGGCGACCTGGAGGCCGAGATCATGGACCGGCTCTGGTCCTGGGGCCGCCCGGCCACCACCCGCGAGGTCGTCGACGACCTGCGGCGGGACCGCGCCGTCGCCTACACCACCGTCAACACCGTCGCCGACATCCTGCACACCAAGGGCTGGCTGCGACGCCACAAGGCCGGCCGCGCCTGGGTGTACGAGCCGACCTGCACCCGCGAGTCGTACACCGCGCAGCTGATGCACCAGGCGCTGGAGACCACCTCCGACCGGGCCGGGGCGCTGCTGCACTTCGTCGACCGGATCAGCGGGGACGAGGCGACGGCGCTGCTCGCCGCCCTGGAGGAGGTCAAGGCCCGGGACGACGCCCGGTGACCCTGCTCCTGCTCGCGTTCCACCTGCTCCTGGTCGGCGTCCTGCTCCCCCGGCGGCTGGCCGGCTCACGGCGGCTCCAGGCCCGCCCGGGCGTCGGCGCCGCCGTCTGGCTCGCGCTGATGGCCTCCTTCGGCACCGGTCTGCTGCTGGCCGCGCACCACCTGCTCGCCCCGCTCGGACACGAGCCGGCCGGGCTGGTCGGACTGCTGCCGCACGTCGAACCGCCCACCGCCGCCGCACCGCACGCGCACGGCTGGTGGCTGCCGGCCGCGACGGGCGGGGCGGTCGCCGCGGTAGCGGCGGCCCTGGCCGTCCGGGCCGCGCGGGCCCGGCGGCGGCACCGGGCCGCGCTCGACCTGGTGGCCGCCCGGGACCCGCGGCGCCGGCTGCTGGTGCTGGACGACCCGCGGCCCGCCGTCTACTGCCTGCCCGGCCGCCGGTCCCGGGTGGTGGTCACCCGCGGCGCCGTGGAACTGCTGGACGAGCGGCGGCTCGCCGCGGCCGTCGCCCACGAGCACGGCCACCTGCGGGGGCGTCACCACCTGGTGCTGCTCGCGGCGGACACCTTCGCACTGCTGCTCGGCCGCCGGCTGCCGCTGGCCGGCCTCGGGCGGACGGAGGTGGCGCTGCTGCTGGAGATGGCGGCCGACGACGCCGCGCTCGCCCGGGTGACCCGCACCGACCTGGCCGGCGCCCTGTACGCGCTGGCCACCGCCGCCCCGGCCGCCCCCGCCGCCGGGCCGGGCACCCTCGCCGCCGCGTCCACCGGCGTGCTCGCCCGCGTCCAGCGCCTCGCCCACACCCCCGCGCCCCCGGCGCGCGCCTACCGCCTGGCCGCCCTCGCCGCTCCGCTGCTCCCCTACCTCCTGGCCTGCGCCCCGCACCCCTAGAAGAAGAGGCGCCCCGGCGTTTCGACGGCCCCGTGCCGCCGCGCCCGGGGAGGATCGGACCCACCGTCCGCCCACCCCGACGGAGTCCCGGATGCGCCTGCTGATCACCTCGGACACCCATGTCCCGTCGCGCGCCCGGCAGTTGCCCGCGCCACTGCTGACCGCCGCGGACGAGGCCGATGTGGTGTTCCACGCCGGCGACTGGGTCGACACCGCCACCGTCGACCTGTTCCTGGCGCGGTCCGCGCGGCTGGTCGCCGTGCGCGGCAACAACGACGGGCCCGGGCTGCGGGAGCGCCTCCCCGAGATCGCGCGGGCGGAACTCCAGGGGCTGCGCTTCGCCGTGGTGCACGAGACCGGCCCGGCCCGGGGCCGGGAGCAGCGGTGCGAGGCGCGCTTCCCCGACACCGACGTCCTGGTCTTCGGCCACAGCCACATCCCCTGGGACAGCACCGCCCCCGGGGGCCTGCGGCTGCTCAACCCGGGGTCGCCCACCGACCGCCGCCGCCAGGCGTTCGCCACCTACCTGACCGCCCGGGTCGACGACGGCCGCCTGGCCGACGTCCGGCTCCACCGGCTGCCGCCCCGGTCCTGACCGGTCCCGCCACCCTGCCGGCTTGCCCGGCCGCCGCGCCGTGTGATCGGATCGCGGGGCATCGCGTGCCGGTGGCGGACCGCGCCAGGCATGGAGGTGCGGAACCCGAAAGGGCGGCCGCCTTGGCTTCCCCCACCAGCGACCGCACGGTCGCGCTCAGTCTCCAGCTCTCCCGTGCCCACCGGGACCTGCTCCGCCGGATCGACGACCTCAGGTCCGATCCGGGCTCCCGCGGGCCGGACGACGATCCGCTCACCGCCCACTGCCTGGCCTTCTGCGAGGCCCTGACCGCCCACCACGAGGGCGAGGACGAAGGCCTGTTCGCCCAGCTGCTGCGCGAGCGCCCCGACCTCGCCCCGACGATCGCCAAACTCGTCGAGGACCACGGACTGATCTCCGGGATCCTGGCCCGGGTGCGCGAACTCGCCCTGCGGGCCGCAGGATCCGCCGGATCCGGACGCGAAGCGGTCGGGCGTGAGCTCGACGGCCTCGCGGCGATCATGGAGTCCCACTTCCGCTACGAGGAACGCACCATCAGCGCGGCCCTCGACGCCACGACACCGCTCGGCGACTGGCCCGACCCGGTCTTCCGCCCCGGCCCGGCCGCCGCCCGCCACGACCACCCGCGGCAGCACACGGCTCAGGGGCGGACTGCGCCGACGTAGGGCATCGCGTCGATCGGGAGGACCTCGACGTTCTTGCCGGTGCGCGGGGCGTGGATCATCTTGCCCCCGCCGATGTAGATGCCGACGTGGTGGATGTCGCCGTAGAAGAACACCAGGTCCCCGGGCTGGAGGTCGCCGCGGGCGATCCGGGCGCCGGCCTTCCACTGGTCCTGGGAGACACGCGGGAGCTTGACGCCCGCCGCGCGGTAGGCGGCACCGGTCAGGCCGGAGCAGTCGAAGCCGGAGGGGCCGGTGGCGCCCCAGACGTACGGCTTGCCCAGCTGCGCGTAGGCGAACTGGAGGATGGCGGCCGCCCGCCCGGTGGCCGGTGCGGCGTCGGCCGGGCGCTCGGTGGCGGCGGAGCGGGAGGCGCGGGTGGCGGCGGCCTCCTGGGCGTTGACCTTGGCCCGGTCGGCGGCGCTCAGCTTGTTGAGCATCGCCTGCGCCTTGGCCAGCTTGTCCTGGACCGCCTTCTTCTCCGCGGCCAGGGACGTACCGGCCTCGTCGAGCTGGGCGAGGGTGGCGGTGGCCTCGGCGCGGTCCTGGTCGAGCCGGCGCTGCTCGTCGAGGGCCCGGCGCAGCAGCGCCGCCTGGGAGTCGACGACCTGGTTCTGCGCGGCGGCCCGGGCCAGGTAGCCGCCGGGGTCGGAGTCGAGCATCAGCTGGACGGACGGGTCGATGCCGCCGTTGCGGTACTGCTCGGCCGCGATGCCGCCGAGCTGGGTGCGCAGCTCGTTCATCGCCTCCTGGCCGCGCGCCACCTTCTCCTGGATCCGGTTGGCGTCGCCCTGGAGGGTCTGCTGCTTCTCCTGGAAGCCGTTGTAGCGCTCGATCGACTGCTCGGCCTCCTCGTTGAGCTGGTCGACCTGCTCCTTGACCGAGGCGAGGCTGGGCGCGGGCTCGGCCTGGGCGGGGCCCGCGGTGAGGACGACGCCGCCGGCCATCGCGGTGGTGACGACCGCCAGGCGGGCCCGGCTGGGCGGGCTGGGCTTGCGGCGCTTTCCCATGACGGCTGACTCCTCGGGGCGGGGAAGACGGTGCGGAGGGAACACGGGCAGGGGGTGTCCGGGGAGAGCCGCCCCGACCCGTGTTCTACTAAGCAAGTTAATAGATGACGGCCACTGTTCCGCAAGCCGCCCGCCCGCGGGCCACCGCGCGCCCCTCACCGCACACCCGCCACCGGGGCCCCGCCGGTGCGCCCGGCGGCCGTCCTCCGCGCGGGTAGTGCAACAGAGTGCAGAGCGAGGGCAAGGTCACACCCTTCGCCTCTCCTGCGCCCCCGCGAACGAGCGCTAACCTGCCGGACATGACGGTCCCGCCCGAAGGGCTTCCCCTGGCCGCCGAGTTCCCGGCCGCCCACCACGAGCAGTGGCAGACCCTCGTCGAGGGTGTGCTGCGCAAGTCGGGGGCGCAGCCCGAGGACGGCGCAGCCGCCGAGCGCGCGCTCAGCACCGCGCTCCAGGACGGGCTGCGTGCCCGCCCGCTGTACACCGCCGCGGACGCCCCGGCCGACCCGGGCTTCCCCGGGTTCCCGCCGTTCGTCCGCGGTGCCCGCCCGCAGGGCGCCTCGGTCGCGGGCTGGGACGTCCGCCAGCGGCACGGCGACCCCGATCCGCGCCGCACCAACGAGGCGGTGCTGGCCGATCTGGAGCACGGCGGCGGCTCGCTCTGGCTGGAACTGGGCGGCGACGGCCTGCCGGTCACCGCGCTGGGCGAGGCGCTCACCGGCGTCTACCTGGACCTGGCCGGGGTGGTGCTCGACGCGGGCGCCGAATTCCCCGAGGCCGCCGAGCAGTTGTTCAAGCTGTACCGGGAGCGCGAGGTCTCCCCCGGCGCCGCCGTCGCCACCCTGGGCGCCGACCCGCTGGGCCTGCAGGCCCGCACCGGAGACGCCGCGCGCACCGAGGCACTGCTCGCCGAGGCCGCCGCGCTCGCCACCCGCTGCGCCGAGGGCTTCCCCGGTCTGCGGGCGCTGGCCGTCGACGCGCTGCCGTACCACGAGGCCGGCGCCTCGCCCGCGCAGGAGCTGGGCGCCTCGCTGGCCACCGGCGTCGCCTACCTGCGCGCGCTGACCGGGGCCGGGCTGCCGGTGGACGCCGCGCTCGGCCAGCTGGAGTTCCGCTACGCCGCGGACGCCGACCAGTTCCTGACGATCGCCAAGTTCCGTGCCGCGCGCCGCCTCTGGGCCCGGGTGGCCGAGGCCTGCGGCGCCTCCCCGGCCGCCTCGGCGCAGCGCCAGCACGCCGTCACCTCCGCGGTGATGATGACCGCCCGCGACCCGTGGGTGAACATGCTCCGCACCACGATCGCCTGCCTGGCCGCCGGTGTCGGCGGGGCGGACGCGGTCACCGTGCTGCCGTTCGACGCCGCGCTCGGCCTGCCGGACGCCTTCGCCCGCCGGATCGCCCGCAACACCCAGGCGATCCTGCTGGAGGAGTCGCACCTGGCCCGCGTCGTCGACCCGGCCGGCGGCTCCTGGTACGTGGAGCGGCTGACCGACGAGCTGGCGCACGCCGCCTGGGCGTGGTTCCAGGAGATCGAGCGGGCCGGCGGCCAGCGCGCCGCGCTGGAGTCGGGCCTGGTCGGCGAGCGGATCGGGGCCACCTGGGCGGAGCGCTCGGTGCGGCTCGCCAAGCGGCGCGAACCCGTCACCGGCGTCAGCGAGTTCCCCAACCTCGGCGAGCAGGCGCCGGTGCGCGAGCCGGCCCCGGCCGGCCCGTCCGGCGGGCTGCCTCGGGTGCGCCGCGCCGAGGCCTTCGAGGCGCTGCGCGACCGCTCGGACGCCCGGCTCGCGGCCACCGGAGCCCGGCCGGCGCTGTTCCTGGCGTCGATCGGCACCGCCGCCGCGCACACCGCGCGCACCACCTTCGCCGCCAACCTGTTCCAGGCCGGCGGGATCGCCACCACCGCGCACGAGGGCACCGAACCCGCCGCGTTCGCCGAGGCGTTCGCCGCGAGCGGCGCCACCGTGGCCTGCCTCTGCTCCAGCGACGCCCTGTACGCCGAGCACGCCGAGGCGGTCGCCGCCGCGCTCAGGGCGGCCGGCGCGCGGCGGGTGCTGCTGGCCGGCCGGCCGGGCGAGACGCCGCCCGGCGGCGTGGACGGGTTCGTCTTCGCCGGCGGCGACGCGGTCGCCGTCCTGACCTCCCTGCTCGACCAGATCGGAGCGGCCCGATGATCCCCGACTTCACCTCGATCGGGCTGGAGGCCGACGGCACCGACGCCCCGGCGGCCGCCCCCGGTGCCGCCGTCACCGACGGCCAGTGGCGCGCCGCCTGGCGCCAGGCCACCGGCAAGGACGTCGACGAGCAGCTCTGGGAAACCCCCGAGGGCATCGGCGTCAAGCCGCTCTACACCGCCGAGGACCTCGCGGGCCTGGACTTCCTGGGCACCTACCCGGGCATCGCCCCCTACCTGCGCGGCCCGTACCCGACGATGTACGTCAACCAGCCGTGGACGGTGCGCCAGTACGCGGGCTTCTCCACCGCCGAGGAGTCCAACGCCTTCTACCGCCGCAACCTGGCGGCCGGCCAGAAGGGCCTGTCGGTCGCCTTCGACCTGCCGACCCACCGCGGCTACGACAGCGACCACCCCCGGGTGACCGGCGACGTCGGCATGGCGGGCGTGGCGATCGACTCGATCTACGACATGCGCCAGCTGTTCGACGGCATCCCGCTCGACCGGATGTCGGTGTCGATGACGATGAACGGCGCGGTGCTGCCCGTCCTCGCGCTGTACATCGTGGCGGCCGAGGAGCAGGGCGTACCGCCGGAGAAGCTGGCCGGGACCATCCAGAACGACATCCTCAAGGAGTTCATGGTCCGCAACACGTACATCTACCCGCCGCAGCCGTCGATGCGGATCATCTCGGACATCTTCGCCTACACCTCGCAGAGGATGCCCCGGTACAACTCGATCTCCATCTCCGGCTACCACATCCAGGAGGCCGGGGCCACCGCCGACCTGGAACTGGCCTACACCCTGGCCGACGGTGTGGAGTACCTGCGGGCCGGGCTGGACGTCGGTCTCGACGTGGACGCCTTCGCGCCGCGCCTGTCGTTCTTCTGGGCGATCGGCATGAACTTCTTCATGGAGGTCGCCAAGCTGCGCGCGGCCCGGCTGCTCTGGGCGAAGCTGGTCAAGCAGTTCGACCCGAAGAACGCCAAGTCGCTGTCGCTGCGCACCCATTCGCAGACCTCCGGCTGGTCGCTCACGGCGCAGGACGTCTTCAACAACGTCACCCGCACCTGCGTGGAGGCGATGGCCGCCACCCAGGGCCACACCCAGTCGCTGCACACCAATGCGCTGGACGAGGCGCTGGCGCTGCCGACCGACTTCTCCGCCCGGATCGCCCGCAACACCCAGCTGCTGCTCCAGCAGGAGTCCGGCACCTGCCGGGTCATCGACCCGTGGGGCGGCTCGGCGTACGTCGAGAAGCTGACCAACGACCTGGCGAACCGCGCCTGGCAGCACATCCAGGAGGTCGAGGCGGCCGGCGGCATGGCCAAGGCCATCGACGCGGGCATCCCCAAGCTGCGCGTCGAGGAGGCCGCCGCCCGCACCCAGGCCCGGATCGACTCCGGCCGCCAGCCGGTGATCGGCGTCAACAAGTACCGGGTGGAGAGCGACGAGCAGATCGAGGTGCTCAAGGTCGACAACTCCGCGGTCCGCGCCCGGCAGGTCGAGAAGCTGCGCCGGCTGCGCGAGGAGCGCGACGAGGCCGCCACCCGCGCCGCGCTGGACGCGCTGACCCGGGCCGCCGAGGCCGGTCCGCGGCGCGGCGGTTCGCTGGACGGCAACCTGCTGCACCTGGCGGTGAACGCGGCCCGTGCCAAGGCCACCGTCGGCGAGATCTCGGACGCCCTGGAGAAGGTGTACGGCCGCCACTCCGGGCAGATCCGTACCATCTCGGGTGTGTACCGAGACGAAGCGGGCCCGTCGGCCCCCCTGCAGCGCACCCGCGAGCTGGTCGAGCGGTTCGAGGAGGCCGAGGGCCGCCGCCCGCGCATCCTGGTCGCCAAGATGGGCCAGGACGGCCACGACCGCGGCCAGAAGGTGATCGCCACCGCCTTCGCCGACCTCGGCTTCACGGTGGACGTCGGCCCGCTGTTCCAGACCCCGGCCGAGGTCGCCCGGCAGGCCGTCGAGGCGGACGTGCACATCGTCGGCGTCTCCTCGCTGGCGGCCGGCCACCTCACCCTGGTGCCCGCGCTGCGCGCCGAACTGGCCGCGGCGGGCCGGGAGGACATCACCATCGTGGTCGGCGGGGTGATCCCCCCGCAGGACTTCGACGCGCTGTACGAGGCGGGCGCCGCGGCGGTCTTCCCGCCCGGCACGGTGATCCCGGAGGCGGCCTACGACCTGCTGAAGTCGCTCGCCGCCGATCTCGGCCACGAGCTCTGAGGCGCTGATCCGATGGCGCCCCGGACGATCGACCTGGACAGCTACGCGACGGGCGTGCGGGAGGGCTCGCGCGCGTACATCGCGCGGGCCATCACCCTCGTCGAGTCCACCCGGCCGGACCACCGCGTGCTGGCGCAGCAGCTGCTGACGATGCTGCTGCCGCACGCGGGCGGGGCCGTGCGGGTGGGCATCACGGGGGTGCCCGGAGTCGGCAAGTCGACTTTCATCGACGCCTTCGGCACCATGCTCACCGGGCTCGGGCACCGGGTCGCGGTGCTGGCCGTCGACCCGACGTCCAGCCGTACCGGCGGCTCGATCCTGGGCGACAAGACCCGGATGGAGCGCCTCGCGGTCGACCCGCAGGCCTTCGTCCGGCCGTCGCCGACCTCCGGCACGCTCGGCGGGGTGGCCAAGGCCACCCGGGAGTCGATGCTGGTGATGGAGGCGGCCGGCTACGACGTGGTGCTGATCGAGACGGTCGGCGTCGGCCAGTCGGAGACCACGGTGGCCGGCATGGTGGACTCCTTCCTGCTGCTGTCGCTGGCCCGCACCGGCGACCAGTTGCAGGGCATCAAGAAGGGCGTGCTGGAACTCGCCGACGTCATCGCGGTCAACAAGGCGGACGGCCCGCACGAGCTGGACGCCAAGGCCGCCGCCCGGGAGCTCGCGGGCGCGCTGCGACTGCTCCAGGCCCCGGACGCGCCGTGGACGCCGCCGGTGCTGACCTGCTCGGGCCGCGACGGCAGCGGACTCGACGTGCTCTGGGAGCGGCTCCAGCAGCACCGCAAGGTGCTGGACGCGACCGGCGCGCTGGCCGCCAAGCGGCGCGACCAGCAGGTGGAGTGGACCTGGGCGATGGTGCACGACCAGCTGCTCGCCCGCCTGCACGCCCACCCCGCGGTGACCCGCCTGGTGCCTGGCCTCGAACGCCAGGTCCGCGACGGCGAACTGACCGCCACCCTCGCGGCGGACAGCATCTTGGACGCCTTCGGCCTGCACTGAGCCACTACGCCACCGCGAGCCCCAGCGCCGTGCCCCACCCGTACGTCGGGCACGGCGCTTCGCGCTCCTCCGGGAACTCGAACCACACCACCTTGCCCGCGCCCGCCGGGTACCAGCCCCACGCCCCGGCGAGCGCCCCCACCAGCAACAGCCCGCGCCCGCCGGTCGCTTCGGCCCCGCGCTCCCGCCGCGGGAGCGCGGGGCACCGGTCGGCCACCTCGACCCGCAGCCGCCCCGCGCGCCGAAGGACGGTCACGACACAGCGCTCCCCGGTGTGCAGCAGCGCATTGGCGATCACCTCGCCGGCACACAACTCCAGGTCCTGGAACGCATCGTCCGCGAGCGGCACACCCCACTCCCGCACGATCGCCGTCACCAGCCACCGCGCCGCCGGCACCGCGTCCGCGGCCGGCGGCGCCCCCCATTTCAGCGGAACCGGGAACCGGGCACTGCTGAGCGGGCTGACCATCATGAACGCCTCCACGTCGACGGGGCAGGAGAGCTGCCGAGGACCGAGCGACTGATCACCAACAGTCAACAAGTGGTCACACCTGTGGGACGATCGATGATGCGGTGCGCGCATACCCGTATGCGCGCACCGCATCGAACCGCATCACGGCCCGGCGAGGGCCCGTAGCGTTTGGGTGGCCTGGTGAACTGGAACTCGGCAGCCGTCCGGCAGGCGTCCCGGACCGGGAACTACGGCAAAGTCGTCGAACTGGCACGAAGCCACCGGCGGATGACCCAGATGCAGTTGGGTGCGGCATGCGGGTTGTCCCAGTCGGCCGTCTCGCGGCTGGAGAAGCGCGGTGCCGGGCCCTACGCCATGGACGTGCTGCTGCGGATCTCACGGCACCTGGACATCCCACCGGCCATGCCCGGCCTGGCCGCCCCGCCGATGGGGACGACGAAGGAAGGCGAGTGCGTGGAGAGGCGGCAGTTCCTCGGCGCGGCGGCGGCGATCGCCGTCGCCGCGCCCGCCCTCGCCCTCGTCGAACACCCCTTGGACGAGACCGAGCCACAGGCAGCGGCGCTCCGGCTCGCCACGACCTCGTACCGGAGACTGGACGGATCGACGCCGTCCCGCGAACTCGCGGAGGCCGCCCACTCGCACCTGCGGCTGATCCAGGGGCTCATGCGCACGGCACCCGCCGAGACCGAACGGTCCGGGCTCGCGGCTGCCGCGAGCGAGGCCGCGAGCCTGGCGGCGTGGCTGGCCTGGGACATGGCCGACCACGGCTCGGCGCGTGCGTTCTACGGGGCCGCGATCAAGGCGGCCCGGTCGAGCATGAACCCGCTGCTCGCCGCCTACCAGACGGGCAGTCTCGCCCAGTTCGAGGCGCACACCGGCAACGCCGTCCAGGCGCTGAACCTCGCACGGAGCGCTCGAAGGTCCCTGGAACCGGACTCTCCGCCGATCGCCGATGCCTGGCTCTCGTCCGTGGAGGCCCTGGGACATGCCGCCGCGGGCGATCGGCGCGGCGCCGATCGCGCGTTGACGCGGAGCCGAGCGGTGATCGAGGGCAGCGCCGGTGAGGCTCGGCCGCCCTGGCCCTGGGTGTTCGCCTTCGACGAGTCCAGGATCGCCGCGGTTCGCGTGACCTGCGGCGCCAAGCTGGGGCTCGCCGCGTGGACGTCCGGGGCCGTCCACACCGCGGCTGCCACCGGTCATGCGAAGCAGCGGGCACTTCTGCTCATGGATGTGGCGGCGGGCCACCTGGCCGCAGGACGGGTCGAGGCGGCGTTCGCGCTCGCCGGCCAGGCCCTGGAGACCGGCCTCCGGTATCGCTCGGGGCGGATCGTCGAGCGGGGCCGTGCGCTCCGGCGCTCCTTCAGCACGTCGTCGCCGTCCAGGGCCGTCCGTGACTTCGACGAGCAGCTGCACGGCGTACACCTCTAGGAAGGAACACGATGCGGATCGGGATCACGGGGCACCGAGGGCTGGATGCCGAGCTGGAGCGGAAGGTCCGGCAGTTGCTGGCCGACTCCCTGGCGGCAGAGGCCGCGGGCGAACTCACCGTCGTGTCCTGCATCGCGGACGGTCCGGACGCGTGGATCGCCGAGATCGCACTCGACCGGGGCGCCCGACTAGCGGTTGTCATCCCCGCCCAGCAATACCGTGACGGCCTGCCGGAGTGGCACCACCCGGTCTACGACCGCCTCCTCCGGGGCGCCTCCGAGCAGCACCACACCGGGCGGGTGGAGTCCGACGAGGCCGCCCACATGGCCGGGAGTGAGTTGCTCGTCGGCCAGGTCGACCGCCTGATCGCCGTCTGGGACGGGCTGCCCGCCCGGGGCTTCGGCGGGACGGCGGACGTGGTCGCCCACGCACGGCGGCTGGGTGTTCCCGTCGAGGTGCTCTGGCCCACCGGGGCCCGGCGCTGACGGAGGGGCCTCGGCCGGTGCGCACCGGCCGGGGGCCCCTCCGTCTCCTGCCCTGCCCTGGGTCAGGCGCTCTTGGCGTCCGCGAAGCGGGCCGAGACGTCCTGCCAGTTGACGACGTCCCACAGGCGGGTGACGTAGTCCGGGCGGACGTTCTTGTACTGCAGGTAGTACGCGTGCTCCCAGGCGTCGAAGGCGAGCAGCGGGGTGGTGCCCTGGCCGACGTTGCCGTGGTGGTCGTAGACCTGCTCGACGATCAGGCGGCCGCCCAGCGGCTCCCAGGAGAGGATGCCCCAGCCCGAGCCCTGCACGCCGGTGGTGGCGTTGGTCAGCTGCTTCTTGAAGGCCTCGAAGCTGCCGAAGTGCTCGGTGATGGCGTCGGCCAGCTCGCCCTCGGGGCGGTCGCCGCCCTCCGGGGAGAGGTTCTGCCAGAACAGCGAGTGCAGCACGTGGCCGGAGAGGTGGAAGGCGAAGGTCTTCTGCAGGCCGACCAGACCGCCGAACTGCTCCTTGTCACGCGCCTCGGCCAGCTGCTCCAGGGTGTCGTTGGCGCCCTTGACGTACGCGGCGTGGTGCTTGGAGTGGTGCAGCTCCAGGATTTCCGCGGACATCGCGCGCTCCAGCGCGGAGTAGTCGTACGGCAGGTCGGGAAGCGAGTAGGTGCCCATCAGGACACGGCCCCTTTCGGCGAGTTCAACGATGACGATCGTGCCGGGTCAACACTATTGCGTATCAGTTGCAAGAACGAACAAGGGGCTCCTGCATATTCCTCACGCCGTGTCGGGCACAATGGGAGCAGCGGTATGTAATGAGCGGCGAGGGTGAGTGACCATGACAGGCGCGCCAGTGGTGCTGGGCATCGAGTCGTCCTGCGACGAGACCGGCGCCGGGCTGGTGCGCGAGGGCGTGCTGCTCGGACAGGCGGTGGCCTCCTCGATGGACGAGCACGCCCGCTACGGCGGCGTGGTCCCCGAGATCGCCGCCCGGGCGCACCTGCACGCGATGGCCCCGGTGGTCGACGAGGCGCTGCGCCGGGCCGGGTTGACCCTCGCCGACGTCGGCGCCGTCGCGGTGACGGCCGGTCCGGGCCTGGCCGGGGCCCTGCAGATCGGGGTGGCGGCGGCCAAGGCGTACGCCTTCTCGCTGGGCGTCCCGCTGTACGGGGTGCACCACCTGGCCGGACACGTGGCCGCCGCGACGCTCGACGGCGGACCGCTGCCCGACCCTTGCGTGGTGCTCATCGTCTCCGGCGGGCACACCTCGCTGCTGCTGGTCCGCGACCTGGCCCGCGATCCGATCGTGCACCTGGGCGACACCCTGGACGACGCGGCCGGCGAGTGCTTCGACAAGGTGGCCCGCATCCTGCGGCTGCCCTACCCCGGCGGACCCGCGATCGACCGGGCCGCACGCGAGGGCGACCGGCGCGCGGTGCGCTTCCCGCGCCCCCTGAGCGGCCCGGCCGACCCGCCCTACGCCTTCTCCTTCTCCGGCCTCAAGACCGCCGCCGCCCGCTGGGTCGAGGCGCAGCGGGCCGCCGGCGCCGAACCGCACGTCCCGGACGCCGCCGCCGCGCTCCAGGAGGCGATCGCCGACGTGCTGACCCGCAAGGCCGTCAGGGCCTGCCTGGACCACGGGATCGGGACGCTGGTGGTGGTCGGCGGGGTGGCCGCGAACTCGCGGGTGCGGGAGCTGGCCGAGCGGCGCTGCGCCTCGGCCGGGATCGCGCTGCGGGTGCCGCCGCTCGGACTGTGCACGGACAACGGGGCGATGGTCGCGGCCGTCGGCGACCTGCTGGTGCGTGCGGGCGCCGCGCCGGCCCCGGCGGACCTGTCGGTCGACCCGTCGGCGCCGCTGGAGTTCGCGGCACTCACCCCGCGGGTGACGGCGCGGGCGACCTGAGGCACGGTCCGAGGCGCGGCGATCGCCGGACGATCCGGGGCAAAAGCCCCATTCGACTGTCCTCTGACAACGTTTCGGTTGCGACGAACAATTCTTCGACCATTCATCTTCCCAGCGCACTGTGACCTGTGCCATTTTACATGTCACACATCGAGAGGCCGTGGTCCCCCAAACCGCAGCCCGAACGGCCCCGGAGGCCCCCACAGATGCGTCCCTTCCGGATTTCCAAGGCCAACGCGCGCAGGCTGCCTGCGCTCGGCGCCGCCTTCTTCATCGCACTCGGCCTGTTCGCCCCGCAGGCCCAGGCCACCTCCGCCAGCAGCACCGCCCCGGCCGGCAGCAGCTCCGCCTCGTCGACGCCGCGGTCCATCCCGGTCCCCAAGTCGCCCGACGCCAAGAGCAACAGCCCCTTCAAGCTCTCCGCCCAGGACAGCGCCGAGGAGAACGTGCCGCCGGCCGCCCCGGCCACCCAGCCGGTGAAGGCCGCCAAGGGCTTCTCGGCCGCCGCCGCCGACCCCTGTCCGGACCTCTCCGGAGTGATCAACGCCACGGGCAGCGCGCTGGTCCAGCAGCTCAAGGGCCTGCCGCGGGTCGACTGCACCTACCCGCTGTTCAACCTCACCGGGGACAGCGTGAAGGCCTTCCGCGAGGCCAACATGGTGACCGTCGCCAACGCCCTGCGCGACGCCTCCCCCGCCTACCCGGGCGACAACAGCACCAACATCGGCCAGCTGGTCCTCTTCCTGCGCGCCGGCTACTTCGTGCAGTGGAAGTACCCGGCCCTCGTCGGCGGCTACGGCCCGACGGTGAACGCCGCGACCGGCGCCGCGCTGGACGCCTTCTTCGCCTCCGCGCACGGCAAGGACGTCACCGACGCCAACGGCGCCCTCCTCGTCGAGGCCGTCAAGGTGATCGGCCAGAGCGACACCCTCGGCCGCGAGGCCGGCGTGTTCAAGTGGCTGCTCGGCAACTACAACGGCGCCACCTGGCCCACCCAGATGACCAACACCGTGGCGGAGTTCGACTGGGTCCTCAAGGACGCCTTCGAGTCCAAGACCGACGCCACCGGCTGGAAGGCCGCCCTCAAGGCCGACCCGAGCATCCTCAACACCTGGTCCGGCTTCGTCACCCGCAACGGCTCGCAGCTGAACCGCTGGGACGTCGTCAGCAACATCGGCCGCTACCTCGGCTACGCCCTGCAGGTCGACGAGCTCAAGGGCCAGCTCCGGCCGGTCCTGAAGGACCTGATCAACCGCTACCCGAACGTCGGCCCGACCGCCCCGATCACCATGAACCTGGGCTGGGCCACCCGCCAGTTCGACAAGGGCCACTGCGCCGACTACGGCATCTGCGACCTGAGCACCCGCCTCATGCCGGTGATCCTGCCGATCCAGCGCGTCTGCAACGACGGCCTGAAGATCAAGGCCCAGGACATGTCCCCCGGCCAGCTGGACGACACCTGCACCAGCCTGATCAACGAGGACGCCTACTTCCACAAGATCATCGGCGACAAGGGCGCCATCCCCGGCGACGTGAACACCAACCTGGAGGTCGTCGCCTTCGACGACTACGACCAGTACTCGCTGTACGCCTGGGCCTTCTACGACATCGACGTCGACAACGGTGGCATGTACGAGGAGGGCGACCCGTCCAAGCCGGGCAACCAGGCCCGCTTCATCGCCCACGAGGCCTCCTGGCTGCGGCCGGCGTTCTCGATCTGGAACCTCAACCACGAGTACACCCACTACCTCGACGGCCGCTACAACATGTACGGCGACTTCGAGGCCAGCCAGACCACCCCGACCATCTGGTGGGTCGAGGGCATCGCCGAGAACATCTCCTACGGCTACCGCAACGTGCGCAACGCCGACGCGATCACCGAGGCCGGCAAGAAGACCTACAAGCTCAGCGAGCTCTTCGACACCGTCTACGGCCAGACCGCCGACGCCGACGAGAACTCCAACCGCGTCTACCGCTGGGGCTGGCTGGCCGTGCGCTACATGCTCCAGGAGCACCGCTCCGACATGGACGCCATCCTCGCCAAGTACCGCACCGGTGACTGGAACGGCGCCCGCGCCATCCTGAAGCAGACCATCGGCACCAGCTACGACGCCGGCTTCGACGCCTGGCTGACCAAGTGCGCCACCAACGACTGCGGCCCGCTGCCGGAGGCCCCGACCGGCCCGGTCACCCCGACCACCCCGCTCTGCACCATCGCGGACACCCGCCAGTTCGACAACAACTGCCGCCGTGACAACCTGACCGCCACCACCGGCAACTACAGCTACCACTTCATCAACCTGCCGGCCGGCGTCAAGACGCTGACCATCACCAGCAGCGGCGGCACCGGCAACGCCGACCTCTACTACGGCGGCAACAACTGGGCCACCACCAGCAACGCGCTGGCCAAGTCCACCAACGCCGGCAACAACGAGACCCTGACCATCACCAACCCGCCGTCCGGCTGGGTCTACTTCAGCCTCGCCGCCCAGCAGACCTTCAGCGGTACCACGCTCTCCGTGTCGTACCAGTAACAGGCTCCGCATACGAAGGGCCCCGCCGGTTCGCCCGGCGGGGCCTTTTCCATGCCCGCGCACACCTTCTCGAAGCCCCCCCGGGAAGCGAACTGACAACGTTTCGGTTGCGGCGAACAATTCCTTGGTTCGCAACCTTCCCAGTGCACTGTGATGTGTGCCATTTTACATGTCACACACCGAGAGCCGCGTGCCCCACATGCGGCCCAACAGGCCCGGAGGCCCCCACAGATGCGCTCCTTCCGCATGTCCAAGGCCAACGCGCGCAGAGTCCCTGCGCTCGGCACCGCCTTATTCCTCGCGATCGGCCTCTTCGCTCCGCAGAGCCAGGCCGCGCCGGCCCCCGCGGGCACCCCGGCCGCCGCCGGCGCCGCCTCTGCTTCGGCGCCCCGGTCGATCCCGTTCCCCGAGCCCGATGTCCAGCGGACGCACCCCTTCAAGCTCTCCGCCGATGACAACGACCGGGCCCAGCGCTCGCTCGGCGCCCCGACCGACGCGCCCTCCCCGGCCGCCAAGGGCTTCTCGGCCCCCGCCGCCGAGGACAGCTGTCCCACCGACCTCTCCGAGCTGATCAGCGCCACGGGCAGCGCGCTGGTCCAGAAGCTCAAGGCCCTGCCGAAGGTCGAGTGCACCTACCCGCTGTTCGACCTCACCGGGGACAACGCGGCGACCGCCTTCCGCGAGTCCAACCTGGTGACCGTCGCCAACGCGCTGCGCGACGACTCCCCCGCCTACCCGGGCGACAACAGCACCGACATCGGGCAGCTCGTGCTGTTCCTGCGCGCCGCCTACTGGGTGCAGTCGAACTACCCGGCCGTGGTCGGCGCCTACGGCTCGACGCTGACCGCCGCGACCAAGGGCGCGCTGGACGCGTTCTTCGCCTCCCCGCACAGCAAGGACGTCACCGAAGCCAACGCCGCGCTCCTCGTCGAGACCACCAAGGTCATCGACCAGACCTCGACGCTCGGCCGGTACGCCGGTGTCTACAAGTGGCTGCTCTCCACCTTCGACGGCGTCACCGCGCCCGCGAGCCTCAAGGCCACCGTCGTGCGGTTCGACCCGATGATCGAGGACGGCTTCGAGGACAAGAAGGACAGCACGGGCTGGAAGGCCGCGCTCCGGGCCGACCCCACCATTCTCGACGCCTGGGCCGGCTTCATCACCCGCAACGAACCGCTGCTGAACCACGACAACCTGATCAGCAACACCGGCCGCTACCTCGGCTACGCCCTGAAGGTCGACGAGCTCAAGCCCCGGCTCCGGCCGATCCTGAAGGACCTGATCAACCGCTGGCCGAACACCGGCCCGACGGCCCCGATCACCATGAACCTGGGCTGGGCCACGCGCCAGTTCGACAAGGGCCACTGCGCCGACTACGGCATCTGCGACCTGGGCGCCCGCCTCATCCCGGTGATCCTCCCGACGACGTACACCTGCAACCCGGACCTGAAGATCCGGGCCCAGGACATGTCCCCCTGGCAGCTGCGCTCCACCTGCACCAACCTGACGGACCAGAACCCGTACTTCCACAAGATCATCGGCGACCCGGGCGTCATCCCCGGGGACGTGAACACCAACCTCGAGGTCGTCGTCTTCAACGACGAGTACAACTACAAGCTGTACGCCTGGGCCTTCTACGACATCGACGTCGACAACGGTGGCATGTACGAGGAGGGCGACCCGTCCAAGCCGGGCAACCAGGCCCGCTTCATCGCCCACGAGGTGTGGTGGGACATCTCGACGTTCGCGATCTGGAACCTCAACCACGAGTACACCCACTACCTCGACGGCCGCTACAACATGGGCGGCGACTACGCGGCCAGCGAGCTGACCCCGACCACCTGGTGGGTCGAGGGCATCGCCGAGAACATCTCCTTCGGCTACCGCAACGAGCGCAACGACAAGGCGATCGCCCTGGCGACCAGCAAGACGTACAAGCTCAGCGAGCTGTTCGACACCAAGTACGACCCGGAGGCCGGCGCCGACGTCAACACCAACCGCGTCTACCGCTGGGGCTGGCTGGCCGTCCGCTACATGCTCCAGAACCACCGCGCGGACGTCGACACCGTGCTCACCATGTACCGCGCCGCCGACTGGAACGGTGCCCGCGCCTTCCTGAAGCAGACCATCGGCACGCGCTACGACGCCGACTTCAACACCTGGCTGGACGCCTGCGCCAAGAACGACTGCGGCCCGCTGCCGGAGGCCCCGACCGGCCCGGTCACCCCGAGCACCCCGCTCTGCACCATCCCGGACACCCGCCAGTTCGACAACAACTGCCGCCGGGACAACCTCACCGCCACCACCGGCAACTACAGCTACCACTTCATCAACCTGCCGGCCGGCGTCAAGACGCTGACCATCACCAGCAGCGGCGGCACCGGCAACGCCGACCTCTACTACGGCGGCTCCAACTGGGCCACCACCGGCAACGCCCTCGCCAAGTCCACCAACGCCGGCAACAACGAGACGCTGACCATCACCAACCCGCCCGCCGGGTGGGCCTTCTTCAGCCTCGCCGCCCAGCAGGACTTCGCGGGCGTCACCCTCTCCGTGCAGTACCAGTAGGCAGCATTCAGGACCAGGGGCCCCGCCGGTGTGCGAACGGCGGGGCCCCGCCTTCGTCCCTACAGCTCCGCCTCCGGGGGGAGGCGGTGGACGCCGGGGAGGTGGGTGTCGAGTTCGCCGGGTTCGAAGCGGCACATGCCGACGGCGTGCCAGAACTCACCGGCCACGTCGCCCTCGCACTTGTAGGCGCCGGAGGGCAGCAGGGCGGCCCAGCCGTCGGGGGCGCCGAGCAGGGTGGCCAGGGCGGTCGGACGGCCGTCGGCCGGGACGCGCCAGAGACGGACGGTGCCGTCCTCGCCGCCGCTGGCGAGCAGCGAGCCGTCCGGGCTGAAGGTGACGGCGAGGATCCGCCCGGTGTGGCCGCGCAGGCCGGCCAGTTCGGTGCCGCTCAGCGGGTCCCAGACCCGGACCACCCGGTCGTCGCCGGCGGTGGCGAGCAGCGGGCGGTGCGGGTGGGCGGCGGCGGTCCACAGCCGGCCGACGTGGCCGGTGAGGCGGTGGCGGACGGTCCGGTCGACCCAGATCAGCGCGGTGCCGTCCCAGGAGGCGCTGGCCAGCCAGGCGCTGTCGACGGCCGGGGCGACGGCGTACACCCGGTCGGTGTGGCCGTCGAGTTCGGCCTCCACCCGCCCGGTCGCGATGTCGGAGATCCGCACCGTGGTGTCGTCGCAGCCGGTGAGCAGCTGCCGGCCGTCCGGGCTGAAGGCGATCGAGCGGACCCGGCCGCGGTGCTCGCGCAGCGTGGTGAGGTGGGCGCCGGTGCGGCGGTACCAGATGCGGACGGTGTCGTCGTCGTTGGCGGTGGCGACCAGGGCGCCGTCGGCGCTGAACGCCTCCGCCCAGACGTGCTCGGTCTCGACGTCCATCTCGCGCAGGTACTCGCCGGTGCGGGCGTTCCACAGGCACAGGTCGCCGTCATTGGTGGCGGTGGCCAGTACGGCCTCCTCCGGGCTGAACACCGCGGAGACCAATCGACTGCTGCGGCCGGAGAGTTCGCGCAGCCGGCGACCGGTGGACGGTTCCCAGATCCGGACCGCGCCGTCGTTGCCGCCGGCGGCCAGCAGGGCTCCGTCGCCGCTGAAGGTGAGCGAGCCGATCCGCCGTCCGTGGCCGCGCAGCAGCTGGCGGCTGCGGCCGCTGGACGGGTCCCAGAGCCGGACCCGGCCGTCGTTGCCGCCGGTGACCAGCAGCGGGTCGCTCTCCGCGCCGCCGCGGCCCGAGCCGGGGCGGAACCGGCAGGCCCAGACCGAGCCGCGGTGCTCGGGCGGCTGCCGGCGCAGCGGCACCACCTCGCGGGCGCCCGCGGCTCCCACCGTGCCCGCGCCCTCCCCGGCGCCGACCCGCCAGACCCGGACCCCGCCGTCGCTGTCGCTGGCCGCGAAGCGGGTGCCGGCCTCGTCGAAGGTGACCTGGTAGATCTTGCCGGTGGAGTCCTCGGGCCGGCCGGCGGAGGTGCCGTCGAGCGGGTTCCAGAACCGGATCTGGCCCTCGGTGTCACCGCTGGCGAGCAGGTCGCCGTCGGGGTGGAAGGCCAGCGTGTAGATCCGGCCGGCGTGGCCGGGCAGGCTGTGGCGCAGCCGGCGGCCGGCCACCTCCCAGATCCGCACGGTGCCGCCGGTGCCGTCGTCCGGCCCGCCGTCGGCGGTGGCCACCAGGGTGCCGTCCGGGCTGAACGCGGAGCGGTAGACGGTGCCGCGGTGGCCGGGCAGGACGGCGAGCCGGCGGCCGGTCACGGTGGACCAGAGCCGGGCGCCGCCGCCCTGGTCGCCGGTGACCAGCACGGTGCCATCGGGGTTGAACACCGAGGTGTAGACGGGCGCGGCGTGGCCGGGCAGCCGGTGCAGCGGCTGGCCGGTGGCGGTGTCCCAGAGGGTGACGACGCCGTTGAGGTCGCCGGTGGCGACCATCCGGCCGTCGGGGGCGAGCGAGACCGGCCAGACGCCGCCGGGGTGCACGTCGAGGCGGTGGCGGCACTCGCCGGAGACCGGGTCCCAGAGCCGGACGGTGCCGTCGGCGCTGCCGGTGGCGAGCACGTTGCCGGCGAACTTGACGGTGTAGACGCGGCCGATGTGGTCCTTGAGGGTGCGCAGGGCGATGCCGGTGACGGCGTCGCAGACCAGCACGCTGCCGTCCTCGGAGCCGACCGCCAGCAGGTGGCCGTCCCGGCTGAAGGCGACGGGCTCGGGCAACCGGGTGGAGCGCACGTCGAAGCCGTAGGGGACGCCGACCTCGGAGGGGCTGAAGCCGGCCTCGACGGGCAGTCCGGGGGCGATGGCGGCGGCCTGCAGCTCGGGGGCGGCGAGCACCTCCTCGTCGGTGACGGCGGAGATCAGCGCGGCGCGCTGCCAGCGGCTGCCGCGCAACCGGGCGCCGCGCAGGTCGGTGCGGATCAGCCGGGCGCCGTGCAGGTCGGCGAAGCGCAGGTCGGCGCCGCTGAGGTCGGCGGAGTCGAGCCGGGCGCCGGCCAGGCGGGCGCCGCGCAGGTCGGCGCCGGCGAGGTTGGCGCCGAGCAGCCGGGCCCCGCGCAGGTCGGCGCCGAACAGGTCGACGCCGGACAGGTCGCGGTGCGAGAGGTCCTCGCCGGCCAGGGTGGCGCCGCGCAGGTCGGTGTGGGCGGGCACGCGCAGCCGGTCGAGGACCTTGACGGCGTTGAGCCGGGCCGCCTCGGAGGCGGACTCGGGGGTGTCCAGGACGGAGCGGGCCCAGCGCTGGCAGACCTGGTGGTCGGTGAGGTCGCAGAGGAACTCGACGGCCAGCCGGCTGAGCGGGCCGCGGCCGAGCAGGGTGGCGTCGCCGTGCCGCAGCGCCTCGGCGGCGGCCCGGGCGACCAGCCACTCCACCACCGAGCCGTGGATGAAGTGGAACATGCCCTCGTCGGAACGGACCAGCAGGCTGCCGGAGCCGACCGCGTGGGCGACCTGCGGGGTGGGCATCCGGTTCTCGGCGAGGCCGTTGAGCACTCCGGCGATGTCGACGATCTCGTCCAGCGGGATGGCGCTGCGCCCGCTCTCCCACAGCCGCAGCGCGAGCAGGGTGACGGCCTGCCAGAGCTGGTCGAGGTGCAGGCCGGGCGCGGCGCCGGGGCCGCCGTGGCCGCGCTGCTCCTCGAAGCGCAGCCAGGCGGTGAAGACCTCCTGGTAGAGGCCGGCGGCGCTGAGGGCCCGGCCGGCGCCGGCGACGGCGCGCAGCCGGTCGTGGTCGAGGTCGGCGACGAAGCTGAGCAGCCGGGGGTTGCGGCACAGCGCGAGCAGGTCGGGGATGGCCTCCAGCAGCCGCATCCGGCGGTCGGCGGCCTCCCGGTCGCCGTAGCGGTTGCCGAGGTAGCCGCGGATCTGGTGCGGGGTGAAGTCCTGGACGGCGATGAGCCGGCGCTGCGGGAGCAGGCCGACGCGCTCGCCGAGCGCGGTCAGCACCTGCTCGTGGGAGCTGAAGTGCTGGGTGCGGCTGGTGACCACGATCTTGGCGCTGTCGACGGCGGCGTCCAGCAGCACCTGGAGGTGGTCGGCGGCGCGTTCGTAGCTGACCCGGTTGACGAGTTCGTCGAAGCCGTCGAAGAGCAGCACCACCCGGCCCTGGCGGAGCATGTAGCGGAAGGCCCGCAGGTCGAGGGTGTCGATGCCGTGCTCGGTGAGGTGGGCGGCGACCAGGCCGTCCAGCGAGTGCGCCTTGTCGAGGGCGCTGAGTTCGATGAACAGCGGCGACAGGTGCGGGAGTTCGGCGGGAAGCCGGCGGGCCAGCTCGCGCAGCGCGAAGGTCTTGCCGCGGCCGAAGTCGCCGAGCAGCAGGACGAAGCGGCCGTGGTCGGAGTCGAGCAGCCGCAGCATCTCCTCGACCAGGCCGTCGCGTTCCTCGGCGCCGGGGCGTTCGGCGTCGCGGTAGCGCTGGGGCAGGTAGAGGCCGGGGTGGTACTGGCTGTCGGTGGCGAGCCGCTCGGTCTGGGCCGCGACGTGGCCGCGCAGGTCGAGCAGGCCCTGGAACTCCAGGAAGCTGCGCAGCCGCACGCCCCGGCGGCGGGACCGGTCGCGCAGTTCGCGCGACGGCGGCGGGCCGTCGTGGACGAGTTCGGCGTCGAGGGCGGCGCCGTCGGCGTGCACCGCGTCGGCGAAGCGCTCGACCTCCTCCTCGGTGGGGGTGCCGACGCAGGCGGCGACCCGCTGCTGGCGGACCAGCCCGGATTCGGCCCAGGTGACGAACAGCTGGGTGGCGGTGCCGGCGACGGGGCGGATCTGGGCGCCCGGGTGGCGGGTGCGGCAGACCTCGGCGACCCGGTCCAGCAGGGCCTGCTCCGGGGTGGCGAGCGCGCGGGCCTCGTGGTCGGTGTCGGCCGGTTCGCGGACCTCCTCCAGCTGCGGCGGGCCGGCCTGCGGGGCCGGTTCGGGGGCCGGGAAGGCGCGTTCGGCCCGGCGCCAGGTCACCGTGAGCCGCTGGTTCTCGCCGGCGGGGGCGGGCCAGCGGGTGAGGCCCTCGCGGGTGAGCCGGAGCAGCTGGTGGGCGCCGGGGGCGGCGGCGGCGAGCACCGGCAGCTCGCCGGCGGAGGTGGCAAGGGTGCGCGGGGCGGTGCGGCCGTCGCCCGGGCCGTGCAGCAGCAGGTGGAGGCGGGGCGCGGTGAGCCGGGTGAACCGGTCGGCGTCGCGCAGCGGTTCGGTGCCCTGACCGTGGGAGGCGCGGGCGGGGGCGATGTTGGCGGAGCGCGCGCCGGAGCCCGGGGCGACCGGGTGGCGCACGGCGCCGATCCGCAGCCAGCCGTCGTTGGCGTACGGGCGCAGTGCCTGGGCGAACCAGGCGGCCTGCTCGGGGCCGAGCCAGCCGTACTGGTCCTCGGGCCGGTGGGTCCAGGCCATCGAGGAGTTGAGCCCGGCGACGACGGTGCCGAGTTCGGGCACCGGGAAGAGCGTCCACGGCTGGGCGCTGTCGAAGACCACGTCCAGGCCCTGGTAGAACTCCTGGAACAGCCGGGCGTAGTGCCGCCACTTGGGCCAGTACGGTGCGGCGGGCCGCAGTTCGTCGGCCTCGCAGGTGGCGAAGTAGGCCCGGGAGGCGGCCTGGCTGACGTCCTGGCCGCCGGGCAGCACGGCCACCCGGTGCGGTTCCAGGCCGAGCAGGGCGCGGATGCCGGTGAGGAAGGTGAGCGCCTGCTCGCACTCGCGGGGGCTGCCGGAGGCGGTGAGGTCGCCGGTGACGACGACGAGTTCGGGCGCGGGGGCGCCGGCGTCGGTGAGTTCGACCAGGTCGCCCCAGATGGCGGCCTGCAGGTCGACCGGGTCGTGGCCGCTGCCGAAGGCGGGCCCGGCCAGGTGCAGGACGGTGATCTCCTCGCGGCCCGCGGGGCGTGCGGCGGCCTGCGGGTACTCGGGCTGGACGGAGGGGCGACGGCGTCCGGCCCAGCCGGTGCCGCCGACCTGGCGCGGGGCGGGGACGGCTGCGGAGTTCTGCGCCTGGACGGGGCCGCCGTTGCCGGCGCTGGTCCCGTTGCCGTTGTTGCTGCTGTTGCCGCCGTTGCCCGGGTAGCCGGGGACCAGGTCGGGGCGGGCCCGGCCGTCCACCGCCTGGCCGACCCGGGTGAGCAGCAGTTCGCGGGCCCGGGCGGGCTCGGTGACGCCGACGAGGTCGATGTAGGTGAGCGTGGCGAGCAGCCCGTCCACCGGGATGTCCTCGATCCGGACGGTCAGCAGCCGCCGCTCCGGCGCGTCCGGGTCGGCGCGCAGCGCGGCCTGCCACTCCATCCGGCCGTAGCGCGAGCGCTCGTAGTTGCGCGAGAGCAGTGCGATGACGGCCGCGGACTCGGTCACCCCGCGGTCCATGAAGTCGACGAAGTTGGTGCCCGGCACGAAGTCCCAGGCCTGGAGCAGGGCCCGGTAGCCGGCCTCCTCCAGCGTCCAGGCGATCCAGGACGCCCACCGTTCGTCGGCCGGCGAGTAACTGATGAAGAAGTCGATCGGCCCGGGGCCACCCGGGGTCGCGTCAAGAGCCCCCATGGAAGCAGCTTATGACCGATCCGGAGAGGCTCAACCCTGTTTCACCGCAACGAGTCCGGGTGGTTTTCGGCCGTCGCCATTCCCACACGTTTCCGTTACTCGTCCGCCCGTACGAGCGGCGGCCCCGGCCGGCGGCCTCGACCGGCGACGTCTCGTGTGCGACCCTGACGACCGTGTTCGCGTACTGGCCCGCCGTCAAGCGGCTGCACCCCCTGGACCTGCTGGCCGCGGGGCTGCTCGCCTGCGGCCTGCTCCTCCTCGCCACCGGCCTGCTGCCGACGGACTCCGCCGGGGCGGCCGTGCAACGGATCGCCCCGCTGCTGGCCTTCCTCGGCTCGGTCATCGTGCTCGCCGAACTGACCAGTGCCGCAGGAGTTTTCGACGTGGTGGCGGCCTGGGTGGCACGGGCCGGACGGGGCAGCTACCCGGCGCTGTTCCTGCTCTGCGTCGGCTTCGCGTCGCTCACCACCGCGGTGCTCAACCTGGACACCACCGCCGTGCTGCTCACCCCCGTCATGCTGGCGCTGGCCACCCGGGTGGGCATCGCCCCGCTGCCGCTGGCGATGACCACGGTCTGGCTGGCCAACACCGCGAGCCTGCTGCTGCCGGTCTCCAACCTCACCAACCTGCTGGCCGCCGACCGGGTCGCGCTCTCCCCCGCCGGCCTGGCCCGGGTCATGTGGGCGCCGCAACTCGCGGCGCTGCTGGTCACCATGGTCTGCCTGTGGGGCTTCTACTGGCGGCGCGGCCGGCGCGGCGCGGCCACCTACCACCCGCCCGCGGCGCACCGGCCCGGGGACCGGACGCTGTTCCGGATCTGCGCGCTGGCCTGCACCGGCTTCCTGGTGGCCAGCCTGGCGGCGGTCGTCCCGCTCTGGGCGGCCTCGGGCGCGGCGGCGGCCGTCGTGGTGGCGGCGTTCGCGGTGCGCCGGCCGGAGGCATTGCGCGCCTCGCTGGTGCCCTGGCGGCTGCTGGTGATGGTGCCCGGCATGTTCCTGGTGGTGCAGACGGTGGATGCGCACGGTCTGCACCGGCTGCTGGCCGACGCGATCGGCGCGGACGGCGGCACGCTCGGCCTCTTCCGCGCCTCGGCGGTCGGCGCGGGCCTGTCCAACCTGTTGAACAACCTCCCCGTCTACCTGGCCGGCGAGGCCGCCGTCCCCGAGGGCAACCACACCCAACTGCTCGCCCTGCTGATCGGCACCAACATCGGCCCGCTGGTGACCCCCTGGGCCTCGCTGGCCACCCTGCTCTGGTACGAGCGCTGCCGCTCGGCCGGTCTGCGGGTGCCGCTGCGCGGCGTCGCCGCGACCAGCGCGGTCCTGGCGCTCGGCGGCGTCGGCCTGGCGACGGCGGCGCTGGCGCTCACCGGGTGACTACCCGGCTGCGGGCCCGGCCCCGGCGACCAGGTCGAGCAGGTACGGCAGGACCTCGGGGCGGGCCGCGACATAGCTGCGGGCGGTGTCCGGGCGGCCGATCCGGGCGCTGAAGGGGCCGCCGTCCAGCGTGCGGACCTCCAGCCCGGCCTCGGTGGCGAGCAGACAGCCGGCCGGCAGGTCGATCTCCTCGGCCCGGTAGCCGACGAAGCCGTCGATCAGCCCGCCGGCCAGCAGCGACCAGGTGAGCAGCGGCGCCCACAGCTGGAGCACCCGGCGCGCGCCGCCCTCCAGGCCGTCCTTCAGGGCCCGCGCCACCGGGTCGCCGGCCGGCACGCTGTGGCCCTGGGTCCAGCCGAGCACCGGTCGGGCGGCGCCGAGCGGTCGCCCCGGCGCCGCCAGCCGTCCGTCCGGGCCGTGGGCGCCCGAGCCGCGCACCGCCCGCCAGGTGCGGCCGGCCACCGGGTCGTGCACCACGCCGAGCACCGGCTCGTCGTCCACGCACAGCGCGATGCCGACCACGTAGGCGGGCAGGCCGATCACGACGTTGTTGCTGCCGTCCAGCGGGTCGACCAGCCAGGTGCGGCGGGCGCCGGGCCCGCCGGCCAGGTCGCCGCCCTCCTCTGCGCGGATCCGGTCGGCGGGGAAGCGCTCGGCCAGCCGCCGGGTCACCAGCTGCTCGGCGAGCAGGTCGAGTTCGGTGACGACGTCGCCGTCGGCGCCCTTGGTGTCCACCCGGAAGGCGCTGAGGAAGCGCGAGCGCAGCAGCGCGCCCGCGTCCTCGGCGGCGCGCACCGCGACCCGGCACTCCTCTTCGAACGCCCCGGTGCCGTCACCCTGGTCCGTCGTCGTAACTTCCACTGATCCTCCTGGCTGCCTCTTCGGCGATCCGGGCCGTGCGTTCCGCGTCGCAGAGCCGGCGCACCACCCGGCGGGGGCCGCCGTCCACCGGCCCCAGCACCACGTCCACCGGCCCCGGCACCGTGCGGCCGAGCACGACGGTGGCGGTGGGCGTGCCGTCCGGCAGCACGGTGGCGTGGAACTCCCCGGCCCGCAGGGTGTACGTCTCGCCGCGCCCGCTGGTCTGCTCGGCCAGCGGCTGCCAGCGCACCAGCCGAGCGGTGGGCCGCACCTCGTCCACCCCGGCGGCGGCGTCGCTGTGCACCGCGTAGGCCCGGTGGCTCGGCCGGGCGGGCTCGTCGTACACGCCGATCCGCAGGTTGCCGATCCGGCCGTAGAGCACGCTGCTCTTCAACTCCCAGCTGTGGCAGTGGATCTCGCGCTGCCCGACGGCGGTCGCCGGGTCGAAGACGTGCACGCAGACGCCGAGTGCCCCGTCGCGCACCACCGGCAGGCAGTAGAACCCGAGCGGGTGCGCCACCGCCCGCAGCACCCGGGCCCCGCTCACCACCTGGGCCAGCAGCCCGCCCACCAGCAGGTCCAGCCCGGGCTCGGCAACGGTGCGGCCGGCGGCCCGGTCGAGCGTCGTGAACAGGTCGTTGCTCATCGCTCCCCCTTGTCCCCCGCCCAATATGCTAGGACCGCCGAGAAGTTGACGGCCAGCGACTTGACGCCCCGACCCGCGGTTTCCCGTTGCCGAAATCCGCGGGCCCGCGACGCGTGGTGCGTCGCGGGCCCGCGGGTCCGTCTGTGCCGGGGAAGGCGGTCAGGCGGTGGTGGGCTGGAGGGTCCAGCGCTGGTTGGCGTTGCCGTTGCAGCCCCAGATGCCCAGGGTGGTGCCGTTGGCGTCGTTCCAGCCGGGCAGTTCCAGGCAGGCGTTGGCGGCGGGGTTGTAGAGGGTGCCGTCGGCGCGGTACGTCCAGATCTGACCGGTGGTGGCCTGGCAGTCGGTGAGGACCGTCGGCGTGCCCCAGTAGGTCACGTTGTCCCGGACGGTCACGCAGCGGCCGCCGGATCGCAGGGTGCCGTCGGAGCCGAACGCGAACTTCTGGTTCGTGCCGTTCCAGCAGTCGTAGAAGCGCAGGCCGCCGCCGTTGGGCGCGCCGTAGGTGTCGAGGCAGCGGCCCGGGTTGTAGGCAGAACGGACGCCGAAGTCGGCGGAGCGGTCCCACGGGATCTCCTGGGGCGCGGCGAAGCCCGGCCGGCCGGCCACCGGGGCGGTGCCCGCGAAGCGCACCAGCCGACCGTCGTAGACGGTGGCGACCAGGTCGGGGTAGCCGTCGGCGGTCATGTCCCCGGGCGAGTCCACGACCGGGAAGACGTTCGCGGCGAGCCCGATCGGGAGCACGGCGTGGGCGGCGGGCACCGTCCACTGCTGGGTCGCGGTCGTGCCGCAGTCCGCGATCACCAGGCGGCTGCCCAGGCGGGTGACCGGGTCGGCCGCGTCGAGGCACTTGCCCGCGTTCGGGTTCATCAGCGTGCGCGGGTGGGGGCCCGCGACCCACTGCTGGGCCGGGCTGCCGTTGCAGTCCCACAGGTTGACCGGCGAGCCGTTGGCGGTGTTGCCGCCGGTGACGTCGAGGCACTTGCCGAGGACGTGCAGCGAGCCGTCGGTGCCGAGGGTGAACTGCTGGTTGGGGCTGTCGCCCTGCTCGGAGCAGGTCCACAGCAGGGCGGCGGTGCCGTTGCCCGTCCAGCCGTGGTCGATGTCGGCGCAGAGGTCCTTGCCGTCGGTGGCCTTGAGGCCCCAGCCCAGCGGCTTGTGGGCGGGCATCGTCAGCGGGGCGGAGCCGTTGACCGGCCGGCCCGCGGCGTCCAGCGGCAGCGGCAGGCCGGTGACGGCCCCGGTCACGGTGTCCCGCACCCAGAGCGTCGGCGCGCCGTTGACCTCGCCGGGGTGCAGCAGGGTGAAGCCGCTCCAGTCGTCCCCGGCGGCGCCGAGCTCGACACCGGTGCCGACCTGGCACAGGTTGTCGGAGGGGTAGTAGCGCAGGTGGCCCTTCTCGACGGTGACGAGGCCGGTCCCACTGCCCCGTCGGACGGCCGTCAGCTGGGCGATGTTGTCCCAGGTCCCGTCGACACCCCGGGCGCACATGCTGCTGGCGCCCAGCTGGGTGGCGGTGCGGGTGAAGTGGCCGGCCGTGCCGTCCGGGAAAGCGGCGTTCACGTCGTTGCTGTAGAGGAAGAGCTGCTTGGTGGCCTTGTTGTACGCGAACAGCGAGTCGCCGCCGGCCATCACGGCGCCGCGGTGGGCCACCAGGTAGTTGTTCCAGTCGTCCTTGCGCGGGCTGCGGTCCGCCGTGGACGCCGTCTCGGGCGTCAGCGGCTTGCTGCCGTCGCCGCCCCGGAACAGGGTCAGCGAGCCGTCCGCGGCCGGGAGCAGGAAGTCCGCGACGCCGTCAAGGTCGACATCGCCCGGCACGACCGGGGCGGCCGGCTTGGCGGGAACGTAGTACGAGTAGGTGGACGCCTGCGGCGCGGAGTTGCCGGCCCCGTCGACGGCGCGCACGAACAGTATGTGGCTCCCCCAGCCGCCGACTCCGACGCTGATCGGGACGTCGGCGTACGCGGTGCCGTCGGCCGTGAAGGAGGCCGGGACGCTGCCGGTGCCGGTGGGCGAGCTGTTGTCGTCGAGCGCGTACTGGAACGCGCGGACGCCACTGGCCAGGCAGCTGCCGCTGACGCAGCCGGCCGGGACCGGGTCCTTGCTGCTGACCCGCACGGTGACGCCGGTGTCACCGGCGCGGCCGGTGGGCGTGGCGCCGCTGCCGAGCGGCGGGAACACCGAGGAGGGCGCGATGGACGCCTGGGTCGGCGCGGTGAGGTCGACGTCGAAGGCGCAGTCCGCCGACGCGGGGCTGTTCACGCCCCCGGCGGTGGACCAGGCGTTCCAGCTGTACCGGTGACCGTCCGCCAGCGCGCGGCCGACGTAGGCGTCGCCCCAGCCGCCGGTGCCGGCGATCGGCGCACTGGTCCGCGAGGTCGCGCCGGACTCGGCGCTCTCGCCCGCCGAGGCGTCCCACACGTGGAACCCGACGGTGATGTTGTTGCCGGGGGCCCCGCCCGCCCAGGCGAACAGGCGGACGTTGGACGAACCGTCCGACAACGCCGTCGTCCGGCCGATCCACCCGGGCGTGCCGCCGCCGCAGGCACTGTCCGCGGGGTTCTCCGACTGGGGGCTGGTGTACATGCCGGTGGGGGTGCTCGGTCCGGAGCCGTCCGCGAACGCGGCTCCGGGAGCGGCCAGCACCAGGGCGGCCGCGGACAGGGGGACCAGGCGTCTCGCCAGCGGGCCCCGCAGCCTTCCGGGGGGACGGGATTCTCGCATGATGTGTTCGTTCGCCTTCGCAGCAGTACCCCTCGGCCCGGGGCCGACCGCCGGTCGCCTCGCCGACGGCACCGCACGGGCGGCGTCTCGCCGAAGACCGGTGAATGAAGGGGTTTTTGTCCGATTGGTGCGCATTCCGACCACTCGTCAGGTGACAAGCCCTCACCTCGACGATCGGTGCGCGGTCGAACGCTAGTGTGTGCGAACGCGGGCTGGCAATCCGGTTTCCACGATCTTCGCGCCCGCCCCGCCGGGGCGAACGGCGCAGGTCACCGGCGCGCCCGGCAACAGATGCGCCGGGCGACAACGGCGCTCGGCCCCGGCCGGAGGGTTCCGGTCGGGGCCGAGCGCCACCGTGGCGGGACGGGCGGAGGTCAGCGCAGGTCGAAGACCAGCCGGGCGGAGACCTTGCCGTTCAGGACCTCGTCGAAGCAGGTGTTGACGTCCTCCAGCCGGCGGGTCTCGCGGATGACCCGGGTGCGGCCCAGGGCGTGCAGCCGGAAGACCTCGGCGAGGTCCTCCCGGGTGCCGACGATCGAGCCGATCACCTTGGTGCCGTTGAGCACCGTGTCGAAGACCGGCAGTTCGAGCTTGCCCTCGGCGGGAAGGGCCACCAGGACCAGGGCGCCACCGCGGCGCAGCGAGCCGTAGGCGGCCTGGAAGGAGGCGTTGCTGACGGCCAGCGCGATGGCGGCGTGGGCCCCGCCGAGCTTCTGCACCTCGGCGGCGACGTCCTGGACCCGGGCGTCCAGCACGTGGTCGGCGCCGAGTTCGCGGGCCAGCGCGAGCTTGTCGTCGGTGACGTCGACCGCGATGGTCTCGGCGCCGGTGATCCGGGCGTACTGGAGGGCGAGGTGGCCGAGACCGCCGATGCCGGAGATCAGGACGCGGGTGCCGGGCCCGGCACCGGAGACCTTGAGGGCCTTGTAGGTGGTGACGCCGGCGCAGGAGAGCGGGGCGGCGTCCAGCGGGTCGATGCCGTCGGGCACCGGGACGACGTAGTCGCCGTGGGCGAGGGCGTGCTCGGCGTAGGCGCCGTCGACGGAGTAGCCGCTGTTGTGCTGCCGGGTGCAGAGGGTCTCCCAGCCGGAGACGCAGTGGTCGCAGCGCCCGCAGGCGTCGGCCAGCCACGGGATGGCCACCCGCTCGCCGACCCGGACGTGCCGGACCTCGGAGCCGGCCGCCTCGACGATGCCGACGCCCTCGTGGCCGGGTACGAACGGCGGGTTCGGCTTCACCGGCCAGTCGCCGCGGGCGGCGTGGATGTCGGTGTGGCAGAGTCCGGAGGCCTCGATCCGCACCCGCACCTGGTGCGGACCGGGGTCGGGCAGCGGGCGCTCCTCGATCGCGAGCGGCTGGGTGAAGTCGTGGACGACGGCGGCCTTCATGGTTCTGCTCCTGCCCTTCGTACCGGGGGGACCGTTCCCGGCCCCCGGAACCCCGTTCGGTTCACCTCCATCCCACGCCACGGCCGGGCGGGCCGCCAGGGCCGGACGGGTGAACCCGGAGGGACCATGGTCCCTCCGGGACGGCGGTCAGGACTCCCGGTGCACGATGCGGCGGACCAGCTCCGGGACCCATTCGACGTACTCGACCTCCGCGCCGTCCGCGTGCCGGGCGTAGAGGAACCGCCCGGTCGCGGAGGCGGTCTCGGGCGTGGTGACGACGGCGCCCGCGGCCTCCAGGGCCTCGCTCAGCTCGTCGAGGTCGGAGACCACGACGGTCGCCGAGGCGTGCGCGTACTTGGCGCGCTCGGAGGGCGGGCCGGCGATCACCAGGAAGTCGCCGATGGCGGCGAGTTCGATCTCGTGGAAGCGGAACAGCAGGTCCGGCTCGGCCCCGGTGAGGGTGCGCAGCAGCGGGAGCGAGCGGTCCAGGCCGTCGGCCCAGAGCCGGGCATAGGTCTTGAGGATGGGCATGGGTGCTCCGAGTCGTCCGACGCCGTCCGGCGTCGACCGGCGCCACGGGTGGCCACCGTGTCAATCCGCCGGACGCCGGGTCTCCGACAGGTACCGGATCACCGTAAGCGGGCGGGCTCCCGCACAGAAGACCGTACTTTGCGGTGCGTCAGTGCCCGACGGTAACCGACCCGCCACCTGCGGTGGAGCCGGCCGGGCCGATCCGGACGCCGTCCCAGGCGATCAGCATCCGCAGGGCGTCCTCGGACGGGCTGCCGGGGTCGGGGGTGTAGGTGATCAGTGCCTGGTCGGGGTCGTCGGCCGGGCGGAGCGTCTCGTAGAGCAGTTCCATCCGGCCGACCAGCGGGTGGTGGAACACCTTGCGGCCGGAGGTCTTGTCGCGCACCGGGTGCTCCGCCCACCACTGGCGGAACTCCGGGCTGCGCACCGACAGTTCGCCGATCAGCTCGGCGAGCCGGGGGTCGTCGGGGCGGCGTCCGGCCTCCAGCCGGAGGAAGGCGGCGTTCTCCCGCGCGCAGCCGACCCAGTCGTCGTAGAGGGTGCGCGAGGCCGGGTCGAGGTAGGTGATCCGGGCGATGTTGCGCTCGGCGGGGGCGAGCGCGCCGTAGTCGCCGAGCAGGGAGACGGCGGCGCGGTTCCAGGCGAGGACGTCCATCCGCCGGCCCATCACCACGGCGGGCACCTCGGGCATCGCCCCGAGCAGCCGGGCCAGGGCCGGGCGGACCTTCTGCGGGCCGGAGCCCCGGCCACCGGCGCCGCGGGCGGGTCGGCCGCGGGCGGCCCGGGTCCGGGCCAGGCGGTGCAAGTGGCCGCCTTCCTCGGGGTCGAGGCGCAGCGCGCGGGCGACCGCGTCGAGCACGGAGTCCGAGGGGTTGCCGACCCGGCCCTGTTCGAGCCGGGTGTAGTAGTCGACGCTGACGCCGGCGAGCTGGGCGAGCTCCTCGCGGCGCAGGCCGGCCACCCGGCGCCGGCCGCCGAGGTCCGGCAGGCCGACGTCCTCGGGGCGGAGCCGGGAGCGGCGGGTCCGGAGGAACTCGGCGAGGCCGGCGCCGGTGGCGGCGAGGTGGGCGGGGCTCGTGCTCATGCGGTCATTCTTGCCGGTCGGCGCTCCCGCAGCCTGGCCCTGGCAGGACCAGGCTGCGGGAGCGGAGGCGACCGGGCGGAGGTCACCAGCCGTTGGCGACCGCCACCACGCCGCCGTCCACCACGAGGTCCTGGCCGGTGACGTAGGAGGCGCGGGGCGAGAGCAGGAAGGCCACCGCCTCGGCGACCTCCGCCGCCTCGCCCAGCCGGCCGAGCGGCACCAGGGAGCGTACGGCGTCCTGCTGGGCCGGTTCGGTGATCACCTCGTGGAACATCCCGGTGACGATGTAGCCGGGACTGACGGAGTTGATCCGGATGCCGCGCCCGGCGAACTCGCCGCCGAGGGTGCGGGTGAGGTTGTGCACGGCTGCCTTGGTCGCCGCGTACACCGGGGCGTTGGGCAGGCCGCGGTGCAGCGTCCAGGAGGCGTTGAGGACGATCGAGGCGCCGCCGGCGGACCGCTCCAGCAGCGGCAGGGCGTGCAGGACGGTGAACAGGACGCCCTTGAAGTTGACGTCCACGGTGCGGTCGAAGCTCTCCTCGGTCACCTCGGCCGAGGTCTCGAAGACGCCGACCCCGGCGTTGGCGAACACGCCGTCGAGGCGGCCGTAGCGCTCCGCCACCCGGTCGGCCAGCCGGGCCAGTTCGGCGGGCCGGGAGGAGTCGGCGCGGACGGTGAACAGCCTCTCCCCACCGCCGAGTTCGACCTCGGCCCGGCTCAGTCGGGCGTCGTCGCGGCCGGTGATCACGACGCTCGCCCCGCGGTCCAGCAGCAGCCGTGCGGTGGCGAGGCCCATGCCGCTCGTCCCGCCGGTGATCAGCACCGTCCGGCCGTCGAAGTCGCGGGCGGCGTCCGGGGTGTTCTCGTTCAGGTTGGTCATGCCCCCACCCTCGGGGCCGCGGGCGGACCGGACCAGGCCCGCCCGGACCGGGGGTCCACCGGGACCACCCTGGCGCCGGAACGCTTGCGCCATATACCCCCTGGGGGTATGTTTCCCTTCGCCCCTCGGAGACATACCCCCACCCGGTATAGGAGAACGTGGTCATGTCCGACCTCACCGCCGCGGCCCCGGCCGCGCCGCCCGCGGCAGCCTCGCCCCGCCGCTGGACGGCCCTCGGGCTCATCGCCCTCGCCCAGTTCATGGTGATCATGGACACCTCGATCATCGGCGTCGCCCTGCCCGAGATGCGCTCCGCGCTCGGCTTCACCCAGGAGGGCCTGTCCTGGGTCTTCAACGCCTACGTCGTCGCCTTCGGCGGACTACTGCTGCTCGGCGGCCGACTCTCCGACCTGTTCGGCGCCAAGCGGCTGTTCGCCACCGGCTGGGCCGTCCTCGCCGCCGGCTCGCTGCTCGCCGGCCTCGCCGCGAACCCCGGACTCGAACTCGCCGGACGCGCCGTCCAGGGCGCCGGCTCCGCGCTGATCGCCCCGGCCGCGCTCACCCTGCTGATCGGCCTGTTCGGCGCCCGCCCGCAGGAGCTCGGCAAGGCACTCGCCCTGTACGGCGCGGCGGCCCCGGCCGGCGGCACCGCGGGCGTCTTCCTCGGCGGCGTGATCACCCAGTACCTCAGCTGGGAGTGGGTCTTCTACGTCAACATCCCGGTCGCCCTCGGCGTCCTGCTCGCCACCCCCGGCGTGATGCCCGCCGCCCCCGCCCGCCGCGGCTCGGTGGACTGGCTCGGCGCGCTCACCGTCACCGCCGGCCTCGCCGTCTCCGTCTACGCCATCGTCCGTGCCCCGGAGACCGGTTGGGGCTCCGCGCGCACCTGGCTGGTGCTCACCGGGGGCATGCTGCTGATCCTCGCCTTCGTCGCGCTCCAGGCCAAGCGGCGCGAACCGCTGATGCGGCTCGGCATCTGGCGCAGCCCCAACCTGGCCGGCGCCAACCTCGCCCAGCTGCTGATGGCCGCCGCCTGGATCCCGATGTGGTTCTTCCTGAACCTCTACCTCCAGCAGGTGCTCGGTCTGCAGGCCTTCGCCTCCGGCGCCGCGCTGCTGCCGATGACCGCCGCCACCATGCTGATGATGATCGTGCTGGCGCCCCGGCTGATCGCCCGCTTCGGCCCCGAGCCGCTCATCGTCACCGGCCTGCTCGCCCTCGCCGGCGGCATGCTCTGGCTCTCCTTCGCCCGGCCCGACGGCAGCTTCGCCGTCGACGTGCTGCCCGCCTCGCTGCTCGCCGCCGTCGGCATGTCGCTCGCCTTCATCCCCTCGCTCGGCACCGCGCTCGCCGTGCCGAACCCGGCCGAGGGCGGTCTGGCCTCCGGCATCGTCAATACCAGCTACCAGATCGGCTCCGCGCTCGGCCTCGCCGCGATGACCGCGCTGGCCGCCGCCCACGGCGCGCGTGAACTCGGCGACCCGGTCGCGCTGACCGACGGCTTCTCCGCCGCGTTCCTGGGCGCCGCCGCCCTCGCCCTGCTCGGCGCGCTCGCCTCGGCGCTCACCATCCGTACCGCCAAGAGCAGTTGAGGCCACCCGCCGACGCCCGCCCCGCGCCTGCGTCCCCGCCCGGTTCGGCGGGGGCGCAGGCGCGGGGCGGGCCCTGGGCACTCCGGGACTGCAGGACTCCGGGGCTCCGGGGCTCCGGGGCTCCGGGACAACTCCGGGAAGGCTCGGCCCGCAGGATGACCCCCTCCCGCCCGGTGCGGCGCAGGCTGGTGCGACGGGGGACGAGCGCCACGTGGAGCTCGGAGGAACGAATGACGTACAACGGCAAGGCGGTTCGACGCGCCGCGGCCGCGGTGGCGGTGGCCGGCGCGCTGACGGCGGGGATCGCGCAACCGGCGACGGCCGCAGGCGGGCGCGTGCACACGGCCACCAGGGCGGCGATGGAGCAGGCCGTCCGGTCCGGCGAGCTGCCCGGAATGATCGCCGCCACCCTGGACCGGAAGGGAAGTTGGTCGGCGTCGGTCGGTGTGGCGGACACCACGACGGACCAACCCCGGTCGACGCGGGAGCGGTTCCGGATCGGGAGCGTGACCAAGCCCTTCGTCGCGACGGTGGTGCTCCAGCTCCAGGCCGAGGGGCGGCTCGACCTGGACGACACCGTGGAGCGGTGGCTGCCCGGCCTGGTGAGCGGGAACGGGAACGACGGCTCGGCCATCACCCTCCGCCGGCTGCTCAACCACACCAGCGGCGTCTTCGACTACGGCGACGACCCCGGGATGGGCGCCAAGCTCTTCACCCCGGCCTTTCTGACCAGGCGTTACGACACCTACAGTCTGGAGCAGTTGGTGCGGATCGCGCTCTCCCATCCCCCGGTCTTCGCACCGGGCACGGCGTACCGGTACTCCAACACCAACTACCTGCTGGCCGGGATGGTCGTCGAGCGAGTGACCGGCCACCCGTACGGCGAGGAGGTCGAACGGCGGATCATCAGGCCACTGGGGCTGACCGGGACGAGCGTGCCCGGCACCGCGACCGACCTTCCCCGGCCGCACGCGCGCGGCTACTCGAAGCTGTTCGGCGGCTCGGCGACACCCCTGGACGTCACCGAGCTCAACCCCTCGATGGCCGGCTCGGCGGGCGAGATCGTCTCCACCACCGCCGATCTGACCCGGTTCCTCTCCGCCCTGCTGCGCGGACGGCTGCTCCCCCCGGCCGAGTTGGAGGAGATGACCGCTCCCGGGCCGCACGACAGCGGCGGGCTCGGCCTCGGCTCCGGGACGCTCTCCTGCGGTGTCACCGTCTGGGGGCACGACGGCGGCATCCACGGGTCGTCGACGCTGGCGCTGGCCACCCGGGACGGGCGGCACGTGCTGGCGCTCAACGCCAACGCCGACTGGTTCCGCGACAAACTCCCCCTGGTCGAGGCCGAGTTCTGCGGTTGAGCGACCGAACCCGGCCCGCCCGCCGGGGGCGTCAGGCCTCCCGGCGGGCCCCCTCCGACGGGACCGCCCGGTACACGTGCGGCTCGGCGTACCCGGCCGCCGCGAAGGCCTCGACCACCGCCGCGGCCACCGTCTGCGCCTTCTCCGCCGACACCAGGGCGATCACCGAGCCGCCGAAGCCGCCGCCGGTCATCCGCGCACCGAGGGCCCCGGCGGCGACGGCGGTGTCGGCCGCGAGATCGGTCTCCGGGCAGGATGTCCGGTAGTCGTCGCGCAGCGAGGCGTGGCCGGCGGTGAGGATCGGGCCGAGCGCGGCCGGACCGTGCCGCTCCAGCTCCTCGACGGCCCGCTCGACCCGGTCGTTCTCGGTCACCACGTGCCGCACCAACGGGACCAGCTCGGCGGGCAGTTGGACGTAGGCCGCGGGCAGGTCGGCGGGGGCGAGGTCGCGCAGCGCGGGCAGCCCGAGCAGCGCGGCGGCCCGCTCGCAGCCGGCCCGCAGCGCGGCGTAGGCGCCGTCGGCGAGGTCGTGCTGCACCCGGGTGTCGAGGACCAGCAGGGTCAGGCCGGTGCCCGCCAGGTCGAGCGGCACGTGCCGGGCGGAGAGGTCGCGCGCGTCCAGGTGCAGGGCGGCCCCGGCGCGGCAGACCATCGAGGCCATCTGGTCCATGATCCCGCAGGGCACGCCGACGAACTCGTTCTCGGCACGCTGTGCGAGCAGGGCCAACTCCACTGCACTCAGGCCGAGTTCGTACAGGTCGTTGTACGCGGCCGCGACGGCGCACTCCAGCGCCGCCGAGGAGGAGAGGCCGGCGCCGCCGGGCACGTCGCTGTCGAGCAGCACATCGGCGCCGCCCACCTCGTGCCCGGCCGCTCGCAGCGTCCACACCACGGCCGCGGGGTACGAGGCCCAGCCGGCCACCCCGCCCGGGGCGAGCGCGGCGACGTCCAGCTCCGCGGTCTCGCCGGGCACCCGGGTCGAGACGAGCCGCAGCACCCCGTCGGAGCGGCGCCGGGCGTACGCGCGCACGGCCTGCGGGATCGCGATCGGCAGCACGAACCCGTCGTTGTAGTCGGTGTGTTCGCCGATCAGGTTGACCCGGCCGGGGGCCGCCCAGACACCCTCGGGGGCGTGGCCGTAGAGCTCCTCGAAGGTGCTGCCGGGAGCGGTGCTGGTCATGGTCATCCCTGCGGTCCTCCGTCGGTCGGGGCGGTGGGGGCGGCGGTGGGCGCCGTGGCCGTGGGGGCCGTGGTGGGCGCGGCCTCACGCAGACGCCGGGCGGCGTCCTCCGGGGCGACGTCGTTCATGAACGCCTCCATCCCGGACTCGGTGCCGGCCAGGTACTTGAGCTTGTCGGCCGTCCGCCGGACGGTGAACAGCTCCAGGTGGAGGCCGAATTCGGCCTCCTCTCCGATCGGCGCCTGGTGCCAGGCGGCGATGTAGGGCGCGCGGACGCGACGGCCGCCGCCCGCCGGGTCGGTGAAGAGGTTGTCGAACCGGCGCAGCAGGTCGAGGTAGACGCGGCCGAACTCGGCGCGCTCGGCCTCGGTGAGGCGGGTGAGGTCGGGGACCCGGCGGTTCGGGTGGAGGTGGACCTCGTAGGGCCAGCGGGCGGCGAAGGGCACGAAGGCGGTCCAGTGCTCGCCGGCGAGGACGACCCGCGAGGAGGACCGCTCGGCGGCGAGCAGGTCCTCGAAGAGGTTGCGGCCGGTGGCGGCCCGGTGGCGGGCGGCCTGGTCGAGCATCCGGGCGGTGCGCGGGGTGGTGAACGGCAGCGCGTAGATCTGGCCGTGCGGGTGGGCGAGCGTGACGCCGATCTCGACGCCGCGGTTCTCGAAGCAGTACACCTGCCGGACGCCGGGCCGCGCGGAGAGGGCGGCGGTGCGGTCGGTCCAGGCGTCGAGCACCAGGCGGGCGCGCTCCTCGTCCAGGTCGGCGAAGGAGGCGTCGTGGTCGGAGGTGAAGCAGACCACCTCGCAGCGGCCGACGCCGGGGCGACGGCTGAGCACCGGATCCTCGTCGGCGGGCACCCCGGGGTGGGTGCCGGGCTCGCCCGCGAGGGACGGGAAGCGGTTCTCGAAGACCGCCACCTGGTAGTCGGCCGCCGGGATCTCGCTGAGCCGGCCGTCACGGCTGGGGCACAGCGGGCACTCGTCGGCCGGCGGGTGGTAGGTGCGCGCCTGGCGGTGGGCGGCGATGGTCACCCAGGCACCGGTCAGCGGGTCGAGCCGCACCTCGGAAGAGGGCACGGCGGCGTCCAGCGGACGCCGGTCGGCGACCGCCCGGCCGGCGGGCGGTGCGCCCCGGTCGTAGTAGATCAGCTCACGGCCGTCGGCGAGTCCGGTGACGGTCCTGGTCGTCGCACCGGCCGTCCCGGTCGGGTCGGTCACCGTCGCGGGCATGACGTGCTCCCTCTCATGGGGCTTCCCTTCAACCACATGACCAAACAATATCGAACAGGATCCAACATGCACGCCATCGGGCCGGGGCGATCCGCGAACGGGGTCAGCCGGCCACCCGGTGCCAGGGGGCGCCGGGCCGGGTCGGCGCCGGATCCGCCGTGAGCCGCAGGGCGTAGACGTCCCGCCCGTCGGGGTCGGGCACCGGGCCGAGGTAGTCGTGGCCGGTGAGGTGGCACCAGGCGGGCAGGTCGAGCGGCGCCGCCGGATCGGTGCTGATCACGTGCACGACCGCCCCGGCGGGACGGCCCGCGATGCGCCTGCGCAGGTGCAGCAGCAGGGTGACGCAGAGCATGCCGGTGCCGTCGACGACCAGCGGACCGGGTCCGTCGGTTCCGGGTCCGTCGACCCCGGGGCCGGGAGCGGCGGTCATGCGGCGCCCTCCTCGACCGGGAGGGCCGCCAGCCGCCATTCGAGCATGCCGTCGGCGAGCCGCTTCGCGTCGCGACCGCGCGCGGCCAGCAGCCGCACGGCGTCGTGGGCGAGGACGCAGTTGGCGCCGCGGCAGTACGCGACGACCTCCACCGCGCCGGGCAGCTCGGCGAGCCGGGCCTCCAACTGGTCGAGCGGGACGGACAGGGCGCCGGGGATGTGCCCGGCGGCGTACTCCTCGGCCGGCCGCACGTCGATCACGGTGGCGGTGCCCGCCTTCACCCGCGCCAGCAGCTCCTCCCGGGTGAGGTGGTCGGTGTCCTGCGGCCCGAGGTAGGCGGCCCGGGCCTGCCCGGTGGCCGCGAGATGGGCGAGCGCGACCTGCTGGAGCTGCGCGTAGAGGGCGGCGACGTCGGCCCCGGCGAGGCGGTAGTGGATGCGCACGCCGTCGCGGCGGGTGACCACCAGCCCGGCCTGCTTGAGGGTCTGCAGATGGGCGGAGGCGGTGGTCAGCCCGAGCCCGGCGGCCTTGGCGAGGGCGTCGACGCTGCGCTCCCCCTGGGCGAGCAGATCGAGCAGCTCCAGGCGCTTGCCGTTGGACAGCGCTTTGCCGGTGATGGCCAGCGCGTCGAACAGCGCGGCCTTCCGTGCGGGATCTCCCAAGGCATTCTCCATAAATCCATGGATTATTGTAGAACCAGTCGGGTGGACCTGTCGCCCGGCCCGACACCGGATGTCCGACACCTGGATGCCCGACACCCGGATCAGCCCATTCTGGAGGACGGCCCGTGACCGCCACCCTGTCCACTCCCCGCTCAGCCGTCCGACTCGGGCTCCGCGCCAACCTCGCCCAGTTCACCCTGCTGGTCGCGGTCAACGCCCTGGTCGGCGGCATGCTCGGCCAGGAACGCACCGTCCTGCCCCTGCTCGCCGACCGCACGTTCCACCTCTCCGCCTACACTGCCGCGCTGACGTACATCGTCGCGTTCGGCGCGACCAAGGCCGTCACCAACTTCTTCGCGGGCGCCCTCTCCGACCGCTACGGCCGCAAGCCGGTGCTGGTCGCCGGCTGGCTGCTCGCCCTCCCGGTGCCGCTGCTGCTGATCTGGGCGCCGACCTGGGGCTGGGTGGTGTTCGCGAACGTCCTGCTCGGCGTCAACCAGGGCCTGACCTGGTCGACCACCGTCATCATGAAGATCGACCTGGTCGGCCCCGCCCGCCGGGGCCTGGCGATGGGCTTCAACGAGGCCGCCGGCTACCTCGCCGTCGCCGCCACCGCGATGGGCACCGGCGCCATCGCCGCGCACTGGGGGCTTCGCCCGCAGCCGTTCCTGCTCGGCATCGCCTACGCCGCCCTCGGCCTCGGCCTGTCCGTCCTCGCCGTCCGTGAGACCCGCGAGCACGCCCGCGCCGAGGCCGCCCTCCACCCGGCCCCCGCCAACCCCGACCACCACGGCGAGCTGACCACCGGCCAGGTAGCCCGCACCACCAGCCTCACCGACCGGGCACTCTCCTCGGCCAGCTGGGCGGGCATGGTCAACAACCTCAACGACGCCCTCGCCTGGGGCGTCTTCCCGCTGCTGTTCGCCTCCCACGGCCTGTCCGTCGCCCGGATCGGCCTGCTCGCCGCCCTCTACCCGGCGGTCTGGGGGCTGGGCCAGATCCTCACCGGCTGGTGGTCCGACCGGATCGGCCGCAAGCACCTGATCACCGCCGGCATGCTGCTGCAGGCCGTCGCCATCGGCCTGGTCGCCGCCGGCACCACCTTCCCGGTGTGGGCACTCGCGCAGATCCTGCTCGGCGCCGGCACCGCGCTGGTCTACCCGACCCTGCTCGCCGTCATCGGCGACGTCGCCCACCCGGCCTGGCGCGCCCGCGCCGTCGGCGTCTACCGCCTCTGGCGCGACGGCGGCTTCGCGGTCGGCGCCCTCCTCGCCGGAGCCCTCGCCGACGCCTACGGCGTGACCACCGCCATCTGGGCGGTCGCCGCCCTCACCGCCGCAGCGGGCGCGGTCGTCGCGGTGCGGATGTACGAGACCCACCCCCGCCCGGCCCGTGGCGAATCCGCCTGAGCGGGCGACTCGGCCGGCGAATACTCGCTGGACCGGCCGCGGAACGGAGCCGATAGTGGAGCGATGTGCTTCCGTCGCATCAGTTCGAGCCGGCACTTCGTCTGCCCGCCGTGCCGCGCCTCCTTCAAGAAGCGCGACGCGAACGACGACCACGTGAACCGCTGCCCGCGTTGCCGGGGCTCCCTGATCGACGCCGGCCACGACCTGGAGGTCCCCCGGCGCACCGACACGGCCGGGTGGCGGGCACTCACGGTCGTGCTCAACGCGGGCATCACGTTCCACTCCTCCTGCTGCGAGGGCCCCGGCTGGCGACCGCGCACCCCGCGCGAGGTGCGGGAACGCCTGACCGCGGCGGCGAGAAGCGGCACCCCGATCCGCAAGGCCCTCAGCACGGCGACCCCGGCCGACCTCACGGTCAGGGAACGCCCACCCCGCAGACCCCGCTGACCCACCGGGAAGGCACGCAGCCGCTCACCCGGTGACTCGCGAGCGGCCCCGACCACCGGCGCCTGCACGCGGCAGAGCGCCGCCCGTCCCCGGGCGGCCCGGTCGTGAGCAGAGTCCTGGGGCGCGCGAGCCCCGCAGCCACCGAGGCAGCGCGTGCCGGGGCCCGGTCCGACGGCAGCGGAGCGAAGCCGTCGGAGCCGTGGGTCGCCGGTACCGATGCTCCGGTCAACGGTGCCGAAGCCGCGGGCCACACCTTCCCCGAAGCCACCACCGGACAGCGCGGAACGGCTCCATGGGCGCCCTCTCGTCGGGGTCGGAGCGCCAGGGCGGGCGCGACGGAGCCCTCCACCACCCGCGCGGCGCGGGCCTTCGGGCCGTGCCGGGACCACGGCACGGCCCGACGGTCCCTCACCGGCCCGAGCGCGGGCGGGCCCGGGGGATCGTCCGGGCCCGGACGCCAGCAGGCGTCGGGAAGCGGTGGCATGCGGGCCCGGGCGTCAGCAGGCGGCAGGACGGGCCGAGGCGGGAGGGGCGGGACAGGGTCCGGCCCCCGACGTCAGCGGGCAGCAGGACGGCGGCGGGGGCGGGCGCCGAGGAGAGGCGGGACCGGGTGCGGGGGCCGGGCGGGGGGCCAGGTGTGGAGGGCGAGGGTGGCCGCCGCGAGGGCGAGGGCGCCGAGGGCGAGGGTGGCGGCGGGGAGGCCGGCGGTGGCCCCGAGCCAGCCGGCCAGGGGGTAGGCGAGCAGCCAGCAGCCGTGGGAGAGCGAGAACTGGGCGGCGAAGGCGGCCGGCAGGTCCGCCGTCGGCACGGCGGAGCGCAGCAGGCGGCCGCCCGGGGTGAGGATCAGCGAGCCGGCCGCGCCGAGCCCGGCCCACAGCGCGAGCAGCGCGGGCCAGCGCCATCCGCCTCCGCCCGCCGTCGGCCCCGCCGCGGTGACCAGGGCCAACGCGGCGAGCAGGCCCACGACGGCGAACGCGGCGGGCAGCATCACGGCGCGGTCGGTGACCCGGTCCAGCACCCGGGGCAGCAGCAGCGCCACCGTCATCGACCCGGCGCCGTACGCGCCGAGCGCGAGCGGCACGTCGGCCGCCGGCCGGCCCAGTTGCTCGCGGACGTAGACGACGGTGTTGACGATCACCATGGCTCCGCCCGCGGCGACGGCGAGGTCCAGGGCGAGCAGCGCCCGCAGGCGTGGCACGGAGAGGAAGAGCCGGATCCCGGCCAGCGAACGTGAAGCAAGCGCCCCGCCCGGCCCGCGCGCGCCGCCCGGCCCGGCCGAGCCGGCCACGCCGCGGGGCAGGACCACCGAGACCACCAGGGCGGCGGAGGCGAGGAAGCCCGTCACCGTCCCCCAGAAGAGCCAGCGGTAGCCGACCAGCGCCAGCAGCCCGGCGGCCAGCACCGGGCTGACCAGGCTCTCGGTGTCGTAGGCGAGCCGGGACAGCGAGAGCGCGCGGGTGTAGTCGCGTTCCTCGGGCAGGACCTCCGGGACGACCGACTGGAACGCCGGGGTGAACGTCGCCGAGGCCGCCTGCAGGACGAAGATCAGCAGGTAGACCTGCCAGACCGAGCCGACGAACGGCAGCCCGAGCGCCACCCCGGAGCGCGTCAGGTCGGCGGCGACCAGCAGTCGGCGCCGCGGGATCCGGTGCGCGAGCGCGGCGACGACCGGGGCGATCCCCACGTAGGCGACCATCTTGATCGCCAGCGCGGTGCCGAGCACCGAGCCGGCGTCGGCCCCGGCCAGGTCGTAGGCGAGGAGGCCCAGCGCGACGGTGGCCAGGCCGGTGCCGGCGAGGGCGACCACCTGGGCGGTGAACAGGTGCCGGTAGGTGCGGTTGCGGAGGACGGAGAGCATCGGGGACTCCGTTCGGACTCGGCGCGCGGGCCGGGGCATCCCGTTCGGGCTGCCGTCCCTCCAGAATAGGCCAACATGTGCATACCTGTGCACATGTTGAGGACGGCAATCCACCGGCGATCCACCCGGCGGTACGACGGTGGACCGCCGCGCGCTCAGTCGTGCGGGGGCAGCCCGCTGATCTGGTGGTCGGCGACGCTCAGCGCCTCGTGGACCAGCCGCCGCAGGTGTCCGTGCCGCAGCGTGTACACCACCCGCCGTCCGTCCTTTCGGGTCGACACCAGCCCGGCCAGCCGCAGCTTGCCGAGGTGCTGGCTGACCGACGGGCGCGCCGCGCCGGCCGCCTCGGTCAGCGTGGTCACGTCCGCCTCGCCCTCGCTCAGCCGCTGGAGCAGCGCGAGCCGGGTGCGGTCGGCGAGCAGGGCGAGGATGCCGGCCGCCACGTCCAACCGCTCGTCCAGCCGCCCGTCCGCGCCGGAGTGCTGCGATACATGTGCACCTGATACCTGGACGCTGCCGCTCATGGCCTCAGCTTAGGGCGTGTCCGGCGACTTCCCGCCGGGCCCGCGTCCCGGCCTCAGGGCAGTACGTCGTAGGTGTAGACGGCGGTCGAGTCGAGGACGGACTCCGGCGTGGCGGAGGCGCCGAGCGGGGAGACGATCGGGTCCTTGAGACGGTGGCCCCGCAGCGAGGCCGGCGCGGACTGGTCGGGGAGGTAGTGCCGCCCGTTGCGCCGCATCCAGCCCTCCCAGATCCGGTCGATGTTGCAGTGGTGCAGGTAGAACGCCGGCTCGTTGGGCGAGGAGGCCAGGCCCATGTCACGGCCGATGTAGACGTGCACCAGGTTGTGCAGGCCGAAGGGGTTGAACCCCTCCAGGCGGTTGCGGAAGCCCTCCGAGCTGACGTCCCACGGCGCGAAGTCGTAGACGGCCAGGTTGGGGTCGCCGGTCACCGGGTCGGTGTCGTACGCGGCCGTGACGTCGGCGGCGGTCGGCAGGTTGGGCGCGTCCACGCCGAGGGCCCGGCGCAGACCGCGCGGCGGGCGGTTGATCAGCGTCAGCATGGAGTTGACGTCGATCCGGACGCGGAACGCGTCGGGATCGCCGGGGTTGGCCGGGTCGACACCGAACGGGCCGTCGGTGACCGCGCCGCCGGCGGCCGGGGAGCCGGTGCCGCCCATGCAGGTCGGTTTCCAGAAGTCGCTGTCCGACGGGCGGTCGAGCGCCGCGTCCGCCGTCCAGTCCCAGTAGGGCAGGCCGAAGGACGGATCGCCCAGGACGCGCTGGAGGTTGGCCTCCAGCAGGCCGAGCATGACCCGGTGCCAGGGCAGGAAGATCGGACCGCGGTGGGCGGCGTTGCGGACGTCGGGGTCGCCGCCGGGCGGGACGGCGGTGCGCATCGACATCACGTGCCAGATCACGAAGAGGTCGTAGGTGCGGACCTTCTCCGCCGGACCGGCGATGCCGAAGTCGGCGGTGGTGAAGGTGCTCTGCTCGCGTTTGAGCAGGTTGACGCCGGAGGTGTAGGCGTCGCGGACGGCGGGGTCGGTGAGGATGTTCCTCCGGACGACGGCGGCCATCTCAACCACCTCCGTGCCCGTGGCCGTGGCCGCCGCCCATGTCCATGCCCGTACCCATGCCCATGCCCATGCCGGTACCCGTGCCGGTGCCGGACCCGGAGCCGGAGCCGGCCGCGCCCGTGAACTCGTCGGGGTAGTTGTCGATCAGCGCCTTCACCGCGTCCAGCGCCGAGAGGAACCGGTACGCGGGCAGCGCGTGGCAGTGCACGGTGCCGTTGTCCTCCACACCGATGTGCGCGCCGATCGGGCGGCCGTCCACGGTGATCTCGTACCGGGTGGTGACGACGATCCGGTGATCGTCGTACAGCGTCGTGCGGACCGTCGTCGCGGGCCCCATGTGATGGGCGGCCGGCGGGCGCGGCAGGCTGCTGAGGTAGCCACCGAGCTTCGCCGGAGTCGCGGCGGCGGCCAGGCCTTCTGGGTCCATGGCTGACTCCCGGGCTGAGGGCGGCCCCGGGCGTGCCCCGGAGCACGGTTCTCCCGCCTCCCACCGTCCCGCAGAACCGTCCGCCGCGCGCGGCGAGTCGGCGTCCCCGCAGGTCGGCCGCCCTCCAGGTCAGTTCTCCCGGAGGTCCGCGATCCGGCGGATCTTGCCGACCGAGCGCTCCAGGCTGTACGGGTCCACCACCTCGACGTCCACGCTCACCCCGACCCCGTCCTTGACGCCCCGCGCGATCTCCGCGGCGGCCGCGGCCCGTTGCTCGGGCGCGGCGTCCGGGCGCGCCTCGACCCGCACCGTCAGGTGGTCCAGCCGGCCCCGACGGGTCAGCCGGAGCTGGAAGTGCGGCGCCACGGCGGGCACCCGCAGCAGGACCTCCTCGACCTGGGTCGGGAAGAGGTTGACCCCGCGCAGGATGATCATGTCGTCGCTGCGGCCCGTCACCCGGGCCATCCTGCGGAAGGCGGGGCGGGCCGTGCCCGGCAGCAGACGGGTGAGGTCGCGGGTTCGGTAGCGGATCACCGGCAGCGCCTCCTTGGTGAGCGAGGTGAAGACGAGTTCACCGCTCTCGCCGTCCGGCAGCACGTCGTCGGTCAGCGGGTCGACCACCTCGGGGTAGAAGTGGTCCTCCCAGATGTGCAGGCCGTCCTTGGTCTCCACGCACTCCTGCGCGACGCCGGGCCCCATCACCTCGGAGAGGCCGTAGATGTCGACGGCGTGGAGGTCCATCCGCCGCTCGATCTCGGCGCGCATCTCCTCCGTCCACGGCTCGGCGCCGAAGATGCCGACCTTGAGCGAGGTCGACCGCGGGTCGACGCCCTGCCGCTCGAACTCGTCGAGCAGGGTGAGCAGGTAGGACGGGGTGACCATGATGATCTCGGGGCGGAGGTCCTGGATCAGCTGGACCTGGCGGGCCGTCATGCCGCCGGACGCCGGGATCACCGTGCAGCCGGCGCGCTCGGCGCCCGCGTGCGCGCCCAGGCCGCCGGTGAACAGGCCGTAACCGTAGGCGATGTGCACCGTGTGGCCGGGCCGCCCGCCGGCCGCCCGGATCGAGCGGGCCACCACGTCGGCCCACACGTCGAGGTCGTGCTCGGTGTAGCCGACCACGGTGGGCCGGCCGGTGGTGCCGCTGGAGGCGTGGATCCGGCGGACCTTCTCCTTCGGCACGGCGAACATGCCGAACGGGTAGGTGTCGCGCAGGTCGGCCTTGGTGGTGAAGGGGAAGCGGGCGAGGTCGGCGAGGGTGCGGCAGTCCTCGGGGGCGACGCCGGCCGCATCGAACTTGCGGCGGTACAGCTCGACCTCGTCGTAGGCGTGGCGCAGCGTGGCCCGCAGGTGCGCGAGCTGGTGCGCGCGCAGCTCCTCGCGGGTCATCCGCTCGCCGGCGTCCAGCAGTCCGTCCGGCGGCGCCTCGCCCAGCCGCACCGTCCCGGGTGCCCCGGCTCCGCCCGGATCCGCCGTTCCGCCGCCCATCGCGCCTCCCTCCGGCAATACCGACCGATCATTCGGTCGGCACTCTCGACGGGGCCAAGTAATCCAGTACCCGAACCACCTGTCAAGGGTCGGCGCGCGTCAATCCGCGTCCTTCGTCAGGGCCGATCTCTGCCGAACGGCAGATGGCAGGGGCCCGCCGACCAGGAAGGCTCATCGACGTCACCCACCGTGAACGTACCCGCTGGAAGAGCCGATCGCATGAGCCGACCCGACCTCCGCCCCTCCTCCCGGACCGAGGACCCGCCGTACCTCGAACTGACCGACGTCAGCAAGGTCTACCGCGGCGGCAAGCGCGCCGTCGACGGCCTCTCGCTGCGGCTCGGCCCCGGGCTGCTCGGCCTGCTCGGACCGAACGGCGCGGGCAAGTCCTCGCTGATGCGGATCGTCGCCACCGTCACCCGGCCCACCTCCGGCCGGCTCACCTACCGGGGCGCCGACGTGCTCGCCGGACCCGAGCGGCTCCGCCGCGAACTCGGCTTCCTCCCCCAGGACTTCGGCGTCCACCCGCAGCTCACCTCGCGCGAGTTCCTCGGCTACCTGGCCGCCGCCAAGGGCCTCTCCGCCCGCTCCGCCCGGGCCCGGATCGACGAGCTGCTCGCCCTGGTCAACCTCACCGAGGCGGTGCGCCGCCCGCTGGGCGCCTACTCCGGCGGCATGCTGCGCCGGGTCGGCATCGCGCAGGCGCTGCTGGGCGACCCGCGCGTCATCGTCGTCGACGAGCCCACCGCCGGACTCGACCCGGAGGAACGGGTGCGCTTCCGCAACCTGCTGAGCGCGCTCGCCGAGGAGCGGGTGGTGCTGCTGTCCACCCACATCGTCTCGGACGTCGAGTCGGTGGCCGGGGACATCGCGGTCGTCGCCGACGGGCGGCTGCTGCGCCGGGGCAGCCCGGAGGAGCTGCTGCGCGACCGGAGCGGACGGGTGTGGGAGGTCCTGGTGGACGCCGGGGCGGTCGCCGCCGTGCAGGCGCGGTACGTGGTGAGCCGGATGGTGCGCACCGGCGACGGCCGGGTCCGGCTGCGGCTGCTCGCGGACGGTTCGCCGTTCGCCGACGCGGTGCCGGTCGCCCCGGACCTGGAGGACGCGTACCTGGGCCTGGTCCGGCCCGCCGCCGTCAACGACCGCCCGGAGGTGCGGCGATGAGCACGACCACCCTCGCCGCCGGCCGTGCCGGGGCGCCCGCCCGGCTCTGGCGGCTCGCCCTCGGCGACTTCCGGGACCGGGTCCGCCGCCCCGTCTACGCGGTGACGCTGCTGGCCGCCGTCGGCCTCGGCCTGCTGGCCGTCCCGCCCGCCGACGGGCACTGGGCGGTCCTCGCACTGGGCCGCTACCGGGGCGAGTACACCAGCGCGTACGTCGGCACCGCGACCGCGCTGGCCGGCGCGCTCTGGCTCACCATCGGCGGCTTCTACGTGGTCCGCAAGGGGCTCGGGCGCGACGAGGAGACCGGCGTCGGCCAGCTCCTCGCCGCGACGCCGCTGCGCACCGTCGAGCTGCTGCTCGCGAAGTTCCTCGGCAACCTGCTGGTCCTGGCGTCGATGCTCGGCGTGCTCGCGCTCACCGCGCCCGCCCTGCAGCTGGTCCGCGGCGAGGACCGCTCGCTCGACCCGGCCGCCCTGCTGACGCCCTTCCTGGTGCTGACCCTGCCGCTGCTCGTGGCGACGGCGGCGCTGGCCGTGCTGTTCGAGACGGTGCCGCTGCTGCGCGGCGGGCCGGGCAACGTCGTCTGGTTCGCCTTCGCCCCGGCCCTGCTGATCGCCGGGGAACGGCCCGGCGCCCCGCTCGGCGGGCTGGGCCTCGGCCCGGTGGCCACCTCGCTGCGGGACGCCCTGGCCGCGCGCGGGGTCGACCTCGGCGGCGAGGAGTTCAGCCTCGGTCTGACCAGAGTGGACACCCCGCTGGAGCCGTTCCCCTGGGACGGCGTGGGCCCGGACGGCGGCTTCCTCGTCCAGCGGCTGCTGCTGGTACTGCTCGCGGTGGCGATCGCCGCCCTGCCCGCGCTCTGGTTCGCCCGCTTCGACCCGGCGCGCCGGGCGTCGGCCGAGCGCAAGCCGCTCCTGGGCGGTGGCGAGGAGGTGCCGGCGCCCGCCGCTCCCCCGGTGCTCGCGCCCGCCCTGCCCGCCGCCGCCCCGGCCCACGCGGGGACGGGCCGCGGCTTCGGCCGCCTGCTGCTCGGGGAGGCCCGGATGCTGTTCGCCGACGCCTCGCGCTGGTGGTGGCTCGCCGCCGCCGGTCTGGTCGTGGCCGGCCTCGCCGTCCCGCCGGACACCGGGGCGGGCGCGGTGCTGCCCGCCGCCTGGATCTGGCCGGTGCTGATCTGGTCGCGCCTCGGCAGCCGCTCGGCCGAGTACGGCCTGGAGGCCCTGCTCGGCGCCTACCCGGCCGCCCGCGCGCGGCTGCTCGCCGAATGGGCCGCCGGGGTCCTGCTCACCGGCCTGGTCGGCGCGGGCGTCCTGGTCCGCCTCGCGGCGGCCGGCGACGCGGCCGGGGTGGCCGCGTGGTCGGCCGGCGCGCTGTTCGTCCCCTCGCTGGCCCTCGCCCTCGGCACCGTCTCCCGTTCCCACCGCCTCTTCCAGGCCCTCTACCTCCCGCTCTGGTACCTGGTGGTGAACCAGGTCTCCGCCCTCGACTTCATGGGTGCGGTCCGCCGCGCCGGCCACCTCGCGGGCCCCTCTCCGATCCTCGTCACCGCCCTGGCACTGGCCCTGCTCGCCACCACCCTGGTCGCCGCCTCGGTCCGCCGGGCACTGCGCGGCTGATCACGCGGCTGATCACCGGTCGGCGGCGATCGCGTCGGCGACCGCGAAGTCGGCCTCGCAGACGGGGCAGACCGCGCGCCCGAAGACGTACGTCAGCACCCCGGCGACCTCGCCCCGGCCGTCGGCGAGCGCGAGGTCGTGCAGGCGCCGGCCGAGGCCGTCGAGCTCGGCCGGGGCCGCGGCGCGCAGCGGACGGGTCTCGACCTCCGCGTCCGCCGGCGCGTAGTCCTCGGCGGTCGAGAAGAACCCGGACTCGCCGAGGGCGAGGTACAGGTCGGCCTCGCAGCCCGGACACCCGATCTGGAACTCCTCGTTGACGATCCCCCGGGCCGGCTCCTCACTCCAGCCGGGGACGCCTTCGAGGCCCAGCAGGGCTTGCAGGAGATGCACGTAGTCGGCGGCTTCCGCGCCGCCCCTGAGCTGCCGGTTCGCCGCCGCCAGCAGGGTGGCGGTCTCCACCGCGAACCGCGAGCGGACCTCGCCCGCCCCGTGGTCCTGCCCGGCCCCGGCCATGATCGCGCCGGCCAGCACCACGGCGTCGACCTCCTGCTCCCGGTCCCCGCACCCGGCCCGCGCGGCCAGCCAGGGCAGCGCCGCGAAGCTCGCCGGGTAGACGGTGCCCTGGTGGCACAGCGCCGACCACAGGTCGCTCCACAGGTCGGCGGTCGGCGCCACGACGAGCCGGTCCAGCAGATCCGGGATGTCGTCGGCGGGGCCGTAGGCATGGGTGAGTCGGGACCAGTCCGTCATACCCGGATCCAACCAGCCCGGTGGGCCCGGCCCGCGGACCGGGGGTCGCCGTCCCGTGGCAGGACGCCAGTATGGTGCTACTGTCACTAGCACCATGTTGCTGAAGCTGGAGGCCGGCGACCCGCGGCCGTTGCACGAGCAGGTCGCGGGAGCGATCCGACGGGCCGTCGGGGACGGCGAGTGCGTGCCCGGCGAACGGCTACCTCCGGCACGGGAGTTGGCCGCGGCGCTCGGGGTGAACGCGAACACGGTGCTGCGGGCGCTGCGGGTGCTGCGCGACGAAGGGGTGCTGGAGTTCCGGCGCGGGCGCGGCGTCACGGTCGTCCAGGGCGCCGACCGGCGTGCCGAACTGCTGGACTCGGTGCGCCGGTTGGTCGCGGACGCGGCGCACGCGGGCTTCGGCCGGGAGGACGTCGTCGAGATGATCAGGGGGCTGGAGTGAGCAGGGATTCGCGGCGGGACGGCCGACACGGCGGGCAGGCGGCGGTCCGGGCCGTCGGGGTGCTCGGGGTGCTCGTGCTGCTGCTCGGGCTGCCCTGGATCGCCCGGGGCCGGCTGCCGGAACCCGTGGCCACGCACTGGAGCGGGGCCCACCCGGACAACTCGTCGTCGCTGACGGTCGCCGTGCTGTTCCCGGCCGGAGTGTGGGTGGCCGGGGCCGCCGTGGCGGAGGTCGCCCGGTGGCGCGGCGGGGAGCAGGCGCGGCTCTGGTCCGCGGTCGCAACGGCCTTCGGGGGTGCGTTTCTGACGGGCATTCAGGCTTCGATCGTCTCGGCCAATCTGGATCGCCCGAGCTGGCAGGAGGCCCGGCCGGTGGGCGCCGAGGTGGCGCTGGTCCTGGCGGCGGCGGTCGCGGCCGGCCTGGTGGCCTGGTGCCTCGCCCGGCGCGGCGGACCGGCCCCGCGCCCCGTGACGGCCGCCGAGAGGCCGCAGCTCGAACTCCCGGACGGGCAGCGCGCCGTCTGGCTCTCCCGGGCGGCCAACCCGTGGCTGGGCCTGCTGGCCGCCGTGACCGGACTGGGCGCGGCGGGCTCGGCCCTGGCCGGGTTCGCCGGGCTGGGCGCCCCGGCCTGGGCGGCGACTGTCCCGCTGGCCGTCGTCGCGCTGGCGGGGGCCACCTGCTCCTCGGTGCGGACCCGGGTCACCGAGCGGGGCCTGACCGTGGCGTTCGGCCCGCTCGGCCGGCCGTCCCGGCACTGGGCTCCGGAGCAGATCGCCTCGGCCTGGGCCGAGCAGCGCTCCCCGGCCCAGGTGGGTGGCTGGGGCTACCGGATGAGCGGTCTGGGCACCACGGTGATGCTGCGCCGCGGCGAGTGTCTGGTGATCCGCCCCCGCAGGGGCGCGGACTTCGCGGTGAGCGTGGACGACGCCGAGCGCGGCGCCGCCCTGCTGAACGCCGTGGCCGCCCGCCGGACCACCGCCGGGTGAGCCGGCCGACCGCCCCACCCGGCGGACGGGACCCCCGCCTCGGAGCAGGAAGTCGGCGGGTCCGACCTCCTACTCCGACCACCGGCGCGGACCCGCCCGCCCCCGATCACCCGCGGCGCTTCGGGCGGCCACGGCGAGCGGCCGCCGAACCGCCGGAGGAGGTACCCGAGCCGCCGCGCGGGCGGCCGCCGCCGGTGGTGCGGCCCGCGGCCGGTCGGCCGCCGGTGCCCTTGCCCGTGTTCTTCGCGGCACCGCCGCCCTTCGTCGCACCGCCCTTCGTCGCACCGCCCTTGGCCTCGGCCGCGGGCTCGGCGGCGGTCCGGCCGCGGCCGCGGGAGCTGTTGACCGTCCGGCCGCGGACGATGCCGATGAACTCCTCCACCAGGTCGGTGGTCCGGTCCTCCGGCCAGGACAGCGCGACCCGGGACTGCGGGGCGTCCGTCATCGGCCGGTAGGTGAGGTCGCGCCGGTGGTGCAGGCGCGCCAGCGACTGCGGGACGAGCAGGACGCCGACATTGGCCGCGACCAGCTCGATCGCGTCCGCCGTGGTCGCCGGCCGCTCGACGGCGGGCCGGCCGGGCAGCTGCTCCCATTCGAGTGTGTCGTCGAGCGGGTGGAAGACCACCTCGTCGGCGAGGTCCTCGACGGTGGCCTCCTCGGCCGCCGCCAGCCAGTGGTCCTTCGGGAACACCACCACCGTCGTCTCGGTGTAGAGCGGGATGGCGCTCAGGCCGGTCCGCTCGACCGGCAGCCGCACCAGGCCCGCGTCCGCGTCGCCCGCCCGCAGCGCGGGTTCGCCGTCGGCGGCGTCCACCGCGACCAGGGCGAGCGGAACGTCCGGCAGCCGCTCCGACCAGACGCGCGCCCACTTGCCGGGGGTCACGCCCGGGACGTACGCGAGCCGGAACGAGGGTGTCACCTGCATCTCTGTCACCCGACCAAGGCTACCGACCGTGACAGCCGGCCCCCGCCGCTCGCTTACCCTGGTCACCATGACATCGCTCAAGCAGAAGACCACGCAGACCATGAAGCCGGCGACGGCGGCGAAGAAGCTCGGGGTCTACCTCGGCGCCACCCCCGCCGACTTCCAGTCGGGCGTGATCTCCCGCGAGGAGCTCACCGCCCTGCAGTCCGAGCCGCCGCAGTGGCTGCAGGACCTGCGCCGCAACGGCCCGCACCCGCGGTCCGTGGTGGCGTCGCGACTCGGCGTCTCGGCGTCCGGCCTGGCGCGCGGCGGCATCACCGAGGCGCTCACCACCGCGCAGATCGAGGAGCTGCGGGACGAGAACCCGGAGTGGCTCCAGCGTGAGCGCACGATCCAGGCGGAGGTCCGCAGGGAGTCCGTCCGGGTCAAGGAGAAGCACGAGAAGGAGGAGAAGCAGCGAAAGCAGGCGGCCGCTGCGGCCGAGCGCCAGCAGGCCCGCTGACCTGCGGCTTCACCGTCTTTTCGAATACGCTCCACCCCGGCCCCCCGGCGTTCGCGCCGGGGGGCCGTCGTCTGCCGGCACGGCGGGCACGGCGGGCTTCGACCGGGGGGCCGGTCGGGTGGTGGCGCGCGGCCGCCCGGGTGACCCGGCCGACGTGTCGGCGACGGATCGGTGCCCCCGGTGTGCGTCGGTGGGAACGCGCCGCTCCCGAGCGGCACACGCCCCTGTCCCCGGACCTGAGAGCCGCGCATGCCCCCCACCGCGCACCTGCGCCGACTGCTTCCGACCGCCGCCTGCACCCTGGCCGCAGCCGTCCTCGCCGCCCCCGCGGCGCACGCCGCGCCACCGGGTCAAGGAGGTGGGGCGGGCACCGAACGGGGGGCCGTGATCGACTGGGACCGGGTGGCCGCCTGTGAGAGCGGCGGCAACTGGAGGATCAACACCGGAAACGGCTACTTCGGCGGCCTCCAGTTCGACCAGCCGACGTGGCGGGAGAACGGCGGCCTCGCCTTCGCGCCGCGTCCCGACCTCGCCAGCCGCGAGCAGCAGATCGCCGTCGCCGACCGGCTCGCCGAACGGCGCGGCCTCAAGCCGTGGCCGGTCTGCGGCACCCGCGCCGGCCGCACCAGCGAACGGCCGCCGGTCGGCAGCCGGCCGGCCCACAAGCCACCGGCGCACCAGGAGCCGGCCCGCCAGGCCCCGGTCCGCCAGGCGCCGGCCGACGAGGAGGAGACCACGACCGGGACCCCCGCCGCGCCTCCCCCGGCCGACGGGTCGGACACCTGGACGGTGCGCGACGGGGACACCCTCGACAGCATCGCCGCCCAGCTCGGGATCGAGGGCGGCTGGCCCGAGCTGTACGAGCACAACCGCGCCGTGCTCGGCGAGGACCCGGACCTCATCCAGCCGGGGCAGGAACTCGTCCTGCCACTCTGAGCCGCACCGCCTGCCCGGCCCGCCCCGGGCCCGCGGCCACCCGTCAGTCCACCGTGGGCTGCCAGGGGCCGGGCTCGGGGCGGGCCTCCGTGGTGGAGCCGTCCGGCCAGGGCGGCACGGTCACCGCGACGATCCGTAGCGGGCCGGGGCTGTCCTCGTCGGCCCGGAACTGGAAGACCGTCCCCAGCGGCACCGAGACCGCCGTCCCCGCCCGCAGCACGTCCACGCTCTCCCGGCCGGACTGCCGCCGCCAGATCCGCCCGCTGCCGCCGATGACGTACCAGAGCTCCCGCACCGTGCGATGGGACACCGCCCTCGTCACCGCGCCGGGAGCGAGTTCGAAGACCGCCTGACTGCCGAGGCCCTCCAGCACCAGCAGCGGCCGGACGACGGCGCCGTCCGGGGCACGGACGACCGGGGCGTCCTCGGTCTCGACGATGCGGAACGGCTGCTCACCCATGTGCGCCCGGCCCCTCTCGGCTCCGGCGGGCCCCCAACCCGCCCCTCCGGCGATGGGACCACACCCCCGCCCGTCCCGCCAGAGCGCCGTCGGAGCGTGCCCGTGTCCACGGCCGCCGACGGACCGGGCCGGCGCCCCGACCCCCGTCCGGGGCGCCGGCCACCATCACCTTCCCGCCGCGCCCTCCCCCACGGCTTGTCGTTTCCTGCGCGATCCGCACCCGCCCGCACCAGCCGCCGTCGGCAGTCCACCGCCGGTTCCCGGGTCGACGGCGCCGGGCTGATACCACCGTGGACGGAGTTGCGGCCGGCGCCGGTGTTCGGGCTGGTGATGGTGCGGCGCGGGATGTTCCGGGGGCGTGCCGACGGGGTCGACCAGGTGCTGGACGCGGCCTGCGTGTACGCCGAACGCGTGGGCGGTGAGCAGCAGTTCCTGCATCCGTGCGGCGGCGACCGGTACACCGAGCCGGTGCTCGCCGAGCCGCAGGTGGCCGAGCTGCTGGGCGGCGGCCGAGCGACCGAGCGACCGACCCTACGGGCCCGGCCGACCCGGTGGCGGGGCGGCGGGCGTAGGCTCGGCGGATGCCCCAGCACTCCCTCGCCGCCCCGCTGACCAGCCTGCACGACCGCGCGGCGCTCGCCGACCGGTTCGGCCGCGACCCGGAGCTGCACCTCTTCGAACTCGGCGATCTGGACGAGCCGTTCTGGTCGCACACCGCCTGGTACACCGCGTCGGCGGACGGCCCGGTGGCGCTGCTGTACGCCGTCGGGGAGGTGCCCACCCTGCTCGGCCTGGCCCGGCCCGAACGCGCCGGCGAGCTGGCCAGGCTGCTCCGGGCGATGCGGCCGGTGCTGCCCCGGCGTCTGCTCGCCCACCTCACCACCGGCGGGGTGAACGCCCTCGCCCCGGACTACCGGACCGAGCACCGGACGGCGATGCTGCGGATGGCGCTCACCGACCGCGCCGCCCTCGCGCCCCACCTCGGACGCGGGGCCGGGCTGCTCGGCGCGGCGGACCTGCCCGACCTGCTCGCCCTGTTCGCCGCCGGGTACCCGGACAACTGGTTCGACGAGCGGATGCTGACCACCGGCCCGTACGTCGGCATCCGGGACGACACGGGCCGGCTGGTCGCCACGGCCGGGGTGCACGTGTCCTCCCCGGAACGGCGGGTGGCGGTGATCGGCAATGTCACCACCCACCCGGAGGCCCGCGGCCGGGGCCTCGCCGCCGCCTGCACGGCCCGCCTCTGCGAGCTCCTCGCGGAGGGCGGCGCCGCCCACATCGGCCTCAACGTCCGCACCGACCACCCCACCGCCCTCCCCCTCTACCGCCGTCTCGGCTTCACCGCCGTCACCGGCTACGACGAGGCCGTGCTCACAGCGACCTGACGCCCCGCTCCCGCCCCCGCGCAGGAAGTCGGACCCGCCGACTTCCTGCGCCGACGGCCGGGTCAGCGGGTGACGGGCCAGCTGAGGGTGGCGGTGAGGCGGGGGCGCAGAGCGGGGTCGAGGACGGCCGAGGTGGTGTCGGTGGCGGTGGCGGTGAGGGTGTGCACGCGGCCGGGCGGGCCGGGGAGCGGGAGGGTGCGCAGGTTGACGTCGGTGCGGCCGCGCAGTTGCGGGAGCTCGCGCCCGTCCACCGACCAGGAGAGGGCGGTGCCGGCGACCGGGAGGTCGATGCTGAGGCGGTCGGCGCGGGTGAGCGGGGTGCCGGCCGGGGTGGGGCTGGTGAGCGGGACGGCGTGCCGGTAGAACCCGGCGATCATCGCCTCCCGCCCGGGCAGGTTGAACTGCCGGCCCAGCGAACGCATGATCGAGTTCTCGGTGGGCCGGTACAGCCCCTTGGGGAAGTAGCTGGCGCCCTCGTAGGCGCCGACCACTCCCCCGTCGGGCGAGGTCCGGCCGAGCCAGCGGTACCACTTGAGGTGGTCACGGGCCAGCCGGTCGGCGGTGTACATGCTGATGTTGGACACCTCCGGCTCGCCCTCCTCCGCCGGGTAGACGTCGTCACCGTCGTAGTAGTACTCGTCGGCGAGCTTGCCGACCGAGTGGCCGGTCTCGTGGATGGCGACCTGGCCGGCCCTCGGGTTGCCGCCCGCGACCGTGGCGATGCCGTCGTAGCCGAGCGGGGAGGCGACGTTGTAGCCGGCGCCGCCGTACTTGGCGGTGTTGGCGACGACGAGCACGAGGTCGGCCTCCGGCGCCTTGACGGCGTACTTCTCGACCGCGCCGGTGTCGACGCAGAGCAGGCGCTCGATGTCCTGGCACCAGAAGTAGGAGCCCAGCGCGGTGTGGCGGACGGTGGCCCGGTCCGGGTCGCCGGTGATGCCGGACTCGGCGGAGACGGTGGCGACGGCCCAGACGTTGAACAGGCCGCGGTAGGAGGCGTAGGGCTCGACAGAGCTCAGGTCCTGCCACTTGGCGGCGGCGTCGGCGCGGAACCTGTCCTGCTCGGCGGCGGTGTAGCCGTCGCCGATGACCACGACGTCGACCTTGCCCGCCGGTTCGCCGTTGCGCAGGATCGTGGTGACCTCGCCGTCCCCGGCGGCGGGCGCGAGTCCGGGCCGGCCGGCGGCCAGGTACGGGGAGGCCGCGGGCACGGTGGCCCGGCCGATCGAGCCGTCCTCGCCGAACACCTCGACGCCGTACCGGGCGCCGCCCGACGGCGGGGATACGGCGGCGGAGGCGACGGCGGGGGCGCTGCCGAGGGCGGCGAGGGCGAGGGCACCGGTGAGGGCGATCGAGCCGATCCTGCGATGGCGCACGGGCGTTGCTCCTCTGCGGGTGGGGCCGGTGGAGCCGCAATGTTAGGCAGCTGACGACCCGTCGGCACAAGCCCCAGGTCTCTGGGGGCTCAGCCGACGTGCACGCGCGGCCGGCGGGCCGGGTCCGGCTCCGCCTCGCGCAGGACCTCGCGGGTGACCGGCGCGACCTCGCCCTGGCCGAACAGGAAGAAGCGCAGGAACTGGGCGAACGGATTGCCCTCGGTCCACTCGAAGTAGATGTGCGGCTGCTGGCCGGTGCGGTCGCGCACGGCGAGCAGCAGCGCGGCGAGGGCGTTGGGCACGCTGGAGCTCTCCAGGCTGAGCAGCCGGTAGCGGTCGTGCAGCACCTCGCCGTGCACGGTGAGCACCGCCTCGAACTCGGACGGGTCGCGGACCGTCACCTCGACGAAGACCAGGTCGTCCTCGGCGGGGATGTCGTTGTGGGCGCGGATCTGCTGCTTCTTCCGCTGGTACTCGGCGAGGCCGCGGCCCTTCGGCTCGTTGGCGATCAGCCGCAGCGGACGGTGGGTGTAGTCGTGCACGAAGCGCTCGGCGGCCTCGTCGAAGACGATGTCGGTGACCCGGAGTTCGAAGGCGCGCTTGAGACGGGAGAGGAAGGAGAGCAGCATGATGGCCGCGATGAAGCAGGCGCCGATCTTCACGCCGTCCGGGCGCTCGGCGATGTTGAGGGCCGTGGTGTAGAGGAAGACGGCCGCGATGATCGCGAAGCCGATGGTCCAGCCGTGCTGACGGGCGGCGCGGGCCGCGATGGTGACGGCGATGGCGGCGGAGCTGATCAGCACCAGCACGCCGGTGGCGTAGGCGCCGCCCTGGGCGTCCACGCTGGCGTCGAAGATCCAGGTGACCAGGAAGGCGATCAGGGTGAGCACGATGACCATCGGCCGCACCGCCTTCGCCCAGTGCGGGGCCATGCCGTAGCGGGGCAGGTAGCGCGGCAGCAGGTTGAGCAGGCCGGCCATCGCGGAGGCGCCGGCGAACCAGAGGATGGCGATGGTGGAGAGGTCGTAGACACTGCCGAAGGTGTTGCCGAGGTACTCGTGGGCCAGGTAGGCCAGTGCCCTGCCGTTGGCCGGGCCGCCCGGCTCGAAGGCCGCCTTGGGGATCAGCAGGGTGGTGATGAAGCTGGTGGTGATCAGGAAGACGCTCATGATCAGGGCCGCGGTGGTGAGCAGCTTGCGGGCGCCGCGGATCCGGCCGACGGGGCGTTCCTCGGTGTCGTCCGGGTCGCCCTCGATGTGCGGCATGACGGCGACGCCGGTCTCGAATCCGGACAGGCCGAGCGCCAGCTTGGGGAAGACGACCAGCGCGACGCCGATCATCGCGATGACGTTGCCGTGCTCGGCGGTGAGCGCGTCCGCCCAGTCGCCGACCACGTGCGGGGACTTGAGGACGTGGTAGAAGCCGGTGATGACGACCACCACGTTGAGCGAGAGGTAGATCGCGACCAGCACGACCGCCAGCCCGATCGCCTCGCTGAAGCCCTTGAGGAAGACGCCTCCGAGCAGGGCGACGAGCACCAGGGTGATCAGGACCTGCCGGCCGGCCAGGGCGCTGTTCAGGTGCGGGTTCTCGACCAGGTGGGCGGTGGCGTCGGCGGCGGACAGGGTGATGGTGATCATGAAGTCGGTGGCGGCGAAGCCGAGCAGGGCGAGGACGAAGAGCTTGCCCTTCCAGAACGAGAGCAGGCGTTCCAGCATCGCGATCGAGCCCTGGCCGTGCGGGCTCTCCACGGCCACCCGGCGGTAGACGGGGAGGGCGCCGCAGAGGGTGACGACGACGAGCACGACGGTGGCCACCGGAGAGAGCAGGCCGGCCGCGAGGGCGGCGATGCCGGGCTGGTAGCCGAGGGTGGAGAAGTAGTCGAGGCCGGTCAGACACATCACCCGCCACCAGGGGCGGCCCTGTTCGGCGGGGGCCTGGGCGTGCGGACCGGGGTGCTGCTTGGCCCGGTCGGAGAGGCCCTCCAGCAGCCAGGCACGGAACCGCTGTTCGCGCGGGGTGCCGCCGGCGACCGAGCCGGGGACCGGCGTCCTGCGGCGCGCGCGGTGGAAGCCGCCCGCGCCGTCCGTACCCGAGGAAGCCACCCTGCACCCCTTGTCCACGGCCCCGAATGCCGTCCGGCCGACGGCGCGGCGGCAGGGCGACAGGCTATGCGACGGGGTCGCCGACCTGCGGGAACGCCTCGGCGGTGTCCCCTCATCGGGCCAGCGCCGTCCGGACGTGCGGGAGCCCCCGGAACCGGCTGGTTCCGGGGGCTCCCCGGTCGGCGGGCCAGAGACCGGCGGGACCGGGCTCGGCGGCCGGGCGGTCAGCGGAAGGTGCGCAGCCGCAGGCTGTTGCCGACCACGAAGACCGAGGAGAAGGCCATCGCCGCTCCGGCGATCATCGGGTTGAGCAGGCCGGCGGCCGCCAGCGGCAGGGCGGCGACGTTGTAGCCGAAGGCCCAGAACAGGTTGCTCTTGATGGTGCCGAGGGTCCTGCGGGAGAGCCGGATGGCGTCGGCGGCCGAGCGCAGGTCGCCGCGGACCAGGGTGAGGTCGGCGGCCTCGATGGCGGCGTCGGTTCCGGTGCCCATGGCGAGGCCGAGGTCGGCCTGGGCGAGCGCGGCGGCGTCGTTGACGCCGTCGCCGACCATCGCGACGACCTTGCCCTCGCCCTGCAGCCGCTGGACCGCCGCGACCTTGTCCTGCGGCAGCACCTCGGCGATCACGTCCTCGGCCGGGATGCCGACCTCGGCGGCGACCGCCTCGGCAACCAGCCGGTTGTCACCGGTGAGCAGCACCGGCCGCAGGCCGAGGGCCCGCAGTTCGGCGATGGCCTCGGCGCTGGTGGGCTTGACCGCGTCGGCGACCTCCAGGACGGCCCGGGCCGCACCGTCCCAGCCGACCGCGACGGCGGTGCGGCCGGCGGCCTCGGCGGCGCGCTTGGCCCCGGCGAGCGCGGCGGGCAGCGGCAGGCCGTGCTCGGCGAGCAGGGCCTCCCGGCCGGCGACCACCGCGTGGCCGTCCACCACGCCCTGGACGCCCAGGCCGGGGACGTTCTCGAAGCCCTCGACGGCGGGCAGGGTGCCGAGCTTCTCGGCGGCCGCGCCGGCGACGGCGGCGGCGATCGGGTGCTCGGAGGCGTGCTCCAGGGCGCCGGCCAGGCGCAGTGCCTGCTCCTCGGTGACGCCCTCGGCGGTCCGTACGGCGAGCAGGGTCATCCGGCCGGTGGTGACGGTGCCGGTCTTGTCCAGGACGACGGTGTCGACCCGGCGGGTGTTCTCCAGCACCTCGGGGCCCTTGATCAGGATGCCGAGTTGGGCGCCGCGGCCGGTGCCGACGAGCAGGGCGGTCGGGGTGGCCAGGCCGAGGGCGCACGGGCAGGCGATGATCAGCACCGCGACGGCGGCGGTGAAGGCGGCGGTCCAGCCCTCGCCGGTGCCGAGCCAGTAGCCGAGGGTGGCCAGGGCCAGGGTGATGACGACCGGCACGAAGACGGCGGAGATCCGGTCGGCGAGCCGCTGGGCGGCGGCCTTGCCGCTCTGAGCGTCCTCGACGAGCCTGGCCATCCGGGCGAGCTGGGTGTCGGCGCCCACCCGGGCGGCCCGGACGACCAGCCGGCCGCCGGCGTTGACGGTGGCGCCGGTGACGGTGTCGCCGACGCCGACCTCGACGGGCACGGACTCGCCGGTGAGCATCGAGGCGTCGACGGCCGAGGCGCCCTCGACGACCACGCCGTCGGTGGCGATCTTCTCCCCGGGGCGGACCACGAACAGCTCGCCGACGGTCAGTTCGGTGACCGGGACGCGGACCTCGGCCCCGCCGCGCAGCACGGTGACGTCCTTCGCGCCGAGCTCCAGCAGCGCCTTGAGCGCGGCGCCCGCGGTGCGCTTGGAACGGGCCTCGAAGTAGCGGCCGGCCAGGATGAAGGCGGTGACGCCGGCGGCGGCCTCCAGGTAGATGTTGGACGAGCCGTCGGAGCGGGCGATGGTGAACTCGAAGCCGTGCCGCATGCCGGGCATCCCGGCGTGGCCGAAGAACAGCGCCCACAGCGACCAGAGGAACGCGGCGCCGGTGCCGAGCGAGACCAGGGTGTCCATGGTGGCGGCGCCGTGCCGGGCGTTGGTCCAGGCGGCCTTGTGGAAGGGCCAGGCGGCGTAGGTGACGACGGGGGCGGCGAGGGTGAGCGAGAGCCACTGCCAGTTGTCGAACTGGAGGGCCGGGACCATCGCCATCGCGATGACCGGGACGGCCAGGGCGAGCGCGGTGATCAGCCGCCGGCGCAGCGGGGCGAGTTCGTCGGCGGGCTCGGCACCGCCGTCCGGGCCGGCGGGCTCGGCGGTGGCGGGGCGGGGCACGGCGGCGGTGTAGCCGGTGGCCTCGACGGTGGCGATCAGATCGGCGACCTCGACGGCGCCGGTGACACTCACCTTGGCCTTCTCGGTGGCGTAGTTGACGGTGGCGGTGACACCGTCCATGCGGTTGAGCTTCTTCTCGATCCGGGCGGCGCACGAGGCGCAGGTCATGCCGCCGATCTGGAGTTCCACCTCGGTGGAGGCGGGTGCCTGGGTGGTCATCTGGGCTCCTCGTGGGTCGTCGGTGAGGCGGTGCGGCGGGTCGGGATTCCGGGGCCCGATACCCCCAGGGGGTTCGGGCGGGCGTTGCGGCGGGGGCGTCGGACCCCGGGCCCGCCGGGCGGTCAGGCCCGGCCGGCGAGCTCGTAGCCGGCGTCGTCGACGGCGGCGCGCAGGGCCGCCTCGTCCAGCTCCGCCTCGGCGGAGACGGTGACCAGGCCGGCCGGGACGTCGACGCGCACGGCGGTGACGCCGGGGAGGGCGGAGACCGCCTCGCCGACGGCCTGCTCGCAGTGGCCGCAGGTCATTCCGGCGACGGCGTAGACGGTGGTGACGGTGGTGACGGCGGCGGGGTCGACGGTGACGGTCGCGCCGGTGGAGCAGGTGCCGTCGCTGGAGCAGCAGGACATGGGTTCCTCCGTGAGGTCGGCAGCATCGTGGTGATACCCAGTGGGGGTATCCCCTTGCGGTGGTTCCTTTATACCCCTGGGGGGTATGCCATGCAACCTCTCGACCGCCTCGGACCGTCCTTGACTCCATACCCCCCAGGGGTATCTAATCGAGGGCGTCGGAGGACCAGCTCGACGATCCGGGGAGATTCCCATGAACGGCTACCACCACGAGAAGGACCAGGTGCAGCGCAGACTGCGCCGGGTCGAGGGCCAGATCCGCGGACTGCAGCGGATGGTCGACTCGGACAGCTACTGCATCGAGGTGCTCACCCAGGTCTCGGCCGTCACCAAGGCGCTCCAGTCGGTGGCGCTCCAACTGCTCGACGACCACCTCGGCCACTGCGTGCAGGACGCCATCGCCAAGGGCGGCGCCGAGGCCGACGCCAAGGTCGCCGAGGCCTCGCAGGCGATCGCCCGCCTGATGCGGGCCTGAGGCCCACCCGCCGAGCCCGCCCCGTCCAGCCTCTGTCCGCCCGCCCCCACACCCGCGCCCGCGCCCGCGCCGCCAGGAGTCCGCCATGAACACCGCACTGAAGATCGCCGCCTTCGCCACCGGGGTGACCACCGCCTTCGGCGCCGCGTACGGCGTCGGCCACCTGACCGGCGACGGGAAGCCCGCCCCGCGCCCCGCCACCGCCGCGCACGCCGGGCACGCCCCGGCCCCCGTCGCGAGCACGGGTGCGGCAGCCGCCGAACAGCTCCCCGGCGGCCTCCAGGTCTCCGAACGCGGCTACACCCTCGCCCTGGAGAACCCCTTCGTCACCGCCGGCGCCCCGACCGAGCTGAGGTTCCGCATCCTCGGCGCCGACGGCCGCCCGGTCACCGACTACCGCCCGGCCCACGAGAAGGAACTGCATCTGATCGTCGCCCCGCGCGACCTCGCCACCTTCCAGCACCTGCACCCCGTCCGCGCCGCCGACGGCACCTGGAGCGCGCCCGTCGCCCTGCCGGCCGCCGGGGAGTACCGGGTGTTCGCCGACTTCACCCCGGCCGACGCCGCCGAGGGCCTGACCCTGGGCGCCGACCTGCACGCCGCCGGCGAGCTGCGCCCGGCCCCGCTGCCGGCGACCGGCCGGACCGTCACCGTCGACGGCTACACCGTCACCCTGGACGGCGAGCTCGCCCCGGGCCGGGCCGGGCAGCTGACGCTGAACGTCGGCCGGGACGGCCGGCCCGTCACCGACCTCCAGCCCTACCTCGGCGCGGCCGGCCACCTGGTCGCGCTGCGCGCCGGGGACCTCGCCTATCTGCACGTCCACCCCGACGGCCACCTGCCCGAGGGCGCCGCGACGGCCGGCGGTCCGGCGATCACCTTCACCACCACGGCGCCCAGCGGCGGCGAGTACCGGCTCTTCCTGGACTTCCAGCACCAGGGCACCGTGCACACCGCCGCGTTCACCCTCCCGGTGGGCGGCACCCCGGCACCCGCCGCCACCGGGGCGGGTGCCGCAGGGGCGCCCGCCGCAGAGGCGCCCGGCACCGCGCCGGCCGGTCACGACGGCGCGGGCCACCAGCACTGACCCCGCGCCCGGCACGCGAACGGGCCCCGCACCGGAGGAGATCCCGCCCGGTGCGGGGCCCGTTCGCACGGCGTCACCGCACGCTGTCACCGCCCGCTGTCACCGCACGGCGTCACCGCGCGGCGGCCCGCTCAGCCGAAGTAGCCGAGCGCCCCCACCGCGCACAGTCCGCCGGCGCCCATGAACACCGGCATCAGCACCTTCAGCTCCACCCAGCTGCCGGCCCGGAAGCGCATGCCCTTCGGCGGCCCCAGCGGGTACCAGCGCTTGCGCCCGATCGGGATCGGCCAGAGCACCGGGCAGCCCGAGACGGTCAGCGCGTCGCCCAGGCAGTGCACCAGCGCGCCGAGGGTGATCGGCAGGCCGATCCACAGGTACTCCTGCCCCGGCTGGTCGAACAGCCAGAGCGCACCGTTGCCCGGCTCGTCCAGCACGCCGGTGATCACCCAGGTGCCGGCCGCGCCGAGCAGCCAGACCAGCACGTCGCTGGAGCCCCGGGCCTGACGCCAGAGCAGACCGTCGATCGCCAGCACCATGTGCACGAAGAGCACCACCAGCACGCCCCAGCGTCCGCCGTACACGGTGACGGCCGAGGCGCCGGCGCCGCAGAGCACCGCCCAGAGCCAGGTGTGGGTCAGGGTGCGGTGGCCGCCGGAGCGGCGCGGGTCGTGCCTGCTGCGGGTCGCCCTGTAGACGGCGTAGGAGAGGTTGTCGATCACCTCGCAGAGGACGCGCGACACCGGGCCGAACGCCCGGGATATGGTCGCCGCCTTGTGGTCGAGGTCCGGCGCCAGCGCGGCGCCCGCGCAGATCAGCGCCCCCGTCAGCAGCACCGGCCAGGGCATCGGCTCACCCATGGCCTCCGCGATCGCCCCCACGCCCAGCCACGCCGCCGCGCCGGACAACGAATGCGCCGGTCCCATCATCTTCTCGGCTCCCGCCCTCGTCCCTCACCGCCCATCGCGAGGGCTTCGCGAGGGCCTGACGGGGCGGCAGCATAGTCGCCCATGATCGAAAACATTGGAAGCCGTGAATTCACTCGAATGGCGGAAGAGATTCATGGGCGAGAGGGAGGCCGCCCACCAGGGGCGCTGACGGAACGTCACCGATCGGGGTGGTTTTGCCGCCCGGGCGCGTCGCGGGCGCCCCCGGCGCGCGCCGGACGGGCCGGTCCGGCAAGTGGCCCAGGAATTCCGCACCGAACCGGCCCTTCCCGGCGGTCCGCCGAGCCCCTACGCTCGGCCGGGTGACCAACACCGTGGACTTCTACTTCGATCCCGTCTGCCCCTTCGCCTGGATCACCTCCCGCTGGATCCTGGAGGTCGAGAAGCACCGGGACCTCGACCTCACCTTCCGGGTGATGAGCCTGTCCGTGCTCAACGAGGGCCGCGAGGACCTGCCCGAGCGCTACCGGCGACTGCTCTCCACCGGCTGGGGCCCGGTCCGGGTCTGCGTCGCCGCCGCCGAGCAGCACGGCGTCGAGGTGCTGCGCGACCTCTACACCGCGCTCGGCACCCGGCTGCACGTCCAGGACCGGGAGGCCGACGACAAGCTCGTCCGGGAGGCGCTGGCCGAGACCGGCCTCCCGGAGGAGCTGGCGGAGGCCGCGCACACCACTGACTGGGACGAGGCGCTGCGCCGCAGCCACCACGCCGGCATGGACCCGGTCGGCGAGGAGGTCGGCACCCCGACCATCCACGTCGACGGCACCGCGTTCTTCGGGCCGGTGCTCAACGCGATACCGCGCGGCGAGGAGGCCGTCCGGGTCTTCGACGGCGTGCGGCTGCTGGCCGGGAACCCGGCGTTCTTCGAGCTCAAGCGGACCCGGACGGGCTCGCTGGACTTCAGCTGAGCGGTTCGCGGGGGCCGGGCGGCGCCGTCCGCCCGGCCCCCGCCGCCGCAGCACCCACGGCACCGTCCGCCGCGCCGCGCCAGCGCGGCCGGGACAGCGTGGTGAGCGCGCGCAGCAGCCACTCCACCGGCCCGTACGGGTGCCGGGCCAGCCACCAGCGGCAGCACACCGCCTGCACCGCGAACAGCGCGACGCCGATCAGTGCCACCCCCGCCGGCGCCACCCGCCCGACCAGCCCGGCCCCCACCCCGGTGAACACGAGCACGCAGACCAGCGACTGCGTCAGGTAGTTGGTCAGCGTCATCCGCCCGGGCGGCGCCAGCACCGCCACCAGCCGCCGGCCGTGCCGCCCCCGGGCGAGCCGCAGCACGGTGGCCGCGTACGCGGCGGCCAGCATCGGCGCGGTGATCACGTCCACCCCGAGCGCGAACACCTGCGCGGAGACGCCGGGGTGGGCGAGCGCCGACCAGGTGTAGACGCCCGCGCCGAGCAGCCCCAGCGGGAAGCCCACCGCCTGCAGCCGGCGCAGCGTCCGCTCGTGCCGGGCGAGGTCGCCCAGCGCCCGGTGCCGGCCGGCCGCCAGCCCGAGCAGGAAGGCCGCGAGGGCCGCCGGGGCCTGGAAGAACACCAGCAGGAACACCACGCTCGGCAGCTGGTCGAGGTGCGCCCCGACCACCGACCCGAAGCCGCCGCGCAGGGCCTCGGTGGCCCGCTGCGCATCGGCCGCGACGGCCGCCGGGTCCCCGCCGTCGGCGCCGCGCAGGGCCAGTGCGAGCAGCAGGTAGGCGGTGGAGGTCACCGTGAACAGCACGACGGCCGTGCGCACCGCGGTGCGCGGCCGGATCCGGTGCAGCGCGAGCAGGATCAGCCCGAGCACCGCGTAGGTGGTGAGGATGTCGCCGGGGAAGAGCAGCACGGCGTGCAGCACCCCGAGCACGAACAGGCCGGCCAGGCGGCGCAGGAAGCGCGGGGTGAAGCGGGCGCCGCGGCGTTCGGCGGAGTCGAGCTGCAGGGTGAAGCTGTAGCCGAAGAGGAACGAGAACAGCAGGAAGAACTTGGCCTCGAACAGCAGCGCCACCACGGCCCGCACGCCGGTGTCGAGTGCCGAACCGAGGCCCGGCTCGTCGACGCCGGTGCCGTGGTAGGCGGAGGCGAGGTAGGTGATGTTGACGGTCAGGATGCCGAACAGCGCGAAGCCGCGCAGCGCGTCGACGTCGGCGAGCCGCGCCGGTCCGGCCCTCCCCCGGTCCGGGTCGGCGGTGGTGGTGCTGGTCGTGGTCGTCGCGGGTCGGGTCCGATCCATGGAATCCCCTCCAAAAGCTATCGCCATGGAAACTCTCGTTTCGAGCATGAACGTTATATGCTCGATCACGCAAGTTCGGGCGAGAGGGGCGCACACCATGGGAACCACGGACGGGAACGGCGGTCCGACGCTGCTGCGCGCGATACCGGCCGGAGCGGAGGCGCGGGTCGCCGCGCTGTACTGGGAGGCCTTCGGCCGCAAACTCGGCCCGGCGCTCGGCCCGCCCGGGGCGGGGCAGGCGTTCATCGCCGAGCACCTCCACCACGACCGCGGCATCATGGCCGAGCACGGCGGGGAGGTGGTCGGTGTGGCGGGCTACCAGCTCGGCGGCCGCGGCCTGACCGGCGGCGACGTCGGGGACGTGCTCTCCGCCTACGGCGCGTTCCGGGGCCTGCCCCGGCTGGCCGTGCTCGCCCTCTTCGGCCGCGGCCCCGAGCCGGGCGAGCTGGTGATGGACGGCATCGCGGTGGACGCCGGGCGGCGCGGCCTGGGCATCGGCGGACGGCTGCTCGCCGAGGTCGCGGCGGTCGCCGCCGAGCACGGCTGCCACCGCGTCCGCCTCGACGTCATCGACGTCAATCCGCGGGCCCGCGCGCTCTACGAGCGGCGCGGTTTCACGGCCGTCCGCACCACGCGGACGCCGTACCTGCGCCCGCTCCTGGGCTTCGGGGCCGTCACCACCATGCACCGACCGGTCTCCCCGGCCGACGCCCGCGGCTGACCGGCGCCCCCGGTGGACGGGGACGGCGGACGGCGGGCGCCGCCGGGGTGCGGGTGTTGTTTCGCCCCCGGGGGGGGCGTCCTTGGGGGGTGTCAGCCGAGCCGGGCGCCGTAGACGTGGTCGACGGCGAGGACCATCAGGACGCGCCGCTCGGCGACCATGGCGGCGCGGTACTCGTCCCAGTCCGGGTGCTCGCCGGCGGCGCGCCGGTAGTAGTCGACCAACGCCTCCACCTCCGGCCCCGCCGGGTCGGTGGACGGGCCGAGCAGGGTGACCGCGCCCTCGGCGGTGGCCCAGGCGCGGCCGTCGGCACGGGTCACCTCCAGAGCGGCACGCGGGTCGCGGCGCAGATTGGTCACCTTGGCGCGGCCCTCCGCCATCGAGACGTAGAGCCGCTCGGCGTCCCGGTCGTAGTACGGCATCACGGGCGAGAGCTGGGGCCGCCCGTCGGACTTGATCGTGGCCAGCACGCCGAGGCGGCTCTCGGCGAGCAGGGTGCGGGGGTCGAAGTCGGTCGTCATGGCGGTCATTCTCCGTCGCCCGGTCCCGCGGAGGGCGCAGGACCGCGGAACTGCTCGACCAGCGCGGCGTAGCTCTCGCCGCCCCGCCCGGCGGCCAGCGCACGACCCGCCAGCTCCCGGATGAACGCCGGGAGTTCGGTGCTCACGCCGAGGGCCGCGCTCTCCTCGGCGAGGTGGTCCATCGCGGCGATGTGGGTGTCCAGGGCGGCGTCCTCGGCCGGGTAGGCGCCGGCGTCGATCTGCTCGGCGTACCCGGCCAGCCAGCCGGCCACCGTGACGGTCGAGCGGGCGGCGAGCGGGGCGAAGGCCTTGGCGTCCACGCCCGCCGCGCCCAGCAGCGCGGCGCCGTGCAGGAAGCCGTTCAGGACGCTCCACATCAGGGCGAGCACGGCGGAGTCGTGCAGCGCGGGCAGGCCGTGGTCCTCGCCCAGGTGGGTGGTGCCGTCCGGGGCGAGGCGGCGCAGCGCGGGCGCGTACCGCTCGAAGTCGGCATGGGCGCCGCCGTAGAGCACCACGGCCTCGGGCGTGCCGACGGCCGGCGGCACGGCCAGGATCACGCCGTCCAGGTACCCGCCGCCCGTGGCGGCCACCCGTTCGGCGTTCGCCCGGGCCGACGCGGCGGTGCCGGAGGTCAGGTCGACCAGGACGCGGCCGGCCAGCAGGCCCGGGCCGGCGGCGTCGAGGCGGTCGAGCAGGTCGCGGACGGCGGCGTGGTCGGAGACGCAGACCACCACCAGCTCGGCGGCGGCCACCGCCTCCTCGGGCGAGGCGGCGGGGCGGGCTCCCCCGTCGGCGAGTTCGGCGGCCTTGCCGGGCGTGCGGTTCCACACCGCGGTGGGGTGCCCCGCGCGCAGGAAGGCCGCGGCCAGGGCCCGCCCCATCAGGCCGAGGCCGAGCACGGCCACGGGGACGGCGGCGGGGACTGCGGCGGTGACGTTCTTCGTCGGTCCGTTCTGATCATCGGTCATGGCGTCATCCTCAACCTTCACATCGATGTGAGGTCAAGCGTCGTGGGCGAACTGACGGGCCGTCATCGCTTGAGGTAGGCGAGGACGGCGAGGACGCGGCGGTTGTCGTCGGCGGAGGCCTCGATGCGGAGCTTGGCGAAGATGCTCGCGGTGTGCTTGGCGACGGCGCTCTCCCCGATGTGCAGGGTGTGCATGATCGCGGCGTTGGAACGGCCCTCGGCCATCAGCCGCAGCACCTCGTGCTCGCGCGGGGTGAGCTCGGCGGTGTTGCCCCGGGCGTCGCTGCGGGCCAGCAGCTTGGCGATGACCTGCGGGTCCATCACCGTGCCGCCGCCCGCGACGGTCCGCACCGCGTCCACGAACTGGGCGGTGTGGGTGACCCGGTCCTTCAGCAGGTAGCCGATCGCGCCCTGGCCGCCGGCCAGCAACTCCTGCGCGTAGAGCTGGTCGACGTACTGGGAGAGGATCAGCACCGGCAGCCCGGGCCGCGTCCGGCGCGCCTCCAGGGTGGCGCGCAGCCCCTCGTCGGTGAAGCTCGGCGGCAGCCGGATGTCGACCACGGCGACGTCCGGCTCCTGCTCGCGCAGCGCGCGCAGCAGGGCCGGCCCGTTGTCGACGGCGGCGACCACCTCGCAGCCGTGCTCCTGGAGCGTGCGGATCAAGCCGTCCCGGAGGAGGAAGAGGTCTTCGGCGAGGACGACGCGCAGGGGTTCTCGCAGCGGATCTCGCACGGTATCTCCAGGGTCACGGTGGTCGGGCCGCCCGGCGGGCTGTGCAGGGCGAGGGTGCCGTCGACGGTACTCAGCCTGCGCACCACGCCGCGCAGGCCGGTGCCCCGGTCGAGCCGGGCACCGCCGTGGCCGTCGTCCTCGACGACCGCGCGCAGGGTGCCGTCCGCGTGCGTCAGGCGGACCGTCACCTCGCGGCCGCCGGAGTGCTTGGCCGCGTTGGCGAGCAGTTCGGCGACGGCGAAGTAGCCGGCGGTCTCGACCGGTACCGGGAGGCGCCCCGGCAGCTCGGCCGAGACGTGCACGTCGAGGAAGCTGTCCAGGGCGAGGGAGCGGACGGCGTCGCCGAGGCCGCGGTCGGTGAGGATCGGCGGGTGGATGCCGTGGACCAGGTCGCGGAGGTCCTGCAGGGCCCGCGCCGAGCCGGCCCGCACCTCCGTCAGGAGTGCCCGGGCGCCGCCCGGGTCGGTGTCCAGCAGCCGGGTCGCCTCGTCCAGCGCCATGCCGACGGCGACCAGCCGGGCCTGGGCGCCGTCGTGCAGGTCCCGCTCGATGCGCCGCAGTTCGTCCGCCCGCTCGTCCAGCGCCTCGGCACGGGTGTCGGTCAAGTGCTCGATCCGCCGCTCCAGCTCGGTGCTGTACGGCGCGGAGAGCGCCCGGGAGCTCCAGCGGGCGTGCAGTTCCAGCGCGGCGGGCGCCAGCCGCAGGCCCGCCCCGGTGAACAGCAGGCCGAGCACGGCGGCGGCGAGCATCGAGGGGGTGGAGTCGACGAGCACGAAGGCGTACCAGTTGCTGGGGCCGAGCCACGGCCAGACGAAGGGCTGGACGACCGCGCCGAACAGCCCGAACTCGACCAGCCCGAGCGGCACCGCGGCCAGCAGCCCGCCGGTCCAGGGCTCCAGCCACGACCACCTGAGGTCCCGCCAGAAGCCGTCGTCACCGAGGATGCCCACGGCCCGCCGGCCGCGCGGGCCCTCGGCGGGCGGCAGGGGCTCGGGCGGGCTGATCCTGGTGCCCGTCCAGCGCTCCGTCCAGGAGCGGTAGCGGTCGGACAGCCGGCGCAGCGCCGTCGCCGCGCCCGGCAACAGCAGCCGGCCCGCCCCGATCGGGAGCAGCATCAGCGTCACCGTCACCAGCGCGCCGACCGCGCTCACCGCGAGGGAGTACAGCGAGAGCAGCTGGCAGCGGGCCAGCGCGCGCACCTGGGCGCGCGCCGTGGGCACCGCCCCCGCGCCGGCCTCTGCCGCCCCGCCCCGCCCCGCCGCCATGTCCGCCCGTCGCTCCGTCACCTCAGCGCGCCCCGTGCCGCGCCGCCGGGATCCTATCCGGCGCGACCGACGGCGCCTCGCCCCGGTACGGCCTGGTGTCGTCCGCCGGGCCCGCCAACGAACACGCCGTCCCGTCCGCCACGCTGCCCGCCGCGCCGTCCACCGCGCCGCGCCGCCGGGCCCGCAGCACCCACGGCACCGCCGCCACCAGGCACGCGGCGCCGAACAGCACCATGGGCAGCACCGTGCCGTCCTCCTCGTCCATCGTCAGCAGCATCCCCAGGTTCACCAGGGTGTGGAAGCCGCCGGCGAGCAGCAGCCGGTTCGCCCGCACGCCCTCCAGGCCCAGCCCGAGCACGACCGACATCGCCACCGTGGCGAGCAGGAAGCCGCCCGCGTACGCGGGCCGCTGCGCGAACACCTGCACGTGCCAAGCGCCCCAGAGCAGGCCCACCGCCACCGAGGAGGTGACGGGCCCGAAGCGGGTGCGCAGCAGCGGCTGGAGGTAGCAGCGCCAGCCGATCTCCTCGCCACAGGCCCCGACCAGCTGGGCCAGCACGATCAGCGTGAACGGGTGGGCGAGGGAGCGGGGGTCGGTCAGCCGGGCGTCACCGTCCAGCAGGCTGTAGGCCCCGGCGGCCAGCAGGATGATGAGCGGCGCGGTGAGCAGCAGCAGCCGCCCGGAGCGGCCCGGGCCCGCCCACGCGGTGTCGTCCCGGGCAGCCCGCTTGCCGATTCCCGTCCCGGCCAGCCGCCCCCGGATCCGCTCCTGCCACACCAGCGCCGCCACCAGGACCCCGGCGGCCGGGCCGAACTGGGTGAGTTGGACGATCTCGTCCGGGATCCCGGTCGCCGGCTGGAGCGCGCCCAGCGCGCCGGCGGCGGGGAAGGCGACGGCGAGGAACACCGCCGCCTCCGCCTTCCACGGCGCCCGCTGTCCCCGCTCCGCCCGTGCCCGCTCCGCCGGTCCCCGCTCTGTCCGTACCCGCATGTCGTCCGCCTTCCGGTCCGCTCGATCGCGTGGTTCCTTCGGCGTCGACTCTTCCGTTCCGCGGGCCTTCGGCCATTGCGGGTAGCTGCCCAACGGGGGTGCAGCTAGCTGTACCCCCGGCCTGCCCCACCTGGAGAGAACTTGTCGATGCGCGCATCACCCCACTGACCGAACCGGCGGTACGGGTGCACCCGGCGGAGCGGCGCCAAGGCGTCGGCTCGCGGCTGGTGGAGACCACGCCGAGGGACGGCGGGCCGTGGTGGCACCGGCCGAGGACGGAACGCCGGGTGCGCGGCCGTCACCCGCTGCCGGCCGGCCTGGTGACCGACACCGCCGAGGACAACTCTCCGATGCGCAGGGTCAACGACGCTCTGGGCTACCGGCCGACCCACGAGACGTACCAGGACCGGCGGGAGCTGTAGCGGGCCCGTCCGTCCAGGGGGCCGTTCAGAGGTCGATGAGCTCGACGGTGACGGCGGCGACGTCGCCCGGTTCGAGGTCCTCGGCCGTGCGGACGGCGCGTTTGACGGGCAGCACGTAGCAGCCGCGGGTGCTGTCCGGGAAGATCGACGTCTGCCAGGTGCTGCCACCGAGGGTGACCCGCACCCGCAGCGAGCCGAAACCGCGGCGTGGCCCGGCGGCCACGTCGCGGATCTCCTCGGACGCCTCGACGGGCAGGCTGACGAAGGTCCAGCTGTCGGCGCGCCGGGCGTCCCAGATCCAGAGCTCGGCCTCAAAATCGAACACCACGGGTCCAGCATCGCACGCGGCACCGACAACCCGTCCGTTCGCGCGCCCCACCGGGCGCCCATCGCGCCCGTCACGCCCCGTTGCCGCAGATGGCGCCCGCACTCACATCGGCAGGGAGTGCAGCCGCACGGCGCCCTCCGGCCACTGCGCGCCCTCGTGCAACGGGAACCACATCGAGCGCAGCGGCATCACCACCGGGCCGGCGGGCTGCTCGACCTCGACGGGCCCCTCCACCGGGCGCCACCCGAGGCGCGCGTAGAGGCCGGCCACCTCGGGGAGGCAGAACAGGATCGCCACCCGCGGCCCCAGCGTGCGGGCGCGGACCAGCGCGCCGTCCACCACCGCGCGGGCGAGACCCTGCCCGCGCCGCTCGGCGGCGACGGCCACCCCGCCCAGCCCGACGACGTCCATGCGCCGCCCGCCCGCCGACAGCGGCAGGACGACCAGCCCGGCGTGCGCGACGAGCCGCCCCTCCGGTTCCGCGCGGATCCCGACGTGGTGCTCCTTGGACCGCCAGGTGAACCCCAGCCCGGCCACCCCGAACGCGTCCGGGGTGTCACCGAGGATCTCGGCCATGTCGTAACTCACCAGCGGCACGACGATGTTCTGATGATCAGTCATCCCCGCATGCTGCCACCCCGCCGGGCCCACCGGAACGGGGCCGGGGGGCATCCTCGGCCGGAGGTGAGCCGGGAAGTCCGGTCGGCACGTGGATGCCGACTGCCCCGAGGAGCGCCGATGAACGCCGAAGGGAGGCCGCGCTGCTCGGCGACCCCGACTGGCTGGAGGACGCCGTGCGGCAGCTCCCCCTGCCGCACGCGCAGGAGCCGGCCCGGGCGGCGGTGGCCGAGCTGGTGGCGGGCACCCGGGCCGCCCGGGGTATGCGGGAGCCGTGACGCTCCGGGCGGCGGTGCCGGGTGGCGGTCCCGAAGGACGCGCGGCGTCAGCGGACCACGTCGAAGACCTGCTTCTGCAGGCCGTTGGAGTAGACCGCGTGCTCGACCAGCTTCAGCTTCTGGGCGTCCTTGTCCGTGCCGCTGAACAGACGCTTGCCGGCGCCCAGCAGCAGCGGGTAGACGAGCAGGTGGTAGCGGTCGACGAGGCCGGCGTCGGAGAGCGCCCGGTTGAGGGCCGCGCTGCCGTGGACGATGATCGGGCCGCCCTCGGTCTCCTTCAGGGCGGCGACCTCGTCGAGCGAGCGCAGGATGGTGGTCTCGCCCCAGTTCGCCACCAGGTCGTCCTCGGTGAGGGTGGTGGAGACGACGTACTTCGGCAGCTCCTTGTAGCGGGCGAACTCCGCCATGTCCGGCCACACGGGGCTGAAGGCCTGGTAGCTGACCCGGCCGAGCAGCACCGCGGTGGCCTCCTCCTGTTCCCGCCCCTTGATCTCGTACGCCTCGGGGACGAACTCGATGTCCTTGAAGGTCCAGCCGGAGTTGCGGTAGCCGGGTTCACCGCCGGGGCCCTCGACGACGCCGTCGAGGGAGATGAACGCGGTGCTGATCAGGGTGCGCATGGTGGTTCCTCGCTGAGCGGTGGTGAGCGGTGATGAACGGTGGTCGATGGCAAGGGACGGTGGATCAGGCGAGCGCGCCCGTCAGCCACTGCTGCCAGGCGGCCTCGACGCCCTCCGGCCGGGGGCCGAAGAGGTGGTGGAACATCAGGACCAGTCCGGCGCCGTGGTGGAAGGTGTAGAGGCCGTCGGCGGCACGGACGGCGAAGCGCCCGCCGTCCGCCCAGACCACCTCGCCGTCCAGCGTCGGCAGTCCGGCGGGCTCGACGTGCAGTCGCGCGCCGACGGCGGGCGGCTGCGGCAGGGCGAGGGCGCGGGCCAGTGCCGCGCGGAGCTCCTCCGCCGGCCGCCCGGGCACCGGGGCGACCGCGAAGACCGGGGCGCCGATGCGGCCGGGGAAGTGGACGAGGTACTCGCGCAGGGTGTGCAGGTGGAACGGCCAGCCGCTGCGCAGCGCGTCGTACTCGTCCTCCCAGTCGTCGCCGAGCAGGCCGCTGTGCACGACACGGAGCACGGTGGCGCCGCCCTCGCGGCCCTCGATGAGGTACTCGAAGGCAATGAAACGGCCGTTCTCGGCGGTGGCGGTGCGGGTGGCCAGGCGCTTGCCGGGCTCGTAGGCGGTGATCACCGCGTCCTCGCGGTGGCCGCCGATCTCCATGGTGGCGGTGCCGCCCTCGCGCGGGTCCAGTTCGTTGCGGCCCATGAACCAGGAGTCCAGGCCCGGTCCGGTGGCGATCGCCGCCCAGACCTCCTCCGGGCTCGCCGGCAGGACGGTCTCCAGCTCGATCTCGAACGGGTGGGTCATCGTGCGTGCTCCGGTCCTGGTTCGACGGCGGTGGCGGGGTCGCCCGGCGCGGGGGCCGGTGCGGGGTCGGGGGCGGCGGGGATCTGGTGGAGCCCGACGACCACCCGGTGGGTGCGGCCGCCGGTGGCGGACTCGTCGTGGTAGCGGCCGACCAGGACGGCCACCGCCTGGGCGAGGTCGTCGGCGAAGGCGGTGCGGTCGGCCGCGGAGGCGAACCGCACCTGCGCGTCGATGCCGAACGTGGCGACCCGCCGCCGGGCCCGGGCGGCGCCGGTGAGCAGCGTGCCCACCTCCTGCACCAACCGGGAGCCCAGCGCCAGCAGCCACCGGGCGGAGAGCTGGTCGGGCGAGCGGGACGGGTCCGGGCTCACGGCGGCCAGCACGGCGGGCGAGATCACGTAGGAGGCGGCGGTGGCGCGGTACACCCGTTCGGTGACATTGCCCTTGCGCCGTTCCTCGGCGAGTTCGACCAGTCCGTGCCGCTCCAGCTCCTTCAGGTGGTAGTTGACCTTCTGCCGGGGCAGGCCCAGCCGACCGGCCAGCATGGCGGCCGAGCCGGGCTCGGCCAGGGCGGCGAGGATCCGGGACCGGATGGGGTCCAGGGACGCCTCGGCCGCGGCGGGTTCTTCGATCACAGCGACGTCCAGCACGCCTCAAGAGTGCAACCGACAAAAAAATTTGTCAAGGAAAAAACACCCGTCGGTGGCGTGTCGCGCCCATCCCGATCAGCGGCGTGCGGCCAGTTCGGCGTTGGCCCGGTCGGTGGCCAGGGCCAGCACGCGCCCCGCGACGGCGAGGTCCTCGGTCGGGATGCCGGCGTAGAGGCGGGCGGCGATCCCGGCTCCCTCCGCGCCGGTGTCATCGGCCAGCGCCCGGCCGGCGCCCGTGAATCGCAGCCGGGACACCTCCGCCGGGTCCTCCTCCAGCAGCCCGGTGGCCACCATCCCGTCGAGCACGGCGCGCACGGCCGGCTCGGGGGCCTTCAGGAAGCCGACGACCTCGCCGACGAGGGCCTCCCGACCGAGGGAGCCGCCGGCCTGGGCGACGGTCCGGAGCGCGACGTTCTGCTCGAAGGTGAGGCCATGGCGGGCCAGCGCGGCTTCGAGCAGCGCGCGGGACGCGTAGTGGGCCAGGGCGACCACCCGGCCGTTGACGGCGGATGCGGCGGTGCTGGTCATGACTGCTCCTTGTCCTGGACGGTGTGCGGATCGAGGGGTGTGTCCAGCAGGGTCGCCAGCTCGTCCTTGAACTGCCGCGTCCGCGCGCTGTCCTGACCCCCGAGCGGCGCCAGCAGCTGGTCCAGCAGCTGCTGGATCACGGTGATGGCGCGGCGGGTGACGTCGAGCCCCTGCTCGGTGAGGGCCAGCCGCATGGCGCGCGGATCGCGCGGGTCCCGGGTGCGGGCGAGCATGCCGGCCGCCTCCAGGGTTCGAGCGAGCTTCGAGACGTAGAGCGGCTCCAGTCCGGTGTGGTCCGCGAGCTGACGCTGGCTCGGTTGTTCCCCGGAGCGCGCCAGGCCGTGCAGCGACGCCACCAGCGCGTACTGGGCGTGCGTCAGCCCCAGTGGCGCGAGTGCCCGGTCGACCGCCACCCGCCATTTCATCGACAGCCGCCATACCAGGAACCCTGCGGTGGCACGCTCTGCTGCTGAACTCATGACGGATACCGTACATGGCTACTATGTTCATGGCTACTATTCTCGGCGACCCCCGGAAAGCCGGTCGGGGCCCACGCGCGTGCGTGGACCCCGACCCGTTTCCTCCCGGCCTAGCCGGCGACCTGGACCTTGTCGGCCTGCATCCCCTTCTGGCCCTGGACCGCCTCGAACGTCACCTTCTGGCCCTCGACGAGGGACTTGAAGCCGCTCCCCTCGATCGCCCTGAAGTGCACGAACAGGTCGGGACCGGACTCCGGGGTGATGAAGCCGTAGCCCTTCTCGTCGTTGAACCACTTCACGGTGCCGTTCTGGCGCTCGGCCATGTCTTCTCCTTGCACGCGGATCACGCTGACGGCGCCAGTCTCTCACGCAGTGACGCCGGTTCGGCACGAAGCGTGACGACGTACTCAGCTGTCGGCGTGCAGGTTCCCGTGGACCCTCAGGTCGGCCTGGATCGCCACCTTCTCGTCGCCTGTGTGCAGGATCCACCCGGCGGTCTTGCTGCGGACCGACAGGTGGTCGTTGGCGTTGACCTTCCCGTGGAAGGCCGACTCCCCGCCGACCCGGAAGTGCTCGCGGACCGACACCTTCTCCTCGCTGACGTGCAGGATCCACTCGCCGCCGCTGCGGACCGACAGGTTCTCGTTGGCGTTCACCTTGTCCTCGAAGACCGACTCGCCGTGGACGGTGAGGGCGTACCCACCGCTGGTCGTCAGCTTGCCGCCGATCGTCAGGTCGCTCGCGGTGACCGTGCCGCCGACCTCCAGGTTCCGCAGCGGATGCACGTCGCCGTGGACGGTGAGGTCGCCGTCGACCACCAGGTTGCGGCCGGCGCGCACCTCCTCGCCCGCCTCCAGCCGGCCGTGGACGATCAGGCGGGACGGGCCCTGCTGGGTCTCCAGCACGTCACCGACCGTCAGCCCGCCCTGGACGGTCAGCCGCTCCTTCACCAGCGCGCGGGCGGTGACCAGGTCGTCCAGGTCCGCCTTGCCGGCCGCGACGGTCCCCCACTGCCGGCTCCCGGCACCCTGGAACACGTTGACGCCCGCAGGCGGGAACTCGATCCACCCGGCGCTGCCGTCCCGGCCCTGCACCCACGCGGTGTTGACGCCGGTCACGTCGGCCCGGTGGGCGGAGACGGTGCCCGCCTCCTGCTGCGGGCCGTGGAAGACGTTGATGCCGCTCGCCGGGAACTCGATCCCGCCGTCGGCCTCGCCCCGACCCCGCACCTGCCGCGACTTCACCGTGTCCGCGTCCACCGTGCCCAGGTCCCGGTTCGGGCCGTGGAACACCTCGATGCCGGTGTCCGGGAAGTCGATCCAGCCGGCGCTGTCGGTCCGCCCCTGCACCCACTTGGTCTTCACGCTGCTCACGTCGGCCTGGTTCGCGGTGACGTTGCCCGCCTCCTGCTGCGGACCCCGGAAGACGTTGATGCCGCTCGCCGGGAACTCGATCCCGCCGTCGGCCTCGCCCCGACCCCGCACCTGCCGCGACTTCACCGTGTCCGCATCGACCGTGCCCGGATCCCGACCGGGACCGCGGAACACCTCAACGCCCGTCTGCGGGAAGTCGATCCATCCGTCGGCCTCACCCCGGCCCCGCACCAGCACCGTCTTCACGCTCTGGACGTCGGTACTGTCGGCCACGACCCTGCCCGGGACGTGGTTCCCGCCCTGGACCTTCTGGACCTCCACGCCGTCCTCGGTGAAGCGGACGCGTCCCTTCTCCGTCACACCCTCGATCCACGGCGTGCGCGTGCCGCTCCCGAACTCGGGGACCAGGGCGTGCACGGTGGTGGTGAGGAAGTAGCCCGCCTGCGGCCGCCCGGCGTCGGCCGCCGCGGCCACCAGGGTGTAGGTGGTGCCCCGCTTCGGGGCGTCGAGGAACGGGGAGTAGCTGTCCTGCGTCACCGGGCCCTGCCGGGACGCCGGAGCGTGGTGGACCTCGTTCCCCACGGCGTCGAGCACCCAGTAGTCGAGGTTGTTGGGTCCGTCCCACTGCAGAACGAGGGGGGCCGCGGCGTCCGTGTCCAGCAGCGAGGTCTCCGCGCGGAAGTTGCGCGGCGCCTTCGACGTCTGCTTGGTCACTCCCAGGGTCGTGGTGTAGTGGCCCGACCGTTCGGCCACCACGGCGTCCCCGCCGTAGGACCGCTCGTGGATGCTCAGCCTGACCAGGCCCTCCGCGCGGGAGACGGGGATGTTCTCCAGCTTCAGGATCAGGGCCTCGCCGCCGCGCAGGGCCACCCAGTCGTCGTAGGGGTCCTTCGCCCGGAACCGCGAGTCGCTCTCCCGCACGACGGACGGCGCCACCCGCCAGACCCGCCCGCCCGTCTGGCTGATGCTCGCGTTGATCGCGGCGGGATTCTCCGTCAGGTGCTCGGGGTCCTTGCCGGTGGGGATCTCGATCTCGATGTACTGCCAGTTCACCGAAGCCTGGTGACTGTTGGACGCGATCACGTACACCGTCCCGACCGACGGGACCCCGTCGGTGGAGACTTGGAGCGATGTCGGATCCGTGACGATCTCGTAGTGCAGCAGAGCGGGCACGAGAGGACTCCCAACCTCGGCGTTTCACACGATGCGGGCAGGACGCGCGGCGGAGGACCGGTACGGGGGGTGCGGGGAAGCGATGCCGACTGGCCTTCCGACGGTACGCGTGGTCCGGCGGCCCACGAACCGCGACGCCGGGAGCTGACCCGAACCGGACCCATGCTGGCCTGAACCACCTTGAGGCGTCCCACAGATGACGGAACATCAGCCCCGAGGCGAACGCGCGGCCCACGGCCGGGCCCGAGGCCGCCCGCAGCGGACCGGCAGCGCCCTGGCCCACGCGGTCCGCACCCTCCGGCTCAAGATCGTGTCCAGCATTCGCGTCCGGCATACTGGTCGCGACCAGGGCATTCACGCCCGCGCGGAGGCACGCCCCCACCCGAACGGAGGGCGGCTCCGGAGCGACGGCGGCGCGGCAGACTCTGGAGAGGGGACAGCTGTGGAGGACTGGCGCGCGTCCGGCGCACTCGGCACCGCGGAGCCGCTGATCGGCCGGGACGACGACCTGCGCCTGGTCCGCAACCGGCTGCGGATCGGGGCCGGCGGCGGTGCGCTGCTGCTGGCCGGGGAGGCCGGAGTCGGAAAGAGCGCCGTCCTGGACACGCTGGCCTCCTCCGCGCGGGCGAACGGCGTCCGGGTGCTCAGGGCGGCGGGTGTGGAGTTCGAGGCCGACTGCGGCTACTCCGGCCTGAACCAGATCCTCTTCCCGTTCCTGGGGGCCCTGGACCACCTCGACACCACGCTGCGCGACGCCCTGCGGGTGGCGCTCGGCTTCGACGGCGGCCGGGCGCCGGAGCAGCTGCTCGTCTCCAACGCCGTGCTGCGGCTGCTGCAGACGGTGGCCGGCGGGAAGCCGCTGCTGGTGGTCGTCGACGACCTCCCGTGGGTCGACCACGCCAGTACGGCGGTGCTCGGCTTCGTCGCCCGGCGGGTGGCCGGACTGGGCGTCAGCTTCGTGGCGGCGGCCCGCACCGGCGAGCCGCGCCCCAAGGGGGCCGACGCGCTCCCCGGCTACGACCTCCCGCCGCTCGACGACGAGTCGGCGGCGCGGCTGCTCGGCAACAGGTTCCCCGGCCTCGCCCGCGGCGCGCGCCGGCGGCTGCTGGCCGAGGCGGGCGGCAATCCGCTGGCGCTCCTGGAGCTGCCGGCCGCCCTGCGGCCCGCCGCCGCCGACTCCCCCGCCGTCCTGCCGCTCAGCAGCCGGCTGGAGACGCTGTTCGGCTCACGGGTCACCGGTCTGCCCGCCGCCGCCCGGCGGCTGCTCCTGCTGGCGGCCCTCGAAGGGACCGGTGACCTGGGCGTGCTGCAGGCGGCGGCCCGCCGCGTCGGGAGCGGGTCCGGCCTGGAGGACCTCGCGCCGGTCGAGCGCGAGCGGCTGGTGGAGATCGAGGAGGGCGGGCAGCGGCTGAGGTTCCGGCACCCGCTGATCCGCTCCGCCGTGGTGGCCCAGGCGCTGAGCAGCGAGCGGCGCGCCGCGCACACGGCGCTCGCCCACGCGCTCGCCGACCGGCCCGAGCGGCGCGCCTGGCACCTGGGCGAGGCCACGGTGGAGCCGGACGAGGAGGTCGCGGCGTTGCTGGAGCACGCCGCGGGCCTGACCCTGCGCCGCGGGGACGCCGCCGGAGCGATGCGCACACTGATCCGCTCGGCGTCCCTCTCCCCCGCGGGCCCGAACCGCAGCCGCCGCCTCGCCGAGGCCGCCTACCTGGGCGCCGAGTCCACCGGGGCCCTGTCCAGTGCCCGCAAGCTCCTGGACGACGCCCGCCGGGCCGCCCCCGAGGCGTCGCTGCACTCCGCCACCGCGTCCGCGATGCTCATGCTGAACGGCGACGGCGACGTGGCGGCCGCCCACCGGCTGCTGACCGGCGCCATCGAGTCCGCGGCCGGGGCGCACGGCTACCGGGCCGACGACAAGGCGCTGGTCGACGCGCTGCACGTGCTGGCGGTGGTCTGCTTCTTCGGTGCCCGGCACGACCTGTGGCAGTTCTACTACCGGGCCGTCGGACGCCTCACCCCGCAGCCGCCGGCCGTGCTGGCCGTACTGGGACTGACCTTCTCCGATCCGGCCCGCACCGGGGCGGCGGCGCACGGGCAGCTCGACGCGCTCATGGCGTCGCTGTCCGGCGAGCCCGACCCGGTGCGGATCACCCGGGTCGGCACCGGCGCCCTCTACCTCGACCGTCTCGGCGAGGTCCGCGACGCGGCCTGGCAGGTGGTGCGGGCGGGGCGTGACGGCGGCCCGGCGCGACGGTACATCTCCTCCCTCATCCACCTCTGCCTGGACGACTACCTCACGGGGCGCTGGGACGAGGCCGTCGAGCTCGCCGACGAGGGGCTGGGGGCCTGCGAGGACCACGAGTACAGTGCCTTCGCCTGGTACTTCCTCTACATCCGTGCCATCGTCCTCGGCGCCCGCGGGCACGCGGAGGAGAGCCTGGCGACGGCCGGGCGGATCATCGGCTGGGCCGCGTCGCACGGCGCGCCCTGCGCCGCGCACTACGCCCACCACGCCGCGGCCGTCGCGGCCCTGGGCCGCGGGGACTACGCGCTCGCCCACGAGCACGCCGGCGCCGTCAGCCCCGCAGGCACCCTCGCCTCGCACGCCCCGCACGCCCTGTGGGTGGCCGCCCACCTGGTCGAGGCGGCCGTCCGCGGCAACCGGCGCGAGGAGGCCGCCGCGCACGTGCGGGCGATGCGCGAGGCCGGCCTCGCCGCCGTCTCCTCCCGGTACGCCATGCTGACGGAGGCGTCCGCCGCGCTGTGCGCCGAGGACGACGAGGAGGCGCTGCGGCTGTTCGCGCTGGCGCTCGGCACCCCGGGCGGCCAGCGGTGGCGCTTCGACCACGCCCGCGTCCAACTCGCCTACGGCGAGCGGCTGCGCCGGGCCCGGGCGACCGCCGCGTCGCGGGCCCCGCTGCGCGCCGCGCTGGCGGCCTTCGAGGAACTGGGCGCCCGGCCCTGGGCCGAGCGGGCGGTGAAGGAGCTGCGGGCGACCGGCTGGGGCAGGCGCCGCCCGGACGCCGCGCACGGCAGCGTACTGAGCGCCCAGGAACGGGAGATCGCCGATCTCGCCGCCACCGGCCTGACCAACAAGCAGATCGCCGAACGCCTCTTCGTCTCCCACCGCACGGTCGGCGCCCACCTCTACCAGATCTACCCGAAGCTCGGCATCACCTCCCGCGCCATGCTGCGCGACGCCCTCAACGCGCTGCCCGAGGACCCCGCCGTTCCCTGACCGGCGGACGTCGCGCACGGTCGCCGGCGAGGGCGCCGAGGACGCCAGGTAAAAGTGGCAGTACTGCCAAATGGCAGAACTGCAAACACTGGGCGACGGAATGCCGAAGGCCCGCGCAAGGCCTTGAGAACGCCCGGGGAGCCGTGGTTCGGTTCCGGTCATGACGTGTCCGAGCGACCGTCATCGCAGGTGGGCGGCATCGCGTGCACGCTCCACGACTCCTCCGAAAGGCCCCCGATGAGCTCGTCCCGGCCCAACATCCTGTGGACCGTCAGCGAAGACTGCCCGCCCCGCTTCGGCTGCTACGGCGACCCGCTCGCCACCACCCCCCACCTCGACGCCCTCGCCGAGCGGGGCACGCTGTTCACCAACGCCAACAGCCCCGCCCCGGTGTGCGCGCCCTCGCGCTTCGCCCTGCTGACCGGCGTCGCCCCGGAGAGCCACGGCCCCGCCCACCACCAGCGCGCCCGGGCGACCGTCCCCGACTGGATGACCACGTACCCGGAACTCCTGCGCGACCTCGGCTACTACTGCACCAACAACGTCAAGACCGACTACAACAGCGACACCGACCCGCAGGCCGTCTGGGCCGAGTCCTCCCGCACCGCGCACTGGCGCAACCGGCCCGACGGCGCCCCGTTCCTCGCGGTGTTCAACTACGACCCGACGCACGAGAGCGCCGTCTTCGGCCGCGACGAGTTCACCGTCGACCCCGCCGCCGTCCGGCTGCCCGCCTACCTGCCCGACACCCCCGAGATCCGCGGCGACTTCGCGCACTACTACCGCCACATCGCCGGGATGGACGCGTTCGTCGGGCAGCTCCTCGCCGAACTGGAGGAGGACGGCGAACTCGACAACACCATCGTCATCCACACCTCCGACCACGGCGGCGTCAACCCCCGCTCGAAGCGCTGGTGTTACGACGAGGGCCTGCACGTCCCGCTGATCGTCGCCGCCCCCGCCCGCCACGCGCACCGCTTCCCGGCCCCCGGCTCCCGGGTCGACGCCGCCGTGTCCACGCTCGGCATCCCGCCCACCCTGGTCGAACTCGCCGGCGGCACGGTGCCCGCGCACATGCGGGGCGAGAGCCTCGCCCGCACCTCCTTCGACACCGCCGGCGCGCTCGCCTTCTCCATGCGCAACCGGATGGACGAGCGCCCGGACATGATCCGCAGCGTCCGCGACGCCCGCTACCGGTACATCCGCAACTACGCGCCCCACCGCCCCTACGGAACGCACCAGGCCTTCGCCTGGCTCGCCGCCGGCTACCAGTCCTGGGAGACCGAGCACCTCGCCGGACGCCTCAACGACGTCCAGGACGCCTTCTGGCACGAGAAGCCGGGCGTGGAACTGTACGACTGCGCCACCGACCCGGACCAGATCCACAACCTCGCCGGCGACCCGGCGCACGCCGAGGTCGAGCAGCGGCTCGACGAGGCGCTGCGCGCCCACCTGCTCGACGTCCACGACAACGGCTTCCTGGGCGAGGACTCCCCCGCCGAGGGCTACCAGGCCTCCCGCGAACCCGGCGCCTACCCCCTCGCCCGCATCCTCGACCTCGCCGACGCCGTGGGCCGGCGCGACCCCGCCCTGATCCCCCGGTTCACCACCGCGCTCTCCGACCCGGACGCCACCGTGCGCCGCTGGGGCGCCATCGGCCTGCTGGCCCTGACCGCCGGCATCCCGACCGCCGAGGCCACCGAGGCCCTGCGCGCGACGGCCGCCGACGACACCGATCCGTACGTGCGCATCGCGTGCGCGGAAGCACTCGGCAAGCACACCGGCGACCCGGCGGGCGCCGCCCTCCTGGCCGCCCTCGTAGCGCCCGGCCACCCGGAGAGCGTCAGGGTCGAAGCCCTCAACTCCCTCACCGCGCTCGGCCCGACGGCGGCGGCCCCGCACCGCGACGTGGTGGCCGCGGCGGCCGAGGAGCCCCTGGAGTACGTCGGCAACGCCGCCCGCTACCTGCGGCTGCGCATCGACGGCACCTACACGCCCCGAACCGTGGTGCTCGACATCGAAGGCCTGCTCGCCCGCGCCGCCGCGGCCGGACGCAACCGCCCCTGACGACCGGACGGGACGGCGGCGCACCGGGTGGTGACCCCGCCCGGCGCGCCGCCGCGGCCGTGGCCGCGAACGATGGAACCGACAATTCCCCTTCCACCGGGCCGCTGATTCCCACTATAAATGGAGGAGAGGAATCCAGATCTCGGGCCACTGTCGGGCAATTCCGCCGACCCGGGAGATTTCCGGCTCTTCGACCTATGGGCGACAAGGGCGCCCGAGAGGCCAAATTCCCACAGCTGGTACGACAAGGGCCAAGATTTGACCGGAATATGAGTCGCATGCGATTCATCGTTATTCGATCGAAACCCTTAAAGATTCCTGAGAACTCCAAAGGCATGAAAGGTTCTCTGCCGAGCCAGAAGGCTTGCACCGTCTTGGCACTCTCTCGACGAGGATCTGATGTCACGACGTTCCACGGTCTCGCCCACTGCGGCGGGCGGGACCCTCTCCATGTCCATGCGCTGGAAACGCGCCATGTCGGCGGCGGTGACGCTGGGTCTGCTGGTCCAGACCGGTGTGGCCGTCGAGGCGGTGACCGCCTCCTCCGCCTTCGCGGCACCGGCCCCGGAAACACCGCAGGCCAATGCGGTGGCCGGCACGACCGCCGAAGCGCCCGACGAGGCCTCGGCCCTGCTGTCGGCCCGCCTTCAGGGTCGCCGTGTCGAAGTGGTGAGCGCGCGAACCGAGTCGACCACCCTTTGGGCGAACCCGGAGGGCACGCTCACCTCCGATCGCTCCACCGGACCGGTCCGGATGAAGTCCGGCGGCTCCTGGGTCGCGGTGGACACCACCCTGGCCCCGACGCCGACGGGCAAGGTGGCGCCGAAGGCCCACCCCGGCGCCCTCGTGCTCGAAGGCGGCGATCCCGCCGTCACGGTGGGCGACAGCCTGCCGGGTACCGACGGCGCGCCGGCCCCCGGGGATTCCCCCGCCTCGACCACCACCACGCTCCAGGAGCGCGAACTCGCCAGCTACGGCTCCGGCGACCAGAAGGTGGGCTTCGGCTGGCTGGGCAGGCTGCCCAAACCGAAGCTGGAGGGCAACAAGGCGACGTACGTCGACGCCCGGCCGGGCGTCGACCTCGTGGTCAAGGCGACCCGGACCGGCTTCGAGCAGTTCCTGATCGTCAAGAACCGCTCCGCCGTCGCCCAGGCCAGCACGATGACGATCCCGATCGACACCACCGGCCTCAACGTCGCGGCGCAGCAGGACGGTTCGATCCAGCTGCTGGACAAGACGAGCGGCAGGCTCGTCGTGAAGATCCCCTCGCCGGTGATGTGGGACGCAGCGGTGGACCCGGCCTCGCAGGAGCACCTGAACCGCGCGCCGGTGACGATGCAGCTGCGCGGCCAGGGCGCGGACACCGAGCTGGTGTTCACCCCGGACGCGGCGTTCCTGGCCAACACCAGCACCCAGTACCCGGTCACCATCGACCCGGTGGTGGGCACCGTCACCACCACGTACGACACCTACGTCCAGAACAACGAGAACTGGGACGCCTCCGGCTCCGAGGACCTCAAACTGGGCAGCTACAACGGCAGTGTCAAGGCGCGCTCGTACCTCACGATCCCGGGCGGCCAGTTCAACGGCAAGCAGATCATCGACGCCAAGCTGCACCTGTTCAACTACCACTCCTCCTACTGCACCCCGAAGCAGTGGGAGGTCTGGAACGCGGGCGGCGCGGCCTGGTGGACCCGGTGGGGCAACGAGCCCCAGTGGGGCCAGATGTGGACCCGGACGTACGAGACCTACGACGTCGACGGCGGTGACAGCCACCAGTGCACCGCGCCGGACGGCTCCGCCTGGACGAACACCGACGTCACGGACATGATCCGGTACTTCGCGCAGCACAACTCCGCCGACTACGGCCTGCTGCTGAAGGCGACGGACGAGAACAGCAGCCTCTCCTGGAAGCGGTTCGGCTCCGCCGAGAGCGACGTCCCGCCGTACATCTCGATCACCTACAACGCGGTGCCGTCGGCGCCGTCCGGCATCGAGGTGCTGCCCTCGCAGCCGGGTGAGCCGCGGTACACCAACTCCGCGACGCCGCGCTTCCAGGTCCGCGCGGACGACCCCGACGACGGCACGGTCGGCGTGAACGTCGACCTGTGGCGCAACGGCAGCTTCGTCAACAGCATCTACCGGCAGGTCCCGGCCAACACCTACCTCCAGGTGGGCCCGGCCGACCTCGGTGTGGCGAAGCTGGACGAGGGCGTCCCGTACTCGGTGTGGACCAAGGTCTCCGACGCCAACTCGTCCTCCGGCTGGTCCGGCACGAGCTTCGTCGTCGACACCACCGCCCCCGGCACGCCGACCGTCACCTCCGCCGACTACCCGTCCGACGGGACGTGGCACGGCGCGGCCAACCAGGCCGGTTCGTTCACCTTCACCCCGCCCGCGGGGACGAACGACCTGGCCGCGTACGTCTACACCCTGGACGGCACCACGCCGGTGACGGTCAACGCCACGGCGGGCCTGACCACCTCGATCACCCCGGCCACCGACGGCCGGCGGGTGCTCAAGGTTCAGGCCAAGGACCGTGCGGGCAACCTCTCGCAGGCGGCCGAGTACGTGTTCCAGGTGGGCCAGGCCGGCATCAGCTCGCCGGTGAACGGCACCCAGGCGGCCAAGCGCGTCAAGCTGTCCGTCGACGCCCAGGCCCAGTACAAGCGGGTGGTCTACGAGTACCGCCGCGGCCCCGGCGCCACCGAGTACACGGTGCCCCGCGTCAACCTGACCAAGGCCGACAACACCCCGGTCACCGAGGACAAGCCGCTGCTGGCGGACCTCGGCCCGCACGCCAACTGGAACGTCCTGGACACCCTCGGCAACGTCGGCGGTGTCGTGCAGGTGCGCGCCAAGCTGTTCCCGCAGGACGGCTCCGGCAACGGCTACACCACCGTCTGGAACACCCTGACCGTGGACCGCAACGCGGACGGCGCCGCGAGCGCCGACGCGGGCCCGGGATCCGTGAACCTGCTCACCGGTGACTACAGCACCAGCGCCACCGACACCAGCGCGTTCGGCATGTCTGTCACCCGTACCTCCTCTTCGCGGGGCACGGACCGCGGCTGGCAGCCGCAGGGTGAGCGCCTGACCACCAACCAGCGCCAGATCGGCACCGACACGGCCGGCTTCACCGCCGGCCCGGCGGACATCAGCCGCTCGACCGCCCGCGGTCACGACAGCTCCACCGACTCGCTGCTGGTCAAGCCCAACGGCAACCAGAGCTCCTACGTCGAGATCGGCACGGGATACAACCTCGGCCAGGGCATGAAGCCGGGCCGGACCTACCGGCTCACCGGTTGGATCTACGTGCCGGGCGCGACCGGCCTGAACCCCGACCGCGCCGACATCGGCCTGCGTCTCGTCGGCGTCCACCGGACGCCGGCCGGCTACACGGACGTGCCGTCGCCGAAGGCGTCGTTCACGGACGGCTGGCAGCAGCTGAGTGTCGACATGACCGTCCCCAAGGACGCCACCGAGGCCTGGTTCCGGCTGATCAACGGCTTCTCCGCACCGGGCAAGGAGGTCTACTTCGACGACCTGTCGCTGAAGGAGATCGTCGCGCCGTTCGGTCCGCAGTGGGCCGGCGGCCCCGACGCGGGCGCCGGCTCCGACTTCCGCTCGCTGTCGTTCCCGCAGTCCGACCTGGTCGAGATCAAGGGCAACGACGACGGCACGCTGACCTTCGCCAAGGGCTCCGACGGCACCTTCTTCCCGGAGCCGGGCGCGGAGTCGCTGACGCTCAAGGCCGTCGCGGCCACCTCCGGCGCGCTGCTGCTGAACAGCAGCGGCCAGTGCCTGGAGGTCCCGAACGGCGCGGCGGGCAACGGCGCCCACCTCCAGGCCACCACCTGCACCGGTGGCGCCAACCAGCAGTGGACCCGCGGCGACGACCAGACGCTGCGGCTGCTCGGCTACTGCCTGGACAACCCCTGGGGCCAGGTCGACAACGGCACCCAGCTGGTGCTGTGGGGCTGCAACGGCGGGGACAACCAGAAGTGGGACGTCCGCACCGACGGCCAGATCATCAGCCTCCACTCCGGCAAGTGCCTGGACACCGACCACGGCGCCTCGGTCTGGGTGTGCTGGGCCGGCCCCAACCAGGTCTGGGACGTGCAGACCAACGCCACCACCTACGAGCTGACCGAGCTGGACGGGACCAAGACCGTCTTCGCCCGCCAGGCCGGCTCGAACAGCTACCAGGTGGTGAGTGAGATCGGTCCGGGCGCCCCCTCGGCGACCCGCTACCTGTACGACACCACCGACGGCCGCTCGCTCGTCAAGCGCGTCATCCCGCCGGTCGAGGCCGGGGTGGATGACGCCAACAAGTGCTCGGTGGAGCCGCTGCCGCGCGGCTGCGAGGTCATGGAGTACGAGTACGCCAAGTCGACCACGGCGACCGCGACTTCTCCCGGTGACTACCTGGACCGCGTCAAGGCGGTCAAGGTCTGGTCGTGGAACCCGGCGACGTCGAAGGAGGAGGCCGTCGAGGTCGCGCACTACGCGTACGACGACAAGGGCCGCCTCGCCGAGACCTGGGACCCGCGCCTGACCCAGCCGCTGAAGACCACCTACGGCTACGACGACGCGGGCCGGGTCACCCGGGCCACGCCGGCGGGTCAGCTGCCGTGGAACTTCGACTTCGGCAAGGCCGCCGCCGACCAGGACCCGGGGCGCCTGCTCAAGGTCCGCCGCCAGGCCCTGACCCAGGGCTCGAAGAACCAGGTCAACGGCGAGACCGCCGTCAACGTCGTCTACGACGTACCGCTGACCAGCGGCACGGCCGGCGGTCCGTACGACCTGTCCGGCGCGGAGGTGGCGAAGTGGGCCCAGCTGGACGCCCCGACCGACGCCACCGCCGTCTTCGGGCCGGAGGACGACCCGGGCACCAACACGGCGACCGCCGTGAAGCCGGGCAAGGACGGCTACAAGCCGGCCACCGTGCACTACCTCAACGCCAACGGCCAGGAGGTCAACACCGCCACCCCGTCCGTGACTCCGGGCGGTGACATCGACACCAAGGAGTACGACCGCTACGGTCATGTGGTGCGATCCCTGGAGGCCACCAACCGCGCGATCGCGCTCGGCACCCACCCGGACACCGGCCGGTACGCGGCCGAGCTGAACCTCCCGACGGACTCCGCCGCCCGGGCCCGGCTGCTGGACTCGCGCACCGTCTACACCGCCGACGGCCAGGATGTCGCGGAGACGCTCGGCCCGGTCTACCGCGCCTCGCTGACCGAGCAGGTCAACGGCCAGAGCACCCCGGTCACCTCGACCTGGGAGGCCGAGAAGCTGCCACAGCTCGGCGCCACCGCCCCGGTGCGGGTGGTCAACGACAACGGCGCGCTGACCTGGTCCGGCGGAGCTCAGCTCAGCCTGGCCGGCACGCAGGCGGGCGCCTACGACGTCATGCGCGTCAGCGTGCCGGAGGAGGGCGAGTACGTGCTCTCCGGCCAGCTGACCCGCTTCAACGACCACGGCGTCATCCAGTTCGCGATCGACGGCCAGAACGTCGGCCAGCCGATCGACACCTTCGACGCCAACCCGGCCGGCTCGACGGCCCCCTACACGGCCGGCCAGTCCGTCCGGCTGACCCGTGGTGACCACGAGCTCAAGGTCACCGTCACCGGCACCAACGCGGGCACCCAGGGCGACCGCTACCACGCGGGCCTGGACACCATCACGCTGACCAAGAGCACCGTCAACCCGACGCTCGCCGCCGGGGCGCCGGTGGTGGTCCGCGACCACAACACCAACACCTACGACGAGCAGAAGCCCGACGGCCAGGCTTACCACCTGGTCACCACGGCCACCGACGGCGCCCGGATCGACGGCTACGCCGCGGACGCGGAGGTGCGGGTCACCCAGAACGGCTACGGTACGCCGCTCGGCGGGACGTCCGGCTGGACGTTGAAGAAGCCGACCACGGTGACCACCGACGCGCTTGGCGCCAAGCTCACCACCACGACCCGCTACGACGCGCAGGGCCGCACCGAGGAGGTCCGGGTCCCGGGCTCCGACACGGCGGACGCCTCGACGGTCAAGTCGGTCTACTACACGGCGGGTGCGAACGCCGCCAACGCGGCCTGCGCCAACCGCCCGGAGTGGGCCGGCCAGCCGTGCGTCACCGCACCGGGTGCCGCGATCACCGGCGGCGACGCGGCGCGGATGCCGACCACGCTGCCGGTCAAGCAGGTCACCCGGTACTCGCGCACTGGCCGTCCCGAGGAGGTCGTGGAGACCAACGCGGGCAAGACCCGCAAGAGCACCACCACCTACGACGCCGTCGACCGCACCGTCTCCACCGAGGTCACCGGCGACGAGGGCCAGGCCGTGCCCAAGGCCGTCACCGCCTACGACCCGGCGACGGGCGAGGCCGTGTCGACCACGGCGGGCGGCAAGTCGATCACCACCGTCAAGGACGTCCTCGGCCGCACGATCGCGTACACCGACGCGGACGGCGCGACCACCACGACGGAGTACGACAAGTTCGGCAAGCCGGTGAAGGTCACCGACCCGACGGGCAGCGCCAGTTTCACGTACGACCGGGCCAAGGAGCCGCGCGGTCTGCTCACCTCGGTGAACGACAGCAAGGCCGGTGAGTTCACGGCCAAGTACAGCCCGGACGGCCAGCTCGTCGAGCAGACCTACCCCGGCGGCATCGTCCGCAAGGACACCCTGAACGCCTCCGGCAAGGCCGTCGCCCGCACCTACGCCCGCACCTCCGACGGCAAGGTCGTCTGGGCGCAGAACGAGGAGCTCTCCACCCAGGGGCAGGTGACCAAGGACAGCAGCACCAACGGCATCAAGTCCTACGCCTACGACCGCCTCGGCCGGCTGATCAAGGCGGAGCAGTCCACGGCCGCCGCCGGCTGCACCACCCGCACCTACACCTACGACGTCCACTACAACCGCACCGCGAAGAGCACCACCGGCCCGGCCGCCGACGGCACCTGCACCACCACCGGTGCCACCACGGTGAACTCCACCTACGACAGCGCGGACCGGATCACCACCGCGGGCTACACCTACGACGCCTTCGGCCGCACGCTCACCACGCCGAGCGGCACGGCCCTCGGCTACCGCGTCAACGACCTGGTCGCCAGCCAGGAGACCGCGACCACCAAGCAGACCTGGACCCTCGACCCCGCCGGCCGCCTCAACGGCAGCACCACCGCCACCAAGCAGCCCGACGGCACCTGGTCCACCACCGCCACCCGCCTGAACCACTACAGCGGAACCAGCGACAACCCGCAGTGGACCGTCGAGTACGCTGCCGGCGCCTGGACCCGCAACGTCCCCGGCGCCGACGGCGACCTCGCCGCCACCGCCACCAACACGGGAGCGATCAAACTCCAACTCACCAACCTCTTCGGCTCGGTGGTGCTCGTCACGGACACCGCCCTCACCACCCCCGTCCTCCTCGACGCCGACGAGTACGGCACCCCGGCCACCGCCCAGGCAGCCACCCGCTACGGCTGGCTCGGCGCCAAGCAACGCTCCGCCGAAGCCCAGGACGGCATCGTCCTCATGGGCGTCCGCCTCTACAACCCCGCCACCGGCCGCTTCCTCTCCGTGGACCCCGTCCCCGGCGGCAGCGCCAGCGCCTACGACTACGCCTACGGCGACCCGATCAACCAGTACGACCTCGACGGCCGCATCTGCCTGTTCGGGTACCGGAAGGGTGGTGGTTGCACCGGAGGGCGGACCGTCAACACGATCAAGGCGAAGGCTTCAAACACCTGGAACAGCAGCACCTCCGCGGTGAGTGGCTTCTGGGAGAGGAACCAGAGGACCATCGTCCACCGTGCTGTCAGCATCGGGGTCGGAGTCGCCGCCAGCGTCGCAGGCGTGGCCATGTGCGCTGGAACGGTTGGCGTCGGATGTGTCGTCATCGCCAGTGTTGGGGTCGGGATGCTCCTGGGCACACCCTCGCACCTTGTGGCCGACAAGGCGATGGGCTACCAAACCACGGGTTCGGAGGCAGCCAAGTACCTTGTCGGCTCCGCAGGAGGAGGCGCGTTCGCGGGATCGATCCGAGGTACATTCGGAGTCGGCATGTTCGGCCTGGGAATCAGGCTGATCACGACCCGAAGGTTCCTCTGATCGCGTAGTTATTTGAAGCACGCTCGGCCCGGCCGAGTGGAAGGTGCAGGAAAAGCAGAAAGCCTGGCCCGAGCCCTAATGGCTCGGGCCAGGCCTGCCAATAGGCGGCGTTCGACAGGGACGGGCGGATTTCATGAGGTTCGAACGGCAAGTCGGTTTCAGGGCATGGCAGTCGCCGGCCGGCGAACGTGAGCGCTATGCGAGTGCGCAGACGAAGCTGGGCGAGGCCGTGCTTCTCCGGGGGCGCGCGGTGCAGGGTGGGGTCGAGGCGCAGTGGAACGGATGGGAGGAGTGGGTGATCACGCTCGCAGGAGCCGAACTGGTCGTCCTGCGCGACATCGCCGTTCCGGGCATCGCGGCACGACGGAGGGTCTCGAAAGCGGTTCACGGCACTCTCGGCGGCGCTGAGCTGAAACTCTCCGGTCGGCGCACGCTGAGGCCCAGCGGTCGGTACGTCGTATTCGAAACCCCGGGCCGATCCATCAGCTTCAGACCTCACGGGCTCGGCGTGAGAGTGCTGGACGGGCAGGAGAATCTCCTCGCACAGCGGATCTCGGGGCAGTGGCAGGAGACAGTGCCTTCCGAGGACGCCATCGGCGCCATCTGCGCTTTCGAGTGGGGAGGGCTGGACCACTTCATGGATTCGCCGCTCATGGCCGTGTTGTAGCCATCCCCTGACAGCTCCCGCAAGGCGGAAACAGCAGGAGCGATGGGTTAGGTCCGGTCCGCCCGACAGCTCCGCCGCCTGGAGGTTTCATGGTTGATCGTGAACTCTGCGGGTCGAACAGGCACCTCGTCGTCAAAGTTGAACCGTTGGACGGTCCGATCCACGCTGTGTCATGGTGGGGTGCGTTGAAGTACGGCCTCGTAGGCGTCGGATTCATGGCCGCTCTCTCAGCCATCCTGTTCGCGGTCGCCAGCGTGGCTCCCGGAGTCTCCGTCATCACCATTTCGCTTGGCTTGCTGATCGCGTGTTCGGCCATTTTTTTGGTGGCAGGGCACAAATTCTCATGCGCGGCCAAGAAGTCGCTGATGACAATCTTTGGCTGGCGGCAGTCCATCTGACGGCCTTGAGGCGAGGATTCGGGAGCACGGTGTGCCAGGAAGGAAGTTTCTGACCTCGAACTCCACAAGTGATCTACTGGAACAACGCGCTGCCGTGGAGGGGATCGTCCTCCGTGGCAGCGCCGCCTGGTCGTTCCGACGGGAGGGGCGTGGTTGGGTTTGAAGTCCGAGACGACGGCGAGCGGTTGGTTCTCCAGCCCGTGGCTGGTTCTTCACGTCATTGTCGGAATGTTTCTCGCTGTCCTGGGCATCGGCATGACCTTCGAGACGGACCCCTTCGGCGCTGTCTTCTACATCGTGTGTTGCGCGCTGCCAGGGCTCTGGCTCCGGGTACGAGCGCCGTTCGCACCGACCGGGGTCGTCTATCACGGGGTCGCCAGGACTGTCCGGATTCGCTGGGACGAGGTGGAGAGCGTCCAGCTCGACGTGGTCAGCGGTGCCGTCTTCGAATCGTTCTGTCCGGGGGCAAGCTCTCGTCGGGCAAGGAGGTGACCTTCCAGGCGCTCGCAGGGTTTGGGCGGAGCAACCGCAGGGTCGCTCGGGCGATGGCGCTCATGGAGCGTGCGTTGGCCGAGCACCGCAAGGCCGGCGTGTGAGCGCCGGGCCAATCTTCAGCTTGGGGGATACCGATGCCCTTGAGGCGTACCATCTCGGCCGGCCTCGGCACGATCGGCGCATTGGCATTGAGCGGCTGCTTCATGTCGGACCCGGAGCCGCCCTACCTCGGCTTCCGGGTATCCACGGGACAGGTCGAGGTGTTCGTTCCGCTCTGCCAGGGTGAATCGATCACTGAGATAAGCGGCGCTGATGTTACCGGCAAGCGTCGGGAGCTGTTCACTGCCGCACGCCCGACGGTGCCCGAAGCGGGCGTTGGGAGGGTCGTGGTCCTGGGAGCGTCGGACTCCGGGCACTCGGCCTGGGTGCCGACAGGATTCGCCGAGCGGAAGGTCCATGAGGAGGTGCCGGCCCTTCCGAAGCTCCTGGAAGTCAGCTACCGATCCGCTCTCGCCGATTCGGCGGGAGTGGTCGACACGGAGAAGGCCGCGGACGTCCAGACGCCCGGTCAGTACTGGACCCGCAAGGGAGCCCGTACGGCCGAGCAGATCAGCCGCCAGCTCAAGTGCAACGCCACGCGGTAGTACTGAGCAGCGAACCGGTCGGGCTGGAGATCCGGTCCGCCCGACAGCGCCGTCGTCCGGAGGTCTCATGGTTGATCGCGAACTCTGCGGGTCGAACAGGCACCTCGTCGTCAAGGCCGAACCGTTGGACGGTCCGATCCATGCCGTTTCATGGTGGAGTGCGCTGAAGTGCAGCCTTGCAGGCATAGGATTCATGGCCGCTTTCTCGGCCTTCCTGATCGTGGTCGCCGGCGTGACTCCCGGAGTCTTCGTCATCACCCTTTCGCTGGCCCTGTTGGTCGTATGCTCAGCCTGCTTCTTGGTAGCGGGGCACAACTTCTCATGCGCGGTCAAGAAATCACTGGTGACGGTGTTCGACTGGTGGCAGTCCATCTGACGGCCTTGGGGCGAGCAAGCCACTGATCCGGCTGCGTGCGGAACTGAACTGAACGAGAACACTGCCCGGCAGCCGCCCACCGGTCGGCTGCCGGGCAACACCGCTTTCGGCAGAGGGGACGGCGGCATGGCGACGGCGTACAGTCCGGGAGAGGGCCGACCGGTCCCGTTCCCTTGCCAAGGGTCCTTCGTCGGGCTGGACTCGGAGCACTCACCTTCGCGGCGGCGCGAGATCCGGAGGTAGCACGGTGATCCACTCCCGCTCGGCAAGAGCACTCGCAGCGGCCCTGTGCTTCACCGTCCTGGTGGTGCTCAGCCTCTACTGGGTCGGCATGCTGCCCACCGACTCCCTCGTGGGAACCACGGCCCGGGCCGGAGTCGGAGGAATGCTCGCCACGGCGACGATGGCTCTCTTCCGCTATCTCGTGTCCCTCATCCGTACGGGACAGGACGGCGGCGGGGACCCTGAGCCTCCCAACACACCTGGCCTGCAGCCCGGCCTCGGCAGGCATCCGATCGGCCCGCCAGATCCTCCCGGCGAGCAGAACCGGCGACGTTCTGCGGCGAATCGGTTCTGGGCTTGGGACCGGGCCATGGGTGGGCAGCGGCGTCCGACGCGGATCCAGAAATGGGTGGCCCGACACCCGGTCGGCACCGGCCTCTGCACCGCTGTGTTCTTCACCCTCTTCTTCTTGTTGCTGTCACTCCAGGAGCCGAACGCCCTGGTCGCTGTGATCTTCGGGCTGCTCATGGGGCTTGTCTTCGGTCTCACGGCGATCTCGGAGCGGCTCCGGCAGCGTCGCCTCAAGCGTCTGGGAATGTGGGACTGATTCTGAGGGGGTCCGGGACCAAAGGAATGATCTTGTCCCCGGCCCCGGCTGGTGACCGGCCGGCGGTCTGCGCCCGCATGGCACAGGTCGCCGCCCTTCTGTCGGCAGTCGCGTAGGAGCTTCCGGGCCGTCGGCGCTTCTCCGGTGGGGCCGGCGGCGTGGTGTCACCGTGCTGAGGGCGGGACCGTAGCATCGGGGGATGGTTCGAGCGCGTCATGGATCGACGCCGACGGGCAGTTGATCAGTTGGGGGGCAGGAGCACGAGTTCCGGTCCCCCGGCCGCGCGTGATCGGGGAGGCACCGTGGTGGACAAGGCGCTGTGCGGTACGACCGAACACGTGGTCGTCGAGGCCGATTTGAGGAACCGGCGGACCGGCCCTGTTTCCTTGGCCAGGGTCCTCCGCGAGGCCGGACTCGCAATCGTGTGCGTCGCGGGGCTTGCGGCGGTGCTGTTTGTGTTCGTCGGCACCGCACCGGGAATCGGAGTACTCGCCTTCGCTCTGGTGGGGGTGTTGCTCACCTGGATCGTCCTCGTGATCACGGGGCACAGGCCGGGGTGTGCTGCCAAGAAGGCGTTGGTTCTCTTCTTCGGATGGATGGAGTTCGCCTTCTGAGGGCCGCCGCGTTCGGCGGACGTCGCGGCCGGCTGGGCGAGCTCTCCGATACGTCTGGATCGATCGACGCAAGTCATCGGCACCGGCGACCGCCTGTCCGTGGTGGGCGGCGTCGGCCACGACGGTCGCCCGGGCACGATCGACTCCCATCCCATCTGGCTGATCCCCCTGTTGTAGCGATGCGGATCCGAGAGAATGGGATCGAAGCACCCATGGGAGAAGGGGTCGATCATGGACGATCCGGGGCACAGCGGCGAGCAGGACGAGGGTCCCGTCGGGCGACCGCGCTGGGATCCTCTCAGCGATCGACGGTTCCGGGTGGAAGCGCTCGTGATCATTGTCGTGGTCGGAGTCCTCAGCGTGTGGCTCCTGCCCGACGGCCAGAGCCTGACGTCCCTTCCGCTCCTCGGGCTCATCCTCGGATGGCGTGGCAGCGTCCGGAGGAGGAGGAACCGAGAGCCCTGACCGTTCCCGCTCGCCTGCACGCGGCTGCCGAACGTCGGTTTCCGCACCGATCGCACCCACCATCGGACCAGGAGCCGGGCGAGGTCACGACCCACGGGTGCTGATCGGGACTCGGCTGCGGCCGATGCGGGGCCCGATCGGTGTCGCCCCAGGTCTTCCGGGTCATGACGTTGATGACACACCGAGAGCTGTGAAACCGATGTACCTCGACGGCATCGATCAGGTACCGTGCGGGCCATGTCGAGTCCTGAGTCAGACACGGTGGGGGCTTTCGGTCACGCCGTCAGCCCCCTGAACCACTGAGTTCGTAGTCCTGCCGTCTCGCCGCGTTCTGCGGCCGGACGAGTGCGCCCCTGGGTGCTGACCGCGGTGACGAGATGACCTTCTCGTGCTTCTCCTCACCTCGGAGCCATTCGATGCCCCTCCCGCTGTATCTGCTCGCCGTGGCGATCTTCGCCATGGGCACCTCGGAATTCATGCTCGCCGGCCTCCTGCCGGACATCGCCTCGGACCTCGACGTGACAGTCGGGACAGCAGGCATGCTCACCTCGGCATTCGCGATCGGACTGACCGTCGGGGCCCCGCTCATGGCCGGGCTCGCCCGCAACCGGCCCGGACGGTCCAGTCTTCTGGGGTTCGTCCTCGTGTTCCTGGCAGCCCACGTCGTGGGCGCTACCACCTGGAGCTTCCCGGTCCTGGTCGCGACCCGGGTGACCGCAGCACTCGCGTACGCGGGGTTCCTCGCCATAGCTCTGACGACTGCCACCACGCTGGTCTCACCCGACAGGAAGGGGCGCGCGCTCGCCGTACTGTTGTCGGGCACCACCGTGGCCACGATCGCCGGTGTCCCAGGGGGGTCGGTGCTCGGCTCACTGTTCGGCTGGCGGGCCGCTTTCTGGGCCATCGCCGCTCTCTGTCTGCCCGCGACCATCGGCATCGTCCGAGGGATCCCGGCGCGACGTGTGCAGAAGGCCACTGCTGACGGGCCGGCCTTGCGATCGGAACTCGCGCAGCTCAAGAGGCCACGGTTGCTCCTGATCATGCTGCTCGGCGCCATGGTGAACGCGGCAACCTTCGCCGGCTTCACCTTCCTCGCCCCCGTCGTGACCGACACCGCCGGGCTGGGCGAGCTATGGATCTCCGTCGTCCTGGTGCTCTTCGGTGCCGGGTCCTTCGCCGGGGTCACCGTCGCCGGCCGATGGTCCGACCAGCACCCCGGTCCCGTCGTTGCGGTCGGCGGTCCGCTGCTGCTCATCGGCTGGCCGGCCCTGGCCGTGCTGGCCGACAGGCCGGTTGCTCTGCTCGCCCTCGTGTTCGTCCTGGGCGCGCTGTCGTTCGCGCTGGGCAGCACGCTGATCACCCGGGTGCTCTACGAGGCGGCAGCAGCGCCCACCATGGCCGGCTCCTACGCGACCGCCGCGCTCAACGCGGGCGCTGTTGTTGGACCCCTCATCGCCGCGAGAACCCTCAGCACGGCGGCCGGGGACCTCGGCCCGCTCTGGGCGAGCGGACTCCTTGTCCTGGTCACGCTACTTGTCGCGTTCCCCCTGCGCGGTGTGATCGCGGCGGATCGAAGCACCGAGGTGCCCCGGTGACGCATGCGATCGCCCCGTTGAGCATCGAGGGACGACGAAGGCTCGTCGAACGCTGCCGCACCCTCGTCCCGTACGACGGGAAGGGGAACCCGGTGCGGGCCGAGCGCGCGGTGCGTGACGCGGACAGGTCGCGCCGGGCCGCCCGGAACTGACGCCCCTTCGGCCCTATTGGCCGGCGTCGCAGTCCTGGCAGCGGCTCACCGCGGAGCGCTTGAGGTTTCCCGCGGTGGCGTGCAGCGGGCCGGAGTCGGAGAGTCGGCGCCAGGCGCCCGGGGCTGGGTCCAACACCCATCCGTAGACGGGGGGTTGCACGTCGGCCGGGACGATGTGGGGGCAGCCGGGCAGATGGGCCTTCCGGCTGGCGTGGATGATGATCGCCGACGGCGGCCAGCCGTCCCACTCGGCACCGGGAGCACCCGCGGCAGCGGCCCGCGCGGGCGGGGCGCAGTCCGCGCAGTTGCTCAACTCGTGGCGGCAGTAGTCCATCGGTCCTCACTCCGTACGGCTCGCGCCCGAGTCTACGGGCAGCCACCGGCCGGACCGGTTCGAGCCGCCCAGTGGCCGGATCCGGCACTCCTCGCGGGATCCGGGAGCGGTTGAGACCAGTAGTGGGGCTTACCCCTGCTGAGTGCGTTGTTCGGCTACCTGGTGGATACCCGTCGCGCGCCGCCCGCCCCCATATCCGATTCTTCCCTTATGAGACATTATCTTTCATTCGCGGGACGAGCGCTGGTCGCCGGGCTGACCACAGTGGCCGTGTTCCCGGCCACCGCTCTGGCGAGCCCGGACCCCGCTGCGCGGCAGGTTTCGCAGAGCTCCACCTTCACCTTCACCGGGGCGCCTGAACAGGTCACGGTCCCGGAGGGCGTGTGCGAGGTGAGTGTCGACGCGTTCGGGGCCGCCGGAGGGGACGGCCAGTACGGCGTCCCGGGTGGCCGGGGGGCGGAGGTGTCGGCCGTGTTCGACGTGACACCGGGAGAAGTCCTCACGGTGAACGTGGGCGGCGCCGGGCACCCCGGAGACTACAGCGATCCGGAGCACACCCAGGGCGGCTACAACGGGGGCGGCCGGGGCGGCGCCTACATCGCGGACGGTCAGATCGTCGGCATCGCCGCCGGCGGAGGCGGGGGCCGGACCACGGTCGGCACCGGTACGACACCTCTGGTCGTGGCAGGCGGAGGCGGCGGAGGCGGCGCGTCGTTCTTCTCCACCGCCATCGGCGGCGGGGACGCCGGCCAAGCGGGCGAGCCGGGCCAGGGGCTCCCAGGAGACGACGAAGGCAAGCCGGGCAGGCCCGGCGGCGAGGGTGGGCAGGGCGGCATCAACGCACCCCACATCGACCCCAACGGTCAGAATGGCAGCCCGGCCGTCGGACCGGTCGGAGGCGCCGGCGGGAACAGCATCCTCGACCCCCATGGTGGTGCGGGCGGCGGCGGAGGCGCGGGAGCCACCGGGGGCGGCGGCGGGGCCGCGTCCCCCACCTCCTCCAACAGCGGCGCAGGCGGCGGAGGAGGATCCAGCAGCGGCCCCGCGAACGCCGTGTTCGTCACCGGAGCCCGTCAGGGCAACGGCGAGGCCACCCTCACCTGGGTGCCCTGCGCCGTCGTGACCGGCGACGTGACGGTCCTCAAGCAGGACGCCGACACCCAGACCCCCCTCGCGGGTGCCACCTTCCAGCTCTGGGAGGAGACCAACGGCACTCCCGGACTCCAGACCACCGGCACCAATCCCGACACCAGCATCGGCGAGCCCTGCGTGACCGGCACGGACGGTACCTGCGCCCGCAACGTTCCCGTCGGCACCTACTACTGGGAAGAGACCCAAGCCCCGGCCGGCTACCTGCTCCCCGACGACCGTGTCTTCGGCCCACTCGTCCTGACCGTCGACAACGCCGCCGGCGGCGTCAGCATCACCGCCGACGACACCGCGAAGCCGCACTGCCACGGTCACCACGGCGACCACGGCGACCACGGCGACCACGATGACTACGACACACCCGAGCCCCCCGGCCACGGCGACAACGACAGCTGACCGCGACCCACACCACACATCCACTCGCGGAGCGCCAGGCCACAGCAAGACACCACCGGTCCTCGCGCTCCGCGCATTCGCGCGCGGTCGCAACCCATGGCCAACGGGCGTCGGCCCTACTCACTCGTCCTGTCCCAGCCCTGTCGGGCCGCGTAGCGGAAGCTCGCGCGTCGCATCAAGTGGACGACGCAGGCCTGCGTGATGGCCTGCGACCAGGCCGTCCCGATCGCGTCGGGCAGCCGGCCAGGGGCGGGACATGGTGACACCATCCCAAGTATCAGGCGCGACATATCACATGACTTCACAGCCCCTACTGCCGCTCCCCGAAGATAGAGAACCTCGCTGGTCGCCGCTGACCGCCACGGTCACGGCGCCGGTCACCTGTTGAGTGCGCGTCGGGTAGGCCGGGGACGTCCGGCCGGGCCGGCCGTCGGAGACTGACCGACCCTCCTCCCGTCCGGCTCGCGCCCGGGCCCACGGGCGCGAGCCGGTCCGGCGGGGCCGGACGGCGTTCGGGCACCCGTCGCACCGCGGGTCGGTCGGCGCGTCGCGCTCAAGGACGCACGCCGGGCGGGTTCACGGAACCTCCTGCGGGCTCGCCGTGGCCGCCGAGCGTTCGATGGCGGCGAGCAGCCGGTGGTACCGCAGGCCGTCCGCGAAGTCGGGGTCCGGTCGGCGCCCCTCGGCGATGGCGGCGGCGACGTCCCGGTAGAGGGCCGCGATGTGGGCGGGCGTGCCCGCCGGGACGCTCGCCGGTACGGTCCGGTAGGAGTCGGGCACCGCCAGGAGTTCGCCGTCGACCCGGATCTCCCAGTCGCCCCAGTGGATGTACGCCGCCCCGTCCGCGGGGGTGGCGGTGAGGGTGCCGGTGCTGCCCGCGAGCTTGAGCAGGAACCCGTCCGCGGCACGCGCGTGGCCGCCGTGGATGGTCGCCGACGCGGCGGCGCCGCCCTCCAGCAGTCCGTGCAGCAGCACCTGGTCGGGCGTCCCGTTGGCCTCGGTGCGCTCCGCGCCGTCGACCCGGACGCGTTCGTGCAGGCGCGGGAGTCGGGCCGAGACCTCGGTGAACCGGCCCGCGACCCGCTCCAGGGTCGCCAGGAAGTGGCCCGCCATGATCGTGAGGATGGAGTTCCCGGCGGCGGCGTCGAGGCTCCAGGCCAGGTCGGCCGGGATACTGGTGCCGCCGAACGGGTCGCCCGCGGCGATGAGCGCCGCCGATTCGAGCGTGCCGATCCGGCCCGCGGCGACCAGGTCGGCGACGAACCTGACACTCGGGGAATGGTGGCCCTGGAGGACGACCGCGTGGCTCACGCCCGCGGCCTCGGCGGCGGCGGTGAGTTCGCCCGCCTCCTGTTCGCTGACGGCCAGCGGCCACTCGGACACGACGTGCTTGCCCGCCTCCAGCGCGGCGCGGATCACCGCCGCGTGCCGGGTCACCCGCACCGAGACGACGACCAGGTCGACGTCCGGGTGGGCGGCGAGCGTGGCGGCGTCGGCGAAGGCGTGCGGGACGCCGTGTGCCTTGGCCACGCGGTCGGCGCTGGCCTGGTTGGTCGTCGCGACCGCGGTCACCTCGTACTCGGGGAGTCCCGTGAGCGCGGGCAGGTGCGAGCCGTCCGCCCATCCGCTCGCCCCGACCACTCCGACTCGGATCATGTTGTACCCCCTAGTTGTGTACCTATCGGTAAGAAACTAGGACGGGGTCGGGCGCGGGCGCAAGGGGTAATGTACCGATAGGTAAAAAACTTTCCGGGGAGCACGGAGGACACCATGCCCGGCGGACGCCCACGCTCGTTCGACGCCGACACCGCCCTCGACCGGGCCCTTGAGGTCTTCTGGCGGCAGGGCTACGAGGGCACCTCGCTGACCGACCTCACCACCGCCATGGGCATCAACAAGCCCAGCCTCTACGCGGCCTTCGGCAACAAGGAGGAACTCTTCGGCAAGGTCCTCGCCCGCTACCTCGAAGGCCCCGGCGGCTACACCGCCGCCGCACTGGAGGCGCCCACCGCCCGCGAGGTCGTCCGGCTGCTGGTCCACGGCGCCGTCGACCTCACCACCGGCCAGGAGACGGCGCACGGCTGCCTGTGCGTCAAGAGCGTCCAGGCCGGGGGGCCCGACGGCGCACCGGTGCGGCGCGACGCGGTCGCGGCGCGCAAGGCCGGGGAGGCGGCGCTACGCCGCCGGCTGGAACAGGCGGACGACCTGCCGCCCGGCCACGAGCCGGCCGACCTCGCCGTACTCGTCCACACCGTCTCCGACGGCATCGCCGTCCAGGCCGCCGCCGGGCGCACCCGCGAGGAGCTGACCCGGGTCGCCGAGTCGGCCCTGCGTGCCCTGTTCGACTGAACGGGCCCGGCCTCGGCGAGGCGGTGCCCCGGCTGCGGAGGTCGCGCGGCGAAACCCGCTTGGCAGACCGCCGCGATCACTGCTAGCTTTCCGGAGGCCGTGCGAGAGAAAGAGGAGGTGGGACCCGTGAACGCAGTATCGACATGGGCGCTCCCCTCCGGGGCCACGGTCGGGCGATAGGTCGTCCGGGAGCGCCGTTCCAGAGCACTCCCGAAAGGCACGACCGTGCACTTCACTTCCGAGAACCTCCTCGACGACGGCGTCCTCGAACGCGAATTCACCCTCGGCGAGATCCCCGGCATCCTGTGGACGCCCGGATCCGCCTCCGCGTCCGCGCCGGCCCCGCTGATCCTGATCGGCCTTCCTCCGCTCGGACTGCGCACGATGTACCCCCGGGTGGCCGGGCGGGCCCGGTACTACGCGGCGGAGTACGGCTTCGCCGCGGCCACCATCGAACTCCCCGGCAGCGGCGACCGGCCCCGTTGGGACGCAGCCGAGCAGGCTCGCGCCGACCTGCGCCGGGTGATGCAGGCGGGCGAGCCGGTCACCGACGAGATCGTGGACGCGCTCGTCCTCCCGCTCGTCGACAGGGCGGTCCCGGAATGGCGGGCCGCCCTGGACGCCCTGCTGTCGCTGCCGGAGACCGGCGGCCCGGTGGGGTACGAGGGAGGCGTGATCTCCATCGGCGTCCGACTGGCGGTGGTCGAGCCGCGCATCGCGGCCGCCAACCTGTTCGCCGGGAGCTTCGTGCCCACCGCGATCGTCGAGGACGCCCGCCGGGTCACCGTCCCGTTGCAGGTCCTCCTGCAGTGGGACGACGAGGGGAACGACCGGCAGGCGGCACTGGACCTGTTCGACGCGTTCGGCTCCGAGCAGAAGACGCTGCACGCCAATACGGGTGGGCACACCGGCGTCCCGCACTTCGAACTCGACGCGGGCGCCCGCTTCTTCGCCCGGCACCTGAAGTGATGCCGGGCCGTCGGGCCGCCGGCGCCGGACGATAGACGCCGCCGGCCCTACCGCGTGGGGCCCATGCCGATTCGGCATGGGCCCCACGCGGTGAGATGACGTCGGACGGCGGCGAAGGCCGACCTGGATCGGGCGCGCACGGGTGCGTCGACCCAAGGTGGGTAGAGGCTCTGAAGGCTCCCGGCGCGGGTGGGCCATGGGGAGGGAACGGGTGTGGAACTCCGGCCTGTTGAGAGCCGCAGGGCATGGCGAAATCCGGTGAAGTCGCGGCGGGCGGCCGCGGAACTGGACTCGCCGCTGGGAAGGATCACCGTCTTCAGAGGGCCGGCCGGTCCCCCGGTGTCGCTCGGGGGCGCCGTCGAGCGCTGGGAGTTCGTGCTGGACGGCACCGAGATCCTCTCGGTGGACGGCATGGGCCCGCCGGGCTACGCGGCCCGGCGCCATGTTAAGGGCGGGGTCGAGGTCTCCCTGCTCGGCGTGAAGGGACGCCTCACCCGCCGGCGCACCCTCGGGCCGCGAGGCCGGTTCGTCAGGCTGGAGGCCGGTGACACCGTGTTCGTCGCCAGGGCGCGATTCCCGCGGAACCGTGTCGTGGACTCCTCGGGTGCCGAGCTCGCGGACTTCACCGGACCCGTATGGCACTTCCGCGCGCCCGAGCGCGGTGTCGTCGCGTTCGCGGCCCTCGTTGTCGCGGCGGACCTTGAGGTGACGCTGACCTCGCCGTTGTTGGAGATCTTCTGAGCCGAGCCCCGACCGGGAAGCCGGTCGGGGCACGCGCGGTGAGCTTGCGTCGGACGGAGTCGAATGGCCGCCGGCCCGGGTCAGAGAGGGCTGAGAAGGCAGAACTCGTTGCCCTCCGGGTCGGCCAGAACCGTCCAGGAGACCGCGGACCGGTCGAAGTCGCCGGGGTCGGTGGCACCCAGGGCGCGCAGTCGGGCCGCTTCCGCCTCCGGGTCGTCACCGGGGTAGGGGCGGACGTCGAGGTGGACGCGGTTCCACCCGCTCTTGGTGTCGGGGGTGCGGACGAACTCCAGGTAGGGGCCGACGCCCGCAGCGGACCGCATGGTCGCGGTGTCGTCAGTGACCTCGTGCACCGTCCAGTCCATCGCCTGGCCCCAGAACCGGGCCATCTCCCGCGGATCGGCGCAGTCGACCACCACCGCAGCGATCGGCCCGGTGCTCCGGTAGACCGGGCGGGGCTCCAGGACGCAGAACTCATTGCCTTCAGGGTCGGCCATGACCGTCCAGGGGACGTCGCCCTGACCCACGTCGGCGAGCCTCGCGCCGAGAGCCTTCAGACGCGCGACCAGCTCCGCCTGATGGGCGGTCGAGGTGGTGGCCAGATCGATGTGCACCCGGTTCTTCACCGTCTTGGGCTCCGGGCGGGCGACAATGTCGATGCAGACGGCCACGGGGTCGGGGTAGGCGAAACCCACGGGTTCGAGGTTGGTCACGCCGGGTCCCTCGCTGTCGACACCCCAGCCGAGGGCCTCCGCCCAGAACCGGCCGAGGGCGGCGTCGTCCTGGGCCTTCATGTTGATCTGCACGAGTCTTGTTGCCATACCGAGGATCCTAGGAGCCGTCATCGGCCCAGGCCAACGCGATTTGGATGCGCCCAGACCGCCGTGGCCCGACCATTGGAGGCCGATTCGGCAGAGGCACTCACGCGGCGCGCACGTCCCTGTCGGCGCGCTGTCCGTAACACGCCGCCCGGGGTCGTGAACATCCCAACCCCCTGGGATGGGCATGTCATTCGTAGGCGAGGAATAATCCGGTGACGTGCCGGGCACGCACTGTCATTGGCCTGGCAGCCCGACCACCTGGAGGTTCCCTGTGGAAGCTGTCTCGCGGCACCACCTTCGCCGACGTCTGGCCGCATTGGCCACCCTGACCGCCACCCTCGCCGGAGTCAGCGGCCTCGCCGCGGGCGCGGCACATGCCGACCCGCTGCCCCGGCCGCCGTCCGACACCTGCAACCCGAACCTGGAGACGATCTGGCAGGACGTCGTCAACGTCCGGGTCACCCCCACGGTCACGCACTGGGCCGTCATCTCCATCGCGCCCGGCACCACCGGCACCTTCACGGAGACGCTCTCCGAGGTCGAGAGCGTCAGCACCACCTACAACAACTCGGTGGAGATCAACGCGTCGGCGGGCATCCTGTTCGCCAAGGTCTCGGCCAAGATCGGCTGGTCGGTGCAGAGGACCACGGCCAGCACCCACAGTTGGTCGCAGACGCTCACCGTGAACATCAACCGGCCCGGTGACTACGGGATGTTCAAGGGCACCAACAAGGTCGAAGGCGATTTCGTCCGCTACCAGTGCGCCCGGACCGGCCCGAGCACAGGTGTCTGGGTGAACACCCTGCCCGGCGGCACGAGCACCTATCTGACGTTCGACGCCGAGGTCAAGGGCTCCATCGCCTGCGACAGCACCGTCACCCCGGGCAGCGTCCAGGATCTGGCCCGGCGCAGGCTGCAGTGCCCGTGAGCACGGTCACCCGCCCCGCCCGCGCCCTCGCCGCGCTGGTACTCGCCTTCGCCAGCGCCCTGTTGCTACTCGCGGCCCCGCAGGCCTCGGCGGCCGGTTCCCTGCCGGGCCCGGGCGGCACGGTGTGCGACCCGTCCACGGTCCGGTTCCAGAGCCCCTACGACGACTGGGGCAAGCCGTCGGATCCCCGTGTCTTCCCACGGCCGATACAGAAGTACGGTCCGACCTATCTCTCCAGCCACCCCTACAAGAAGTCAGACCCGGACCGGCCGTTCCGCCGCCACCAGGCCGAACTGCTGACCACCGACTGGGAGGGGAGCACCAGTTGGTACATCTGCCGGGGTGAGGGGCCGGCCGTCTACCTCATGCCCTGGCCCGCTTTCGACTGCCTCACCGTCACCGATCCGGTGGCGAGCCCCAACGCCGAAGTCACCGTCGACCCGTGCGTCGATATCCAGGGCCGGGGACTCAAGTTCCGCATCCACACCAACGAGGCGGGCTGGTCGGTGATCCAGGACGATCGCTGGGGATACTTCCTCGACGCCGTCCGGACCACCTACCGGGACGAGGTCTACGGATCGGTGTTGATCTACACCCTCAAGCTGTCCGCCGACAACGCCCTGGCGTTCCGGATGGTCTGAGCCGCCCTGCGGGCGTGTCCACGGTGGTGCCCCGGTTACGGTGGCGCGGCACACCCCGAGCAGCGGGCCCCGACCGGGAAGCCAGCTGCTGTTGGTCGATTGCGAGTGATCGGTGGGTGACGCCGGTCTCCGAGACTCGTCCCGGAGACCGGCGTCGGTCGTGCCCACCTCACCGCCACCCCCGTCCTGACCAGGTAATCAACACCTCCCGCTCAGTGGGGGAAGCTCAGTTCGCAGGCCCGGACCAGCCTCAACCCTGACGGCGGGTGGACGGTCGTCCAACGCGGTCCCGTCCGCCTGTGGGACCGGGTGGAACGAGCCGTACAGCGCTGGCAGGCCGCCGGCGAACCCCATCAGGACCGGTTCGGGATCACGGTCTCGGCTGCCGGCCAGCGCGTCCGGCTCGGCGCCGAGGACGGCCCCGGGTGGGACCTGCCGATCTGACGCACGCGGGCCCTTGGGTCAACATCGTGCACCGCCCTGTCCGGTGGCCGGACAGCAAGACGCCCCGTTCGGCCGAGCACCCGGCGGGGCGCTGTCGTTGGTGCTGACCTGCGGCTGTTCTGGGGTGACCCCGCAGGGACGCCAATTGGGTGGCGTGCGGCTGCCGGTGCCCGTCATGCTGGCCGCGTGGCCGATCGAGCGAACTTTGTCGTTGTCCGCGAGAGCGGCGAGTACGAGCTGTACCTCGACCGCTGGGGTGCGGTGGGCCTTGATCTCGACCTGCTGGCGGGGCCTGCCGAGACGCTCTCGGCGGTCCGGAGTCTGGGGGCGGACGGCTGGTGGCTGGACGACGTGTACTGCCAGGGAGCCGCGCTGATCGACCTCGGCCGGAAGGTGCTGCTGCTGTTCGCCTGGGAGGGGCCGAGCACCGTGATGCGGTACCGGGCCGCGACCCTGGAACTGCTGCGGGACGCGTGGCCGGGGTGGGATGTGCGGTGGATGTACGACGGCCCCGCCGAGCTGCGGACCTATCTGGGACTGGACCCGGAGCCTGTGCGTGATCGCGGGCGGGACACTTTTCGAGGAGCGGTGCTGGAACCGGGGCACGAGGAGCTGTTGGACCCCGAGCCGACGGTCATCGTGGTGACCGTCGGCTCGGAGCACTGCTACGTGGTGGCGAACGTCTCCGACCACCCGGTCCGGGAGGGCGCCGCACTGCTCGACCGGCTGCGGGGCGGCCCCGAACACGGGCTGTGCACGGTGCCCGCCGATGCCGGCCTCCATATCGATCCGCTGCGGCGCCGGGTGGGGTGGTGGGCGCTCGGGGCGACGGCCGAAGCGTACGAGATGGCGGAGCGCTGGCCCGGCTGGACCGTGGAGTTCTGGCAGGACTCCTGGCAGGAGCACGTCCGGCTGGCCCCGGACCGGTTCCGGCCTCCGCCGGTCGACCGTGAACGCGCCCTGGCGGAAGTTCGGGCAACTGCCGCACGACGCCGGTAGCGCGGCACTCCGATGAGCCGGCCCCGACCGGGAATCCGGTCGGGGCCCGTGCGGTGCGCTTGGGTCAGACGGTGCCGAACTCGCCCGCCTGCACACCGGCGACGAACGCGCGCCAGGCGGAGGCAGGGAAGACGAGGGCCGGACCCTGGGGGTCCTTGGAGTCACGGACGGGGACGGCACCGGGGAGGCTCGCGGAGACCTCCACGCACTCACCGCCATTGGTGGAGAACGACGACTTGAACCAGGTGAGATCGGGGCTCATGAGGCTGCATCCCTTCGATCGTCAGAGGATGTCGAACTCGCCTGCCCGAACGGCCGTGAGGAAGGGGTGCCAGGCGGGGGCGGGAAAGAGGAGAGCGGGACCGTCGGGGTCCTTGGAGTCGCGGACGTGAACGGTGGTGAGGTGCGGGGTCGCGACCTCGACACACTGGCCACCGTTGTTGCTGTAGGAGCTCTTGCGCCAGTGCACAGGGGTGGAGGCGTTCGGCTTCATGTCGAACACGGTAGCGCGACGCCACAAGCACCGAGCCCCGACCGGGAATCCGGTCGGGGCGCGCTGTGAGACTGAGTCAGACCGTACCGAACTCGCCCGCCTGCACACCGGCGACGAACGCGCGCCAGGCGGAGGCCGGGAAGACGAGGGACGGGCCCTCCGGGTCCTTCGAGTCACGGACGGGGACGGCGCCCGGGAAGCTCGCGGAGACTTCCACGCACTGACCGCCGTTCGTGGAGTGCGACGACTTAACCCAGGATGCGCCAGACAGGTCGAGGTTCATGGGGCTAGCTCCTTTCGAGCCTTGTGGACCAGCGCCAGGGAGGCAGCCTTGGGCAGCGCCTCCACCACCAACTGATCGTACTGCCTCTCCCACGCCCTGACCGTCTCACGGACCCGTTCAAGGTAGCCACGAGCGTGCGACTCGGCGTATCCCACGACCGAACCATCCGGCAGGTCAAGCAAGGTCACCGGCAAGGCAAACGGCAGGTGCTCGCCCAGGGAGAACGGCGCCACCTGAACGGTGATGTTCGGGCGAGAGGCCAAGTCAGCAATGCGGTCGAGCTGCTTCACGCCGTCCGCCGATCGGTCGAGCCAGACAGGTCTCGTCCATCACCAGGTGGATCAGTGGCGGGTTCTTCCGCTCAAAGAGTCGTTGACGGGCCAACACGAACTCGACGCGCTGCTCGGCCTCGGACTGGGTGATCGCCCCGCGCTGTACAGCCGCATACGCCAGCGCCTCCGCATACTCCGGCACCTGAAACAGCCCAGTGACGATCATCATCGAGAATTCGCGGATCCGACGACACTTCGCCTCGCCGTCACCGCCGACGTGACGTGAGGCTGCTCGCCGCCGTCCTCGGCGTCGCCACCCTCTCCACCCTCGCCGCCACGGCCGCCTGCTGGCCCATCCACGACGGACCGCTCGCACCGCAGTTGCTGATATCCGGGCTGATCCTCACCACCGGCATCTGCGCCGGACTGCCCGCCTGCTTCACCCGGCTCTCGCCCAACAGGAGCACCACATGCTTCACCACCTCCCCGCCATCCTCACCACCCCGCCCCGCCGACGCCTCGGCCACCAGGCCCTCATCCTCAACCGCGACGGCGCCGTCCTCCTGATCGGCACCACCTACAAGTCCGGCCTCATCCTCCCCGGCGGCAGCGCCGAAGCCAACGAACTCCCCCACCTCGCCGCCCGCCGCCACACCGAAACCGAAACCGGACTCGTCCTCCCCCTGCGCCGAATCCTCGCCACCGACTACGTCGACGCCCAACTCCTCCCCGAAGGCATCAACTTCGTCTACTGGGGCGGCCACCTCACCCCCGCCCAGGAAACGATCGTCGCCCGCCACCGACCCCCCGCCACCATCACCGCCGTCCACTGGCTCCACCCCCACCAACTCCCCGACGCCATGGCCCCCGACCAGCACCGCCGCACCACCCAAGCCCTCACCGCCCTCACCAACGGCACCCACCTCCCCTTCCTCCTCCGCGGCACCCCCGCCGAATAACCGACCCGAAGCACGCCCGGGGCCCGGAACCGTGTGGTTCCGGGCCCCGGGAACGCTGTGAACACCGTGAAGGCTGCCGAGCGGCCGAGCACCTGCGTGAGCCGATGATCAGCGAGTGGCAGCACTCCGCGGACCTGGGCGGCACGGCCGCCCGTGGTGGTTCAGCGGGTTTCGCGGGCCGCGCGGAGGATGAGGTCGGCGACCGCGGCCGGGTGGGAGACGGCGACCGCGTGGGAGGCGTTGGCGATGGTGACGGTGCGGGCGTGGGCGCGCTCGGCCATCCACTGTTCGGCCTTCGGCGGGATGTTGTAGTCCTGGCCGGCGGTCAGCGCGTAGGAGGGGATGTCCTTCCAGGCTGCCTTCGAAGCCTTTTCCTCCAGGGCGAGGGTGGAGACCGGCCGCTGGGTGGCTGCCATGATCGCGGCCGTGGGAGCGGGGACGTCGGCGGCGAACTGGTGGTGGAACAGGTCCTGCTTGATGGTCAGTTCGGTACCGGTGCCGCCGCCGGGCAGGGGGTAGGAGCTGCTGTTGAGGGTCTCGCCCAGGGTGCTGCCGGGGAACTTGGCGGCCAGCTCACCCGCGCTCTCGCCGACGTTCGGGATGAACGCGGCGATGTAGACCAGCGCCTTCACGTCGGGGTCACCGGCGGCGGCCTGGGTGATCACCGAGCCGCCGTAGGAGTGGCCGACCAGGACCACGGGTCCGTGCACGCCGTCCAGGACGCTGCGCAGGTAGGCGGCGTCGCTGCTCACACCGCGCAGCGGGTTGGCCGCGGCGACGACCGGGTAGCCGTCGTGCTGCAGTCGCTTGATGACGCCGGACCAGCTGGAAGCGTCGGCGAAGGCGCCGTGGACGAGCACGACGGTGGGCTTGGTGCGGCTCGCCCCGGTGTTCTGCGAGGCGGCAGCGCTGCTGCTCGCCGCGGTGGCGGCCAGCAGGGAGCCGGCCGCGGCAGCGGCGAGGGCCACGGTGGTGGCGGACCGAAGCTTTGAACGGGTTTGTGAGGAACGGGACATGACGGTCTCCTTGAAGGCGGTCGCCGGTGACACGGTCCGGCAGGAAGGCGCGGGTGTGCCGCGTTTCGAACCGTGCTGATCAGCGACGGCGGTTGAACGGCCACACCGATGACGGCGGGCCGCCGGTCGAGCTGGGCCGGTCGGCCGGGAGGTGCTGCGCGGTGCGCGGCGTCCGACCATGGGAAGTACGGGGTGTCCGTGGGCGGCCCGGGGGGGAGCCGCACCACCCTGACGTGGCGTCAGGAACCGGTGCGCAGACCGGTGTAGAGGAAACGGCTGGCCTGGTCGACGGCCGCCTCGGCGGCGTTGGTGCCGGCGAGGGCGTCGAGCATGGCGAAGTCGTGGATGATGCCGGGGTAGCGGACGGTGGTGGTGTCGGTGCCGGCGGCGCGGAGCTTCGCGGCGTAGGCCTCGCCCTCGTCCCGCAGGACGTCGGCCTCGTCGGTGATGACCAGGGCCTTGGGCAGGTCCTTCAGCTGGTCGAGGCTCGCGCGCAGCGGGGAGGCGAGGATCTGCCCGCGATCCTTGGCGTTCGGGGCGTAGGCGTCCCAGAACCACTTCATGGCCTTGCGGGTCAGCCAGGGGCCGTCGGCGAACTCCCGGTAGGAGGGGGTTTCGAAGTTGGCGTCGGTGACGGGGTAGAAGAGCACCTGCTCGCGCAGGGCGGGGCCGCCGCGCTGCTTGGCCATGAGCGTGACGGCGGCCGTCATGTTGCCGCCGACGCTGTCGCCGACGACAGCGATCCGGGAGCCGTCGACGTTGATCTCGTCACCGTGCTCGGCGACCCACTTGGTGGCCGCGTACGCCTGCTCGATGGCGATGGGATAGCGGGCCTCGGGCGAGGGCGTGTAGTCGACGAAGACGACCGCGGCCTGGGCGCCGTTGGCGAGCTGGCGCACCAGCCGGTCGTGGGTGTTCTCGTTGCCGAGGACCCAGCCGCCGCCGTGGAAGTACATGACGGCCGGGAGCTTGTCGCTCGCACCGGCGGGGCGGACGATCCGGACGGTCACCTCACCGGTGGGCCCGACCTTGAGCGTCCGGTGAGAGACGTCGGCCGGCAGCTTGTCGACGGGCCCGCTCTGCGCGCTGTCGAGCGCCTTGCGGGCGTCGGCGTAGGACAGCGTGTAGATCGGCGGATTCTTCGCGGCCGCGGTGGCGAACGCCTGGGCGTCCTTCTCCAGCACCGGGGCGGTCGACCTGGCGGACGGAGGGGCGGGTGAGGCCGAGGCGTTGGCGGCGATCGTGGCCCCGGCGACGAGGGCGGCGGCCGCGGCAACGGCGATCTTGCGGTTGAGACGGAAGGGGACGGTGCGCATGGGGAACTCCTGGCCCGGTGGCCACCGGTGGGCGCCACCGGATTTCGAGGTGACGTCAGACCGGAGGGAACTCGCGGCCATTGCTTGTGGGTTGGGCGTGGGCCCCAGATTAGGAACCCTCGTCCGCCCCGCTTGTACACGCGGTGCACTCGTTCCGGCCGGTCCGCGTACTCGTCGCCGGCACCCGTCGGGGCGCTCGTCCGCCCGCCGCCGCCACCTACAATGCGGCCATGACTGGCTTACTACGTCTACGGATCGCGCGCGGAGCCTCCTCGCCCGGTGACCTGCCTCGACGGCTGGGAACGATGACAGCCGTGGCACTCGCGGTGCTGGCGTCGGATCTCATCACCAAGCAGATAGCGGTGACGAACTTCTCGGGGCTCGATCCGACCGAGACACTCGGCGGGCTTCTGAAATTCACGCTGGCCTTCAATTCGGGCGGAGCGTTCTCCATCGGTGAGGGGGAGACCTGGTTCTTCACCGCGGTGAAGATGACGGTCATCGTCCTCATGCTGCTGATATCGCCCCGGATCCGCACGCCCGTCTGGGCGGTCTCCTTCGGGCTGGTGATCGCCGGGGCGGCCGGAAATCTCGCCGACCGGCTGTTCCGGGCCCCCTCCCCGGGGCAGGGGCTCGTCGTGGACTGGATCCAACTGCCGCACTGGCCGGTCTTCAACCTCGCCGACTGCGGCGTGGTCTGCGGGAGCGCCCTGGTGATGTGGACCTTGATGCGCGGCATCCGCCTGGACGGCACGCGCGAGTCCGAGGCGCCGGCCGAGTCGGGCGGGACGGAGCCCACAACGCCCGGGGCCCGGAACCGCGTGGTTCCGGGCCCCGGGAACGACTGAGGACCAGTCGTTCCGGTTTCGCACAGCAGGATCAGCCGCGCGAGCGGCTGATCGGCGACTCTCAACCGGCGGTGTCGGTCGCGGGATCCGGCACCGCCGTGGCCCAGGTCCCCATGGTTTCGAGGACGTCGCGAAGCCCCTCGCCGAGCGGGGTGAGCTCGTACTCGACGCGCGGCGGGATCTCCGCATAGGTCGTGCGGGTGACGATGCCGTGTCGCTCGAACTGGCGCAGCCGGCTGGTCAGGGTGTGCGGGCTGATCCCGGGCAGCGCCTCGCGCAGCTGGTTGAAGCGATGGGGGCCGTGCAGCAGTTCCCGCACGATCAGGGTGGCCCACGGGCCGTTGAGCAGGGTGAGGAACCGGGCGACACCGCACTCCGGCAGACGGGAATCGGTCACGTTGTTGACCGTACCCCGTTAGTGCAGTTGATGTAACTGATGCATCGCATGCACTAATTGCGCCATGACCTACGTGATTCACGGCGCCACCGGCGCCCAGGGTGCCCCCGTCGTCGCCGCTCTCGCCGCCGCGGGCAAGTCCGTGATCGCCCCGACCCGCAAGGCCGACGCCGTCGTGGACGGCGCGCGCGTGGTGGCCGCCGGATACGACTCCGCCGCGGAGCTGACCCACGTCTACCGCGGCGCCGAAGGCGTGTTCGTCCACCTGCCGATGGGCTCCGAGGAGGACCGCCGGACCTATGCGCGCAACGTCCTCGCCGCCCTTCGCGAGGCCCGCCCGGCCCGCGTGGTGTTCTCCACCAGCGGTGCCCCGATCGACCCGGGCACCGGCGGCGCGGCCTCGGAGCTGGTCCGCGGCCTGGCGGACAGCGGGCTGTCGCACGCGGTGATCGAGCCCACGCTGTACCTGGAGAACCTGCTCCTGCCGTTCGTCATCGGCACGGTGCGCGAGCGGGGCGCGCTGCCCTACCCGATCCGCGCCGACTTCCCCGTCTCGTGGGCGTCGCACCTGGACATCGCCGACGCCGTCGTCGCGCTGTTCGACCGCCCGGACGTCACCGGCGTCGTCTCCATAGGCCAGTACCCGGCGGTCACCGGACCGGACCTCGCCGCAGCGTTCGGCACCCACTTCGACAAGGACGTGGTCTTCGAGCCGATCACCCCCGAGCAGTTCCGCGCCTCGGTCGCCCCCTTCATCGGCGAAGGCCCCGCCGCCGGCGTCGCCACCGTCTACGAAGCGCTGAGCGCGCTCCCCGAGCTCTCGATCACGCCCGAGAACTCCGCTCAGAAGCTGCTCGGCGTCACCGCCCGCACCCCCGGCCGGTGGCTGACGGACATCGGCCTCTGACCGGCTGACCACGGCACACCCGGACGGCCGGGCACCTCGCCGGAGGGCCCGGCCGTCCCGCTCCCGTGCGGGACCGCCGGCGCAGCCGCGCCGGGCCGGTGCAGAGGGGGGAACGGGTCGGTGGGCGCGGCGGCTTCGCCGGCCCGGCCGAGGCGGTCGACGCCGAGGCCGCGTTCGAGGCGGCCGAGGTGGAGGCCGACCTGCTGCGGCAGTCCTTGGCGAGCAACAAGCCAATCGGATCGGCGACCAGCGAGAGTTGAAGCCCGATCGCCCGATCGCGGCGTTGGCGTCACGGCCGTGGTGTCCTGGCCGGAGGCAAGACAGGTGGTGGCGAAGGTGTGGGACAGGCGCCGGCGAATGTAAGCGGGCGCCCCGGCGGCCAGGGCGGGTTCGATCCGGCCGACAAGGTCCAGCAGCCGGCCGTGGCCGGGGTGGAAGCGGCCGAGGTCGAACAGCGTGTCCATCCCGGTCACAGCGCTGAACGCCAGGTCCTTGTAGAGGCGGTTGTTCATCTCCCCACGGGCCGCGAACTCCTTCGTCGCCGGGCTGGTGGAGTGGAGCATCAGGTACTCGGCGACGGTTTCGAAGTACAGGTACCCGAGGTAGGGGAGAATCGGAACCGCTGCGGCGAGGGCGTCGATGAACGGCCGGTCCGGGCTCGGTCGGCCGCCGGAGTTGTGCAGGAGGGCGTCGAGGAACGGGGCGGCGACGGCCACCCGGTCGGTGACCGAGCGCACAACGTGCTCGTGCTCGGCCGGAGTCAGGACGTGCCGCTGCGCCTCGTAGGCCCGCAGGTGGACGGGGCCCAGGCGCACGTAGTCGAGGCCGACGGCGGGTCCCGCTCGGTCCGGAGTGATCTCGATGACCAGGGGCGTGCTGCCGCGGCGGCTGTTGAGCGTGTCGCGGCTCGCCAGCAGGTGGGTACCGAGGTTGTGCGGGCGCAGCGCGCCCCCGGGTGCCGGGGTGAGGGGGGAGCCGTAGACGGCACCGACCAGGCAGCCGGTGGAGGCGAGGAGTTGGCCACTGGAGCGGACGGCGTCCAGCGAGCGGGTCAGGTGCAGCAGGTGGACCGGGGCACCGGAGGCGAGAGAGCGGAGCATGGCGTTGTCGCGCAGCAGGTGACCGTTGGGGGTCTGTTCGAGGCGCCGGCGCCAGTCGGCTTCGCTCTCGGCCAGGCCGCGCGGCGTCTGGTTGGCGGCCGGGGCGGTGGTGTGGGCGTGGTCCCAGTCGGGCTCCATCGGTCTCTCCTCCTACTCGGGCAGGACGGCGTGGAGGGCGAGTTCGATCGCGTGGGCGTCGGTGGCGCCGTCGAGCCGGGCCTGCTCGCTGCGCACCACCAGGTCGTGGGCGAGCGGGGGCGCCCAGTCGGGGACCGGCAGGCGTAGGCGGCGGAGGTCTGGCCACCAGCGGGCGAGGGGCAGGCGGTAGCGGTCGAGGGCGTCGGCGGCCTTGAGGAGGTCCACCGCGAGGCGGTGCCGTCGGTAGGCCTCGGCCTCGGAGCCGGCAAAGGCCTCGTGGGGGACGTCGTGCAGAGCGACGGCCATGATCGCCTCCGGGGTGGGCGATCTCCCGAGGACGGTGGTCACCAGGTGGCCGTTGGCCGTCAACCAGTCGGCGGCGCGCCGGCCGTGGCCGGGGTCGGCGCGGTCGTCCAGGCGCCGGCCGTCGTGGCAGGCTGCGGCAGTGGCCAGCGCCCGCGCACGGGCGGGATCGACGTCGTGGTGGTGGGCGAGCAGTTGTAGGAGGGTGGCGACGCGGGCGCCGTGCAGGACGCCGTGGATCGAGGACGCCGTCCCCTTGCGGGCGAACCACGCGGCGTCCGGTACCAGTGGGGCCGGGCGGTGTGGCAGGCTGGCCGGGACACGCGCGCCGGCGGGCCGGTTGCGGGCGATCCAGTCCAGCGTCGGCCGGTCCATCGCCTGGTGGTTCGCAAGCCGTCCGGCCTCGGCCAGCTCCCGCAGTGTCCGGCCCGGCTCGGGCGGGGGTGTCAAGGTGGTCATGAGGTTCCCTGGAAGTGGAGTCGGTTCGATGGGCGTCACGCTGGGCGTGGTGGTGCTGACGATGGGCAATCGGCCGGCGGAGCTGCGCGCGCTGCTGGACTCCGTCGAAGCGCAGGAGGGGGGCGGCAGCGGGGTGCGGACCGTGGTGCTCGGTCAGGGCGTCGAGTTGCCCGAGCTGCCCGCGTGGGTGGATGCGGTCGAGTTGCCGGAGAACCTCGGTATCCCGGGCGGGCGGAACGCCGGCGTCGAGCGGCTGCGCGAACTCGGCGGCACCGATGTGATGGTGGTGCTGGACGACGACGGCCTGCTGCCCAGGACCGACACCTTCCGCCTGATCCGCGAGGCCTTCGAGCAGGACCCGTGCCTGGGCATCGTGTCCTTCCGGATTGCTGATGAGACCGGGTTCACCCAGCGCCGCCACGTCCCCCGACTCGGCAAGTCCGATCCGATGCAGTCGGGCCCGGTCACCACCTTCCTCGGCGGTGGCCACGCCATCCGCATGAGCGTCATCGATCAGGTCGGACTGTTTCCCGCGCCCTTCTTCTACGCCCACGAGGAGACCGACTTCGCCTGGCGCGCCCTCGACGGCGGCTGGGGCATCGACTACCGCGCCGACATGGTCCTCCAGCACCCGCGCACCGATCCGGCTCGCCATGCCGCCTACTATCGGATGACCGCCCGCAACCGCGTCTGGCTCGCCAAACGCCACCTGCCTGCCCCGCTCGTACCGGTCTACCTCACCTCCTGGATCGCCTACACCCTGCTGCGCCGACCCCCGATGGACGGGCTGAAGGCGTGGTGGGGCGGCTTCTTCGAGGGCCTGCGGGTCCCATGCCCGCCCCGGCGACCGATGCGGTGGAGCACGGTTCGCCGGATGGCGCAGCTGGGCCGCCCGCCGGTGTTCTGACGACCGGCCCGGCGCCGGGTCACGACCAGACGGCTTGCAGGGCGCCGATGACGCGTTGGACCTCGTCGCCGGTCATCGCCGGGTAGCAGGGCAGGGACAGCTGCCGGGCGGCGGCGTGCTCGGTGACCGGCAGGTGGCACTCGAGGTGCCGGTACGCGGCGAGCCGGTGCACCGGCTGGAAGTGCACGCTGGTGCCGATCCCGTGCGCTTCGCGCATTTCTTCGGCCACCGAGTCCCGTGAGCGGTCGCCAATTGGCTCGACCAGTACCGGGTAGAGGAAGCGGCCGTACTCGACTCCGGCCTCGACGACCGGCAGACGCAGGCCCGGCAGGCCGGCCAGCTCCCGGTCGTAGACGGCGGCGATCCGGGCACGAGCCTCCGTGAAGGCGGGCAGCTTCTCCCACTGGCGGAAGCCGACGGAGGCGGTGATGTCGGGCATCGTGTACTTCAACCCGGGCACGGTGACCTCGTAGGCGGCCGTGCTGCGGGTGCCGTGTCGCTGCCACACCGAGCTGTCGATGCCGTGCCGGCCGAGCAGCCGGGCCCGCTGGACGAGGTCGCCGCGCCCGGCGAGCATGCCGCCCTCGCCGGTGGTGATGACCTTGTTGGCGTAGAAGGAGAACACCGCCAGGTCGCCGACGGAGCCGGCCCGGATGCCGTCGCGCCGGGCGTACAGGGCGTGGGCGGCGTCCTCGATCAGCAGCAGGCCGTGGTCGTCGGCCAGTTTCCGGAACGCGGCGAGGTCGCACGGTTGGCCGCCGTAGTGCATCACCATGATCGCCCGGGTCCGGCCGGTGATGGCCTCGGCCGTTTTCGCCGGGTCCAGGTCGAGCGTGGCCGGGTGGATGTCGGCGAACACCGGGGTGGCGCCGACCTGCCGGACGGTGTTCGGCGCGGCGCAGAACGTGAAGCTCGGCGTGATCACCTCGTCCCCGGAGCCGATGCCGACGGCCAGGAGCGCCAGGTGGAGCGCGGCGGTGCAGGACGAGACGGCGAAGGCTTCTTCCACGCCGAGGTCGTCGCGCACGGCCTGCTCGAAGCGGGCGGCCTTCGGCCCGGCGGTCAGCCATCCGGAGCGCAGCGTGTCCAGCACCTCCTGCTCCTCCTCCGGGCCGATCGAGGGCCGGTTCCACGGCAGGAACGGCGGCCGGGCCTCCACGGCGCTCACTGCGTGCTCCAGGCCGTGTCGTACTCGGACGCGAACCGGGCGCAGTCCGCCCCGCCCCACCGGCCGAGCGCACCGGAGGCGACCGCGGCGACCAGGCCGCGGTGGTTGTCGTACTGGGGGGCGGCAGGGTCGGTGACCCGGCCGGTGCGCACCAGGTCGGCGATCTCCCGCACCCCCTCCTTCAACGTGGTGGAGCAGACGCCGGGCAGGACCCGGTTCAGGCGGGCGAAGGAGGTGCGGTAGTCGCGGGTGTCGGCCTCGTCGCGCTCCGGCCCACGGTCGATCACCGCGCCCGGCACCACCGCGGCCACCGTCTCGGCGATCTCCCCGATGGTGAAGTTCTCGCCGTCGGCGCCCACGTTCCACGCACCCGTGAGTCCCCACTCGACGACGCCGGCCAGAACCCGGGCGACATCGCCGACGTGCACCAGCGGGCGGCGCTGGGCGCCGCCGTTGAGCGGGATACGGCCGGTGGAGGCGGCACGGGAGACCATCGCGTTGACCACCGAGTCCAGCCGCTGACGCGGGGAAGCCCCGTGGACGGTGGCCAGCCGCAGGCTCGTCAGCGCGGTGCCGTCGCCGAGCACGCCGGGCAGGCGGCGCTCCGCGAGAACCTTGGTGCGGGCGTAGACGCCGAGCGGGTTCGGTTCGGTCTCCTCGTCCACGGTGCCCTCGTGCCTGCCGTAGACGCTGCACGAGGAGAAGAACACGTAGTGCCCGGCCCCGCCCGCGGCGGTGGCCTCGGCGGCGATCATGGGGGAGGCGTAGTTCAGCTCCACCGCCAGGTGCTCGTCCACTCGGCTGGCGGGCTCGCCGACGATCCCGCCCATGTGCACGATGACGTCCGCGCCGCCGGCGACCCGGCTCAGCAGGTCGCGGTCGCGCAGGTCCCCGGGGACGAAGCGGGCCGCGGCGGGCAGAAGTTCGGCGGGGTCGTCGCCGCGCCGGTAGATCAGCCCGTCGACCACGGTGACGTCGTGGCCGCGCGAGGCGAGGTGGTGGGAGGCGACGGAGCCGAGGTAGCCGGCGCCACCAAGCAGCACGATGCGCATCAGGAGGTGTCCTTGTCGTTCATGCGGCCAAGTCGGCCGGGGCGGTGGAGATGGCCGAGGCAGCAGAGGTGGTGAACCAGCCCGGGACGGCGTCCGGGGTGGCCTTGAGCCAGGTCACGTAGCGGTCCATGCCGCCGACGAGCGCGACCGTCCGGCGTCAGCTGAGCAGGTCGGCCGCGCGCCTGGCCCCGGCGCGACAGGTCTCCGTCGAGTACCTGAAGGCATGTCAACCATGAGGCTCTCGCCTCCTCTTGGGAGAATGGATGGTGGCTCAAGTGAACTCCCCCGCCGCAGTCCGGCGGTACGGTTTCCACCGCCCTTCTGGTCAATCCCGTTCATGATCGTTTAGCTGGTTACGGCAGGGAGGCCGAGTTGACCCGCCAGAAGCAGCCCAACCGATACCTCGCGGCCGTCATCACGGAAGCGGGGTGCACGTACGAGGCCCTCGCCAAGGCCGTCCGCGCGGTCGCGGCCGAATCCGGTGACACGCTGCGCACCTCCAAGGCCGCCGTGCACCAGTGGGTCGCCGACGGCGCCGTACCGGCCGGCCGAACCCCGGCCTACATCGCCGAAGCCCTCAGCAGGAAGCTCAACCGCACCGTCACCCCCGCCGAGATCGGCCTGGGCTCCGACCCCACTGAGGACACACCGCCCCAGGGGGCGATGGCCCTCGACCCCCTGGCCACCGCAGCCGACCTCGGGAGGCTCATCATGCTCCGCCGCCGCGACCTGCTCGCCCTCACCTTCTCCACCGCCGCCGTCGGCCTGCCCCTCACCTACGACCACCAGGGCGCCTCGATCTTGCTGCGTTCCCTGGCCGTCGGCCGCCGCATCGGAGCCTACGAAGTCGCCACGGTCCGGCAGTTCACCGAGATGTTCCGCGCCACCGACGAACGCCTCGGCGGCGGCCACGGGCTCATCGCCGTCACCTCCTACCTGACCGATGTCGTCACCCCCATGCTCAAGGGCACTTTCGCCACCGCCAAGGCCCGCACCGCGGCCTTCGGCGCCGCCTCCGAACTGGCCAACCTGATCGGCTGGAAACTCCACGACGCCGGACGCGAAGGCGCCGCTCAACGGGTCTACCTGCTTGCCCACCAACTCGCCTGCGAGTCCGACCCCGCCGGCCATGCCGCCTGGGCCATGCGCGCCCTCACCCACCAAGCCCTCGACCTCGGCCACACCCACGGCTGCGTCGACCTCGCCGAAGCGGCCCTCGCCCGCGCCCGGGGCAAGACCGATCGGCAGACCGAAGCCCTGCTGCTGGTGACCGCCGCCCGCGCCCACGGCGCCACCGGCAACGGCCCGCGCGCCGCCGAACTCGTCCTCGCCGCCGAAGACGCGCTGCTCGCCGCCGACGACCCGATCCCCACCTACGCCGCCGCGGCCGGCCCTCCCGCGGCCACCGTCGCCTCCCACACCGGCCGCACCCTCACCGCGATGAACGACCACACCGCCGCCGAACGCCACTACCGCACCGCCCCGCGCAACCGTACCCCCGGCACCTACCACCGCATGCGGGCCACCACCCTCGCCAACATCGCCAAGTCCGTCGCCGCCCAACACCGCGCCGAGGAAGCCGTCGCCCTCTGGTCCAAGAGCCTTGACCTCATGGACGGCCTCGACTCCAAACGCAACCGCAACGACATGCACACCATGCGCTCCAGCCTCGCCGCCTACGCCCGCCGCGGCATCCCCGGCGCCGCCGACCTCGCCCACCGCGCCGCGCACATTCTCACGACCTGACACCCGCAATGCGGAGTCACTCAGGAAAATCATCGAGTTGCTCACCACAGGGCGGCCAGGCCCTTCAGGACAGCCTGCAGGCTGCCTGCCTGCCTGCCTGCCTCCAAGGCTTGGATCCCGCCGAAACAACCGACATCCTGCCCCCGCGCCCGCCGGGGCCCACCCACGTCGAGGTGGGCGAACTGTGCCCGGTCGGCGCCTGGGCGGCCGGGGGGCCGCGCGGCGTGCTCGGTAGGCCGCGGAGGTGCCGAGCGTCACATTGGGTGGCGTTGGGGGGCTCCGGGGGCGGGTACGGCCCGGGGTTGCAGGGCGGGGGCGCTTTCGGCACGGGCCGAGGGCCCGTCCGTTTCGGGACGTTCGCCCTGATTTCCGCTGACCTTCGCCCCCGGGGGACACCCTTCCGGCCCGGGCAACTGTGGACGGTCGCCCGGTGGACACCGGGCGAGTGGCCCGCCCTTCCGGGTGGGCCTCCCACGATCGTCTACGCGGCGCACGGGTGCGACAGCACGCGGTGCGGCCCGGAGGACCCGAACGAATGTCCCGCACTATCGACAACGCCCCGTATACCGCCTTCCACCGCAGGCTCGCCCTCGCCTGCTCCGGTGGACCGCTGCTCGACGGGTACATCCTGAGCATCGTGGGCGTCGCCCTCATCGGCATGCGCCCCGAACTGGGCCTTTCCACCGCGGACGTCAGCCTGATCGGCGCCGCCGCGCTGGTCGGCATGTTCGTCGGCGGCGCGCTCTTCGGCGTGCTGACCGACAAGATCGGGCGGGAGGTGATGTACACCGCCGACCTGCTCGTGATGATCGTCTGTTCCGTGCTGTCCTTCTGGGTCGACGCCGTCTGGGCGATCGCCCTGCTGCGTTTCGTGCTCGGCATGGCGGTGGCCGCCGACTACCCGATCGCCACCTCCCTGCTCGCCGAGTGGCTGCCCGCCAAGCACCGCGGGCGGCTGCTCGGTCAGCAGATCGTCGCCTGGTACGCCGGCGCCGTGCTCGCCTACCTGACCGGCTACCTCTTCCTGGAGATCGGCGGCCCCGGCAGCTGGCGCTGGATGCTCGGCAGCTCCGCCGTGCTGTGCGTGGTCTTCCTGGTGATCCGCCGCGGCTCGCCGGAATCGCCGCGCTGGCTGGCCGCCAACGGCCGGGTCGGCGAGGCCGTCCGCCTGGTCGAGCGGCACCTCGGCGTCAAGGTCGACGGCCGCGAGCTGATGCCCGAGCGCACCGCTCCCGGCACGCCGACCGGCCTGCGCCTGCTGATGACCCCGCCCTACCGGCGACGGACACTGTTCTGCGGACTGTTCTTCCTCTGCCAGGTCGCCCCGCTGTTCGCGATGCTCACCTTCGGCCCGCAACTGCTGGAGGCCTTCGGCATGCCGGGCGGGACCATGGTCGAGACCCTCGGCACCGGCCTGATCAGCCTGGTCTTCCTGCTCGGCTGCTACCCCGCGCTGCGGCTGATCGACACCTGGGGCCGCCGCCCGGTGATCATCCGCTCGTTCGCGCTGATGATCGTGCCGCTGGCCGTCCTGGGCATCTGGCCGGACGCGCCAGCCGCCGTCGTGGTCGTCGCGCTCTGCGCCTACGCCTTCCTGTGCGGCGGGCCGAACGTGCTCGACTGGACCTACCCCAACGAGCTGTTCCCGACCGAGATCCGGGCGACCGCCGTCGGCGTGGCCACCTCGGTCAGCCGGATCGGCGCGGCCGTCGGCACCTTCCTGCTGCCGCTGTCGCTGTCCGGGATCGGCACCGGGCCGACCATGCTGATCGCCGCCGGAGTCACTGCGGCGGGCCTGCTGGTCTCGGTGCTCTGGGCCGAGGAGACCCGGGGCACGGCGCTGGGGGCGGCGGCCTCGCCCGGCATGGCGAAGGCCCCGACGGCGCGCGCGGCCCGGCCGGCGCCGCAGCCGGTGCGCTGACGGTCTGTCAGCCGCGTACGAGCCGGGGCCGCGTCCGATGCGTTCGGACGCGGCCCCGGCGGCGTGGGCGGATCAGCGGTCAGCTGGTCCGGGTGGGCGGCGAGCCAGTGCTGGAGCTCGGGCCTGTCGTCCTGGAGCAGGCCCCAAGGCGCGGGAACGCCGTAGTCCCGTACGGCGAGTCAATGGAAGACCATGGTGTCGACCCCGGGAGCGCTGAATTACCGCCAGGGAATTCTCGATTTGAGAGAACTGCAGGAGATTCAAAGACAATCCCGACTCGGAGGACACAACCCGCCGCCGACCACTGAACCCCACCGGCTCGCACACCGCAAGCAGTCAACCGAGCGCAACCGAAACACAACATCCGGGCATGCGCCAGACTCTCCTCACACGGTTGCGATCTACAGAGCACTCGTCGCATCCTGGACTGGCACGCACCCCAGCCGGCCGAGGAGTCGAAGTGGTAACCGTTCGACAGGCGCTGACCGCAAGGGCAGACAGGGCAGCGACCATCCGGATAAAGGCTGTTCCCGTGGAGGCCTCAGAGGCGGATGACCAATCCTTCTCGCCCGACCGAGTGGCCGTAATTCCCTGCACGTGCGTTTGCATCATCGATCCCTGCGACTGCTGCGGCGGGGCCGATATTTGGTGGCTGCCCGCCGACAGCATCCGCCAGAAGTCCGCCACTGGAAAACACACAACCGAGGGCGAAGAGCTGTTCGACTTCGATGTGGACCGCGACGCCCAGGTACTCGTACAGAAAATCGAGATCGCCTCGATTCAGGCGCTCACAAGCCCTGGGCCTACCAGGACGCCCGGCGGGCTTCCGAGGAGTGACAGACAGCCCTTCTCGGCTACGAGTGAGCGCAGCAGGCCGCAGATATGCTTGGGCGGCACGCTCTATGACATCTATCGAACCTACGACGGGGACCGCGAAGTCCTCACGCTCAATCCCGTCGGGGACTGCTGACGAACCGTCTTGACCACTCAACCCGGGCCGGGCGCTGGCGGCGCCTGAGCCTGATCACGCGGCGAGGGCCGGTCGGCCTCGCCAGCGAATGCCTTTCTCGCTGCGGATGCGGGCTCGCTCCTTGCGCTGGGCCGCGAGGACGGTGCGCCGCATCGTTCACTCCCCGACCCGCCTGTCCGGCCTGCGTCCCTTCGCCGCCCGCACCGGAGCGTTCGCCGGCTGAATCCTGGCGCCCGTCCCGGACGGGCGGGGTCAGGCCGTCCCGGGAGCTTTTGCATGCTCATGCAAAAGCCTGGTCGACGCGCTTCCGGCAGTCGATCGTTGAGCCACGGCTTCGATCACGGCCCGGCCGCACCGGCGGCGGGGCGAGCACTCGAAGTGCCATCGGTGCAGGCTCACAAGGGGAGAACGATCATGGAGACTCGCAGGAAGCTCGCCGCGGCGGCCCTGACCGCCGGCGTCCTGGCCGGAGGGCTCGCGACGGCGGTGCCGGCCAGTGCCATCGACCAGGTGTCGTGTCCCACCAGGGGGATCACGATCTACTACAGCAACGGCAACAAGTCCTACTGCTACGCCGGCACCCCGGGCTACGGGTACGCCAACATCCAGGGCGTCACCAAGGTCACGTCCGGCGTGAACAACGGGCAGGTCAGGATCGAGAACGCCAACGGGTCCACCACCTACCTGGGCTTCGGGGCCGGCGCCAACATCCCGCTGGGCAACGTCTGGGTGACCGGGGTCTGGATCATCTGACCCGACCCGCGCCAAGAACAGGGGGCGGGCGCCGTACGTCGCGGCGTCCGCCCCTTCGGCTGTCCCGGCCCGCCCTCCTGCTACTGGCCGACGCGGCCGTCGACGCACTCGCGCAGCAGGTCGGCGTGGCCGCAGTGGCGGGCGTACTCGTCGACGATGTGCACCATCAACTCGCGGACGGCGATCCGCTCCCGGCCCAGACGCGCGCCGAGGTCGGCGGAGTGCCGGGCCAGGGTGGCGTCCAGGGCGGTCTGCTCGCGCTCCAGGTCCGCGAACGCGGCGTCCACCACGGCCTGCTCGGCGACGGCGCCGTCGAAGTCGGCGTCGCGCGGGCCGTACAGCTTGGGCAGCGGCTCGCCGTCGGTGATCCAGTTGTGCCAGTCGCGCTCCACCTCGGCGAGGTGGCGGACCAGGCCGAGCAGCGACATCGTCGACGGCGGCACCGAGCGGCGCGCCAGCTGCTCGGCGTCCAGGCCCTGGCACTTGAGGCGCAGGGTGAGGCGGTAGTTCTTGATGCAGTCGAGCAGGACGGCCAGTTCGCCGTCCGGGCCGGGGCCTTCCAGGGAACGCGGGTCGTCGTCCGGGTCCATCCACATGTCGGGGTAGACGGTTGCCTCGGTCCATCGCGCGGGTTGGTCGTTCATGCCGGACATGGTCGTCCGTGGCGGGCGGGGCCGCCACCGGGTTTCCCGGCGGCAGGGGCGGGGCAGCGGGCGGCAGCAGCAGACCGGGGCTCAGAAAGGGGCGGTCCCGGTGTCGTCGAAGGACCAGACGAGCACCTCCCGCGCCCCCGACTGCGCGGTGCCCCCCGCGCAGCGGTACACCGAGCGGGTGGCCGGGTTGTCGGCGTCCGCGACCACCCACATGCCGTGGCAGCCCAGGTCGCGCGCCAGGTCCGCGAGGGCCGTGGTCAGCGCCGGGCCGATGCCGCGCCCGATGAACCGCGCGTCCACGCCCAGCTCGTGCAGGAACATCTCGGTGCCCCGGTCCGGGCGGGTGGTCTCCACCCCGGTGACCAGCGCGGCCGGCGCGTCGTCGACGTAGGCCACGAGCAGGTGGTGGCGGTCGTCCGCGAGGAACCGCGCGGTGGCCTCGGGGAGCGGTGGCGAGTCGAAGAGGTGCCCGGCGGCCTGGACGTCCTCGGCGCGGGTGACGCGGCGGATTTCCATGAGGAAATGCTGACAGAATCCTTGCGCGGGATACAGCGTTCCTTCACATTGCCTGGTCAAGTCCGGCCGCGTTCGTTCCCGTCCGTTCCGGCTCGGCGAAATGCGGGTGCGCCCGTCCGGTTGGAAGCGGTACCGTCCGCGCGTGAACGAAGGAGAGGGCCACGACGAGGAGCGGCTGACCGGCGGGAACGCCACCGCGGCCGTCGTCCGGGTCGGGAACACCGTGCGCCGCCCCGTCGGCCCGTGGACACCCGCCGTGCACGCGCTGCTGACGCACCTGCACGAGGCCGGCTTCCGGGCCGCGCCGCGACCGCTGGGCATCGACGAACAGGGCCGGGAGGTCCTGGAGTTCATGCCGGGCCGGGTGGTCTGGCCGGACCGCTTCGCCCTGCTGGACCCGGTGGCACGGCTGACCCGGGTGGCCCGGCTGATCAGGGAGTTCCACGACGCCGTGGCCGGCTTCGCACCGCCGGCCGACGCCCGGTGGCAGGTACTGATGCGGGACGACTCCGCCGCGGCCGGCGAGATCATCGCCCATCAGGACCTCGCGCCGTGGAACCTGGTGGTCGACGAGGGGCCCGACCGGTGGGCGTTCATCGACTGGGACACGGCCGCGCCCGGTTCCCGGCTCTGGGACCTCGCCTACGCCGCGCACGGGTTCCTGCCGCTGGCCGCGGACCCCGCCTTCCGGCGCGCCGACGCCGCCGGCCGGCTGCGCGCCTTCGTCGACGCCTACGGGCTCGACGAGGGCGAACGGCGGCTGCTGGTCCCGCTGCTGGGGCGGCGCACCCGGGCCATGCACGACTTCCTGCGCGCGCAGGCGGGCCTCGGCGTCCAGCCGTGGACCCGGCTGTGGCAGGAAGGACACGGAGACACCTGGCTGGCGAACACCGGGTACATCGAGCAGCGCGAGGAGCGGTGGCAACGCGCGCTGCTCGACGGGTGAGGAGTGGGACCGGTCACTCCCCCGGCAGGCCGTCCAGGCCCGGCAGGCCGGGGGTGAACCCGTCGAGGGCGTTCCGGCACGGGCAGCTGCGCACGGCCGGCAGGGCCTCCAGCGCCTTGAACAGCACACCGCGCAGCCGGTCGACGTTGCGGCCGAACACCTCCAGGACCTCCGCGTGGGTGACGCCCGCACCGGTCTCCACGCCCGCGTCCAGATCCGTGACCAGGTTCAACGAGGTGTAACAGAGCGCGAGTTCACGGGCCAGCACCGCCTCCGGGTGACCGGTCATGCCGACCGTCGACCAGCCGTTGGCCGTGAACCAGCGCGACTCGGCGCGGGTGGAGAAGCGCGGGCCCTCGATCACCACCAGCGTGCCGCCGTCCACCGGCTCCCAGTCGGCCCCGCGCGCCGCGTCCAGCACCGCGGCGCGCCCCGCCGGGCAGTACGGGTCCGCCATCGGCGCGTGCACCACGCCCGGCACCGAGCCGTCCGGCAGCGGCACACCGTCGTAGAAGGTCTGCGCCCGGGCGGCGGTGCGGTCCACGAACTGGTCCGGCACCAGAAGCGTCCCCGGCCCGTACTCCGGCCGCAGCCCACCCACCGCGCACGGCCCCAGCACCTGCCGCACCCCGAGCGAGCGCAGCGCCCAGAGGTTGGCCCGGTAGTCGATCCGGTGCGGCGGGATGGTGTGCGCCCGCCCGTGCCTCGGCAGGAACGCCACCCGCCGGCCGCCCACCTCGCCGAGGAACAGCGAGTCGCTCGGCGGCCCGTACGGCGTCTCGACGGCCACCTCGGTCACGTCGTCGAGCAGCGCGTACAGCCCCGACCCGCCGATCACCCCGAGTTCCGCCCGGTGGTCCGTCATGCCGCCCGCCTCTCGTCGAAGGTCTCCGCGGGTACCAGCCTAGGCCTGCATACATCTGGGGAACGGGGTGCGAAGGAGTGCCGCGCTGCCCCGGCGTGACGACGTATGGGGCGCGCCGAGGAGGCTCCCGGGGCCTGAAGGCGCCGGCCGCGCCGGTGGGGGCGAGGGAGATCCGGCACATCCTCTCCCTCACGGACAGCGGGGCGGACGCCCGGGCGTGGGCGACCTTCGTCGACCGGGCGGAGGCGGCGATTTCGCGCGAGCACACCATGTGGGCGTCCGGGCGGACCGGACGGGTGGGGCTGACGGAGTAGCACCGCCTCAGTCCAGGAGGGTGGTGAGGCGCTCCAGGAGCCAGGCGGCGAGGGCGCGGGCGCTGCCGGAGGTGGCGGCCTTGGCGAGCTCGGTGGGGAGGTGGGGAAGGTGGGGGTGGTCGGGGGCGATCGGAGGGGTGGGGGCGGCGGGGCGGCGCTTGCGGGGCATCGGGGTCTCCCTGGTGGGTGCGTGGGTGTCCTGGCCGGGTGGCCGGGACGTCACGATCCCGGGCGGGAGGGGTGCTTGAGGGGGATCGCGGACGGGTCCGGAGGATCGCGGAGCGGGGAGCCCGTCGCCGCTGGTCGGCACTACGCTGGGAGGCCGGTCGGCGGAGGATCGCGGACCGGGTGCGACGGGCGAGGGGCGGGGCGTGGCCGTAGGGGCGAGCCGGGAAGCGCAGGAGGCACTGCGGGAGTTCGCGCAGCGGCTCGACCAGCTGCGCAGGGACGCGGGTGATCCCGACGGACCTCGGCTGATCGAGGCCGACGCCACCGGGCGGCTCACCAAGTCGGTGATCAGCGAGCTGCAGAAGGGGCGCGCCGGTCTCCACCGGGTGCACCCGTGGGAGGCCGTATCGGCCTTCGTCGCGGCGTGCCGCGTGTACGACGAGCGGAACACCAGGGTCCTGAGCGCCGCGCGCACGGAACTCGCCCACTGGAAGGGCGAGTACACGACGCTGGTGAACGTGGTCGAGCGCCTGGACCGGGTCGCGGCGGCGAAGCAGCCGGAGCCGGGACCGGGACCGGAGCTGTCGGCGATCGCGCCGCCGCCCGCCGTACCGGCCGGGTTCACCGGGCGGGAGGACGACCTGCGCGGGCTGCTCGACCTGCTCGGGCGGGGCACCGGGACCGCCGTCGTGGTGGCCTCGGTGCGCGGGATGGGCGGGATCGGCAAGACGACGCTGGCCCTGGCCACCGCCCATGCCGCGCTGGCCGGCGGCGCCTTCACCGGAGCCGTCTTCCTGGACCTGCGCGGGTACGACGACACGCCCCTGGACGCCGGACAGGTCCTGGACGGCGTGCTGCGTCAGCTGGGCGTGGAGCCGGAGTCGATCCCGCCGGACCACGACCAGCGCGCCGCCGTCTACCGCGCCCAGCTCGCCCTGCGGGCGCGGCAAGGGGAGGGGGTGCTGGTGGTCGCGGACAACGCCTCGCGGGCGGAGCAGATCGAACGGTTGCTGCCCGGCGAGGGCCCGCACCGGTTGCTGGTCACCTCCCGGGACGATCTGTCCGCCGTCGGGGCCTGCCTGGTCGACCTGGACGTGCTCCCGGCGGAGCAGGCCGTCGAGCTGCTCGACGTCACGGTGCGGACCACGCTTCCCCAGGACACCCGGCTCGCCGCCGACGTGGACGGCGCCCGGCGGGCGGCCGCGCTGTGCGGGTACCTGCCGCTGGCGCTGCGGATCGCCGCCGCACAGCTGGTGGCCGACCGTGCGCTGAAGCCGGGGCAGCTCGCCGAGGAACTGGCCGATCCGAAGGAGCGGCTGGACCTGCTGGACGACGGGACCCGCACGGTCCGGGCCGTTCTGGAGCGGTCGGTTCGGCGGCTGACGCACCCGCAGGAGCAGCTGTTCGGGTTGCTGTCGGTCAACCCGGGACTGGACTTCGCCACGGAGACCGTGGTCGCCTTCGCCGGAGTCGGGAAGGCGAAGGACGTCCGGGCCCGGCTCGCCGCGCTGCAGAAGGCCAGCCTGCTCCGGCAGGATCCGGTGACCGGGCGGTGGAGCATGCACGACCTGGTGCGGGCGTATGCCGACGAGCTGGCGCAACGGCAGCCCTCAGTAGCGGGGGCGGCGCTGGCACGGTTGCTCACCTTCTACGAGAACACCACCCTGGACGCGGCCACCCATCTCACCCCCAGGATCCGAGGGAACCCGGAGCGGTTCTGCGGCCGTGTGGAGGCTCTGCGGTGGCTGGACACCGAACACGCCAACCTTCTCGGCGCCGTCCAGGCCGCCCATTCCGTCGGCCGGCACACCCTCCCGCTGCGCCTGTCCGCCGGCCTCGTCGACTACCAGGAGCTCCGCCGCCTCCATGAGGACCAGCTCACCATGTGCCGCATCGCGCGCGATTCGGCAGAGGCAGTCGGCGACGACACACACATCGCCGGGACCTGGATCAACCTCGGCATCGCGTTCAACGGCCTTCGGCGCTTCGAGGACGCGGAGACAGCCTTCCGCACCGCGCTGCAGGCCTTTCAGGGCCTTGGTGACGACCACAACGAATCCGTGGCCTGGGAGAACCTCGGTGTCGTGCTCGGCCATCAGGGCAGGTACGAGGACGCGGAGGAAGCGCACCGCGCTGCACTCACCATCCACCGTCGTCTCGGCAACCCCCACACCGAAGCCGCCAGCTGGAACAGCCTCGGCAGTACACTTTCCGCCCTTGAGCGCGATGCGGAGGCGGAGACCGCGTTCTTCACTGCCTTGGCCGGCTTTCAGTGCCTCGGCGACAGGGCCCGCGAAGCCACGGTCTGGGGCAACCTCGGCATCGCACTGCAGCAACGTGGGGAGTCCACGGCAGCAGTCGAAGCCACCGAGCGGGCGGTGGCGATGTTCGACGAGGTCGGCGACCACCACCAGCACGCGGAGGCACTTGGCAACCTGGCGACGGCGCTCGAGGCGGCCGGACGCGACATTTCCGAGGTGCGGGCAGTCCGCGAGGCGGCGGCGGAGGCGTACCGGCGGGCCGGCGATGAAGAGGAAGCGCGGAAGGTACTGGAGGGCGAAGAGTGAGCGTGGGACCGCTGGTGCACGTGTGTGACGGGCCGGGTGGGCTCGTGGTGTGGGGGTTGACGGAGCCCGAACGGTGGGGGGTGGGCGTGCAGGTGATGGTGGAGGCGGGTGAGGACGTCGGGGCGGTGGATCTCGACGGGCTCGGGGAGGTGCTGGAGCACCTGGACGAGGTGGTGGCGGAGGCGCGGCGGTTCGTCTGCGCCGAGTGGGCGGTGACCGAGGAGGAGGCGGCGCTGGACGGACCGGAGGTGGACGTCTACACCGACGGGTGGATGCTGCGGTTCGCGGAGGGGGCTCTGCCGGCCTGCGAGCCCTTCGGGGTGGGCGTGTGGTTCGAGGGGTTGCGGCCGGTGCGGGTGGAGGATCTGAGCGAAGCGGAGGAGATCGCGGACTGACGCGCCGTCACTGCTCCTCGTCCCACTGCTGGAGGGCCGCCAGCGCGGTGGTGCGGTCGGCCGGGCCGAGGAGGTAGTCGGCGACGGGGGTCAGCAGCAGGGTGGCGTGGTCGGGGGCGGGGAGGAGGCGGGCCTCGTCCCAGGTGTGGCGGATGACGGTGCGGCGCAGCAGGGTGCCGTGGCGGGCGGTCAGCCGGGGGGTGGCGGCGGCGTCGCTGCGGCGGCGGTGCTCGGGGGCGAGTTCGGGGGTGAGGGCGGCTCGGACGGCGGTGAGGGTGCCGAGCGGGAGGCGCGGGGCGGCGAGGTCGAGCAGCGCGGCGGCCTCGGGGGCCAGCCGGTAGGCGGCCAGGACGGCGGCGGTCTCGGCGGGTTCGAAGGGCTGGTGGGTGAGACAGGAGAGGTCGAGGAGGGTCAGCGGGTCGGGTCCGGCCCCGGCGGGCGCGTGCAGCCGGGCCTCGGCGAGGGCGATCAGGCACTCGACGTGGTCGTCCGCGACGAGGTAGGGGCGGACCGGCACGGTGGCCTGGTCGCCGGGGAGGGCGGCCGTGGTGAGGTGGACGCGGTACCAGGGGTCGAGCAGCGGGTCCTCGGCGGGCCAGCGGACGGTGACGGCGGTGTGGTGCGGGCGGTCGCCGAGCAGGGTGACGTCGATGGTCTCCACGGGGTGGTCGGTGACCAGCCGCACGACGGCCTGCCAGAGGGCGGCCTCGCCCGGGGCGACCAGGTCCAGGGAGGCCTGGGGCCGGAGCAGGTCGGCCGGGTAGTAGCCGGCCAGCGGGATGCCGTGGATCGCGCGCACGCCGGTGGAGCGGGCGAGGTCGTGGGCGAGGCGGGCGTAGTGGTCGGCGCGGGTGCGGGCGCGGCGCAGCTCGGCGCGGGCGGGCTCGCCCATCCGGACGGCGTCGCGGGCCAGTGCGGAGAGCACCAGGTGGGGCAGGTGGCGGCTGCCGCGGGCGCGGTGGAGCAGTTCGGCCGGCCCGTCGGCCGGGTCGACGTCGAGCAAGTTGTACAGCAAAGCGGTGTTCACGGACGTCCGCCTCCGAAGGTATCGTCATGGCGCCCGACGCCGCCGACGGCCGAGGGCGGGGGCGATCACGACCGGTTACCAGGGGTACCCGGTCGCGGAGGTGAAGGAGGGGCGGACCGGACCGTCTCCGGCGGGCCCCGGCACGGTGATTCTGGCCGGTCGGGTTCAACGTGCGGTCACCACAGGCTCAACGGAGCCTCGACACCGTGCGCGAGCTGGTGGTTAATAACGTCACAGACATCACTGACATGTGCACGAGCGGGGCGGGCACTGTCCTGGGCAGCAGGGGGCAGGATGGGCGATCTCCGTTTTTCCGTACTGGGTCTGATGCGGGCTCACCGCGGCGCGACGGCGCTCAAGGTGGGCAGCCCGCAGCAGCAGGCGATGCTGGCGGTACTGCTCCTGCGACCAGGTCATTCGGCGAGTGCCACGGATCTGATCGCGGCGCTGTGGGGCGAGGAGCCGCCGAGCGCGGCGATGACCACGGTGCGCACGTACGCGTGGCGCTGGCGCAAGGTGCTGGACGCCGTGGAGCCCGCCGGGAGCGGCGGGACCGGTGGGTCCGGGGAGCCGGGCGAGAAGGCGGCGGGCAGCGTCCTGGTCTCGATGGGCGACGGCTACCGGCTGGTGCTGCCCAAGCTGGCGGTGGACGCGGCGCAGGCGGAGGCGCTGGCCGCCGAGGCGGAGCGGACCGCCCGGGCCGAGCCGCTGCGCGCCCGCGACCTGCTCAACCAGGCACTGGAGCTGTGGCAGGGCGAGCCGCTGGCCGGGATTCCCGGACCGTTCGCGGAGCGGCACCGGCAGCGGCTGGAGGAGTTGCGGCTGACCCTGCTGGAGGAGCGGATCGGCCTGGACCTGGCGCTGGGCCGCTACTCGCGGTGCATCCCGGAGCTGACCGCGCTCACCACCGAGCACCCGCTGCACGAGCGGGCGTACGGGCTGCTGATGCGGGCGCTGTACCAGGCCGGGCGGCAGGCGGACGCGCTGGCGGTGTTCCGGGGCGTGCGGCAGCTGTTCCTGGCGGAGCTGGGGGTGGCTCCGGGGGCGGAGCTGGAGCAGTTGCACCGGCGGATCCTGGAGGGGGATCCGGCGCTGGCGGCGCCGCAGGCCCCGGGCGCCGGCGCGGCGGCCGGGGCGGCGCCGGTCCCGGCGGTCCCGGCGGCGGCGGAGGGTGTGACCGGTGACCGTGCGGAGGCGGCAGAGGGCGAGGGCGGAACGGCGGCGCCGGGCAGCGGCGCCGACGGGGTCCCGGCGCCCGGCCGGACCGGCCGTCCGTCGGGCGCGCCGCCGAGGCCGGCCCAGCTGCCGCCGGACGCCGCCGACTTCACCGGGCGCACGGCGCCGGTGCGGGTGCTGTGCGAGGCGCTGGCCGCTCCCCCGCAGGACGGCGCCGGCGGCGCGGGCGGGGCGGACGGCGCGGCGGAGCCGTCGCAGGCGCTGGTGGTGGCGACCGTGGTCGGGATGGGCGGGGTCGGCAAGACGGCGCTGGCGCTGCACGTCGCGCACCGCGTCCGGGAGGCCTACCCGGACGGCCAGCTGTACGTGGACCTGCGCGGCTCGGACCCGGTGCCGGCCGATCCGGAGGCGGTGCTCAGCGGCTTCCTGGTGGCGCTCGGGGTCGCGGCGGACGCGGTGCCGGACGGGCTGGAGGCACGCTCGGGGCTGTTCCGCTCGGTGGTGGACGGCCGCCGTCTGCTGCTGGTGCTCGACAACGCCAAGGACGCGGCGCAGATCCGGCCGCTGCTGCCGGGGGCGGTGGGCTGCGCGGTGCTCACCACCGGCCGGACCAGACCGGCCGGACTGCCCGCGACCGTGCAGGTCGACCTGGACGTGTTCCAGCCGCAGGAGGCGCTGGACCTGCTCGGCCGCACGATCGGCGCGCAGCGGCTGGCCGCCGAGCCGGACGCCGCCCGGGAGCTGGTGGTGGCCTGCGGGCACCTGCCGCTGGCGGTGCGGATCGTGGCCGCCCGGCTGGCGGCGCGGCCGGGCTGGACGGTGGAGACGCTCAGCCGCCGGCTGCAGGTGGAGCGGCGGCGGATCGACGAGCTGCGGATCGGCGATCTCGCGGTGGCGGCGGCCTTCGAACTGAGCTACCGCCAGCTGGCGGAGGACCAGGCCAGGGCGTTCCGGCTGGTGGCCTCGGTGGACGGGCCGGACATCGGGCTGCCGGCGGCGGCGGCGCTGCTGGACCTCGACGAGTACGACGCCGAGGACCTGCTGGAGGCGCTGGTGGACGTGGCGATGGTGGAGTCGCCGTTCCCCGGGCGCTACCGGTACCACGACCTGCTGCGGGCGTTCGCGCGCCGACGACCGGCGCGGGACCCGGGGAGCCCCGGTGGGGCGGACGGACCGAGCGGGGCCGGCGGGGCGAACGGGGAGGCGGACGGGGAGGCGGACGGCGGGGAGGCGGTGGCGGCCCGGGACCGGCTGCTGGACCACCTGCTGGCCACCGCCTGCACCGCCTTCCAGCACGCCGTGCCGGGCGACCCGGCGGCCGGCGCGCTCGGCCCGGCGCACTCCCCCGGCGTCCCGCTGCCCGGCCGGGACGCCGCCCGCGAGTGGGCGGCGGTCGAGCGGGCGGGCGCGGTGGCGCTGGCGGCGCAGGTGGCCGCCGACACCGCTGCCGGGCGGGGTCCGGCGCTGCGGGCGGCGATCGACCTGCTGATCGCGCTCACCCCGTTCGTGCTCACCCCGCCGAGCCGTCAGCTCGCCGCGACGGCCGACGCGCTGGCCGAGGCGGCCGCCCGGGACGGCGACGTCCGCGCGGAGGGGCGGGCGCACTTCCTGCGCGGCAACGTCGCCCTGGCCGCGACCCGGCTGGAGGCGGCCGAGGAGGCGTCCCGGCGGGCGGTGGAGGCGGCGCGGGCCGCCGAGGACTCGGTGGTGCTGCGGCAGGCGCTCAACGACCTGGGGCTGATCTGCCAGTTCCTGAGCCGCTACGACGAGGCGGTGGACCACTACGACGAGGCGCTGCTGCTGGCCAACCGGCTGGGGCACCGCTCCGGCGCGCTGGTGACGACGGTGAACGCGGCGCTGGCGCGGGTGCGCAGCGGCCGGGCGGACGAGGCGGTGATGATCTGCCACGAGGTGCTGGCCGAGCTGCGGACCCGGCAGGACGACCCGGGCCGGGCGTACACGCTGTACGTGCTCGGGCTGGCGCTGCACGCGCTGGGGCGGCACGAGGAGGCGGTGACCTGGTTCGGCGAGTGCCTGGCGGTGTCGGTGGCGGCCGGGCTGCGGGACCGGGCCGCGCACGCGCGCTACCGGCTGGCGGACAGTCTGCGCGAGCTGGGCCGGGCGGACGAGGCGCTGGACCACGCGGAGCAGGCGTTGGCGCTCTGCGTGGAGCTGGGGGCGGAGCGGGACCAGGCGCAGGCGCTGGTGGTGCTCGGCTGTGCGCTGGCGGACCTCGGGCGCGGGGCCGAGGCGGGGGCGCGGCTGCGGGAGGCCCACGCGATCTTCCGGCGGCTGGGGCTTCCGGAGGCCGCCGAGGTGGCGGGGCTGCTCGCGGAGCCGGCGTTCGCGCTGGTCGATCCGTGAGCGGGGGTGGATCCGTGAGCGGGGGTCGATCCGTGCGTGCTGGTGGTTCGGGTGCGGGCAGAAACGGTTCTGCGCGCGGTTGTTCGGACTGCCGGGGTTCAGGAACCGGTGCTGTTCCAGTCCCCGTGACCGTTGCCGTCGGTCGGGGTCGGGGTGGGGGTCGGCGTGGCGGTGGGGGCGGTGGTGCCGGTGCCGGTCGCGCCGTCCGCCACCGCGGTGCCGGCCGCGCCGCCGAGGGCGAGCAGGGCGCCGAGGCCGAGGCCCGCGACGGCCAGGCTGATCCGGGCGGTACCGATCGTCGAACGCTTCGCCATGACTGCTCCTCGGGTGTTCTTCCCTGCCGGGAAGGGCTTCCGCCGGGCTCTCCCCGGCTGACGTGAAGAGCATCGCAAGGAGCGTTCAACGGCCGATCGACGCGCGAGCAGCGCGCGTCGATCGGCCGCGTTGATCGGCGTGTTGATCGCCGTCGGCCCAGGTCAGACGGCCTCCCGGATCTCCAGCGTGCAGCACTTCACGCTGCCGCCGCCCTTGAACAGCTCGGACAGGTCCATCCCGATCGGCCGGAAGCCGTGCGCGCGCAGCCGGGCCGCGACCCCGGTGGCCGGCTCCGGGACCACCACGTTCAGCCCGTCGCTGGCCACGTTGAGGCCGAACGCCTCCGCGTCCTCCTCCCCCACCAGCACCGCGTCCGGGAAGAGCCGGCGCAGCACCGCCCGGCTGCCGGCCGAGAACGCGCCCGGGTAGTACATGATCTGATCGCCGTCGAGCACGCTGAGCGCGGTGTCGAGGTGGTAGAAGCGCGGGTCCACCAGGTCCAGCCCGATCACCGGGCGGCCGAGGAACTCCTGCGCCTCGGCGTGCCCGGCGGAGACGCTGCGGAAGCCGCGCCCGGCCAGCAGGTAGCGGTCGGTCAGCAGCAGGTCGCCCTCGCCCTCGTTGACGTGCACCGGGTCGAGCGTGGTGAAGCCGTGCGCCCGGAACCACTCCAGGTACGCCGGGCCCTCGGCGGCCCGCTCGGCGTTGCGGAACCGGGCGCCGAGCACCCGGCCGTCGACGACGGTGGCGCCGTTCGCCGCGTAGACCATGTCGGGCAGGCCGGGCAGCGGGTCGATCAGGTCGACGCGGTGGCCGAGGTCGACGTACAGCTCGTACAGGCGCTCCCACTGGGCCAGCGCGAGGGCGGTGTCGACCGGCTTGGCCGGGTCCATCCACGGGTTGATCGCGTAGCTGACCTCGAAGTGGGTCGGACGGCACATCAGGTAGCGGCGGGGGCGGGCGGTGCGGGTCATGGCGGGCTCCGGGAGGGTGAGAGGGTGGGTGGAGCTGCGGGGCTCGGGAGGCAACGGGGCTCAGGCGTGGGCCGGGCGCTCGGGGAAGTCCCGCATGGCGCGCAGCGGGCTGCTCAGCAGCACGGCGCCGGCGGAGAGCAGCACGCTCGCCATGATCCAGATGGTGGTCCGGGCGCCGAGCACCTCGCCCAGCCAGCCGCCGAGCAGGGCGCCGACCGGGATGGCGCTGAAGTTGACGGTGGAGGCGCTGGCCCGGATCCGGCCGATCATCGCGGGCGGGCAGTAGGCCTGGTAGAAGCTGCCGGCGATGACGTTGCCGGCGATCACCCCGCAGACCGCGACCGACCAGGCGACCGCGCTCACCGCGAGCGGCAGCCGCGCGCCGGCCATCGGCAGCAGCAGGATGAACGGGGCGGCGACCAGCTCGCAGAGCAGCAGCCCGCGGGCGGTACCGAAGCGGCGGGCGATCCGCCCGGCCAGGGCCGCGCCGGCCAGGCCGCCGACCGAGACCACCGCGAAGACGGCGCCGACACCGCCGGGCGACACCCCGACGCTGCGGACCAGGAAGACCGTCTGCACCGCCTGGATGCCGTTGAGGCCGAGGTTGCCGACGGCCGCGAAGGAGGCGAGGGTGCGCAGGTAGGGGTCGTGGACCAGGAAGCGCACGCCCTCGCCGATCTCGCGCAGGATGCCGCGCCGCTCGGACTTGGCCGGCGGGGTCTCCTCGGCCCGGATGGTGCCCAGGCAGAACGCCGACACCAGGTAGGTGACCGCGTCGGCGAGCAGTCCGCTGGCCGCGCCGAACACCTGGGAGAGCAGGCCCGCCAGACCGGGCCCGGCGATCTCCGCCGCGGAGTCCCCGGAGCGCAGCTTGACGTTGGCCTCCAACAGGTCCGGCTTGGCGACCAGGGACGGCAGCACGGCGCTGTACGCGGTGGAGAAGAACACCTTCACCGCGCCGGCCAGCAGCGCGACCACGATCAGCTGGGCCATCGTCAGGGCGTCGAACCAGCCCGCCACCGGCACGCTGCCGAACAGCAGGAGCAGCAGCAGGTCGCAGACCAGCATGACCTTCAGCCTGGGCCAGCGGTCCACCCAGGCTCCGGCCAGCAGGCCGAGGAACAGCCACGGCACCCAGGCGGAGGCGGTGAGCACGCCGACCATGAACGGCGAGGCGTCCAGGGTGACCACCGCCACCAGGGCGAGGGCGACGTTGCCGACGGCGGTGCCGAGACCGCTGGTGGTCTCACCGATCCAGAGCTTGCGGAAGTTCCCCTGGGCCCACAGGCCCCAGCGGCCGCGGGGCGGCCGGTCGGCCACCGCGGGCGGCTGGACCGCGGTCTCGGTCGTGGTGCTCGTGGTCATCGCGGGTCACACTCCAAGCGTGTCGGCCAGCACGGCGGCGATCCGTGCGAGGGGCTCGGGCTGGGTCAGGGCGCCGTGTGCGCAGTCGATCCGATGGGCGGTGACGGGGCCGGTGACATACGGGGCCCAGGCGGCCTCGTAGGGCCAGTCGGCGGGCTTGTCGGCGGTGGCGCCGACAAAGACGGCCCCGCCCCGGTAGTGGCCCGGCACGTGCTCCGCCATCAGCTTGCGGTGCAGGTCGAAGACGTCGGGCAGGACGTCGGCGGCCTCGCCGAGCAGGGCGGTCAGCTCGGCCCGGCCGCGCCCGTCGGCCGGGTCGTAGCCGAGCGAGGCGAGCAGTTCGGCCAGCGTCTCGACCGGGTCGTCGGACGCCGGGGCGGTCCGCCGGGTGCCGGCGTGGTCGGCCGGGAGGCCGTCGAGCAGGGCCAGCAGGGCGACCTCCTGGCCGTCCGCCTGGAGCTGGACGGCCATCTCCTGGGCGACCACCGCGCCGAAGGACCAGCCGAGCAGGTGGTACGGGCCCTGCGGACGGACGGCGCGGATCTCCCGCAGGTAGTCCTCGGCGATCTCGGTGACCGAGGCCGGGGAGCCGCCGCGCAGGCCGCGGGCCTGGAGGCCGAACACCGGGCGCTCGGGGTCGAGGTGGCGCAGCAGGCCCGAGTAGACCCAGCTGATGCCGGCGGCGGGGTGGACGCAGAACAGCGGGGCGCCGCTGCCCTCGGCGCGCAGCGGGAGCAGCACGTCCAGGGCGTCGGAGCGCTCGCCCCCGGCGGTGTCCAGGCGGCGGGCGAGGCCGGCCACGGTGGGGGCCTCGAACAGCGCCCGCATGCCGAGGTCGGCGCCGAAGGCGGCGCGGATCCGGCCGAGCAGCTTCATGGCGAGCAGCGAGTGGCCGCCGAGGTCGAAGAATCCGTCGTCGACGGTGACGCCGGTGACGCCGAGCACGTCGGCGAAGAGTCCGCAGAGCTGTTCCTCGCGCGGGGTGCGCGGGGCGCGGCCGGTGGGCGAGGCGGTGAGGTCGGGGGCGGGCAGGGCGCGCCGGTCGACCTTGCCACTGCCGGTCAGCGGGAAGGCGTCGAGCCGGACGACCGCCGTCGGGACCATGTAGCCGGGCAGCGACTCGGCGACGAAGGCGCGCAGCTCGGCCGGGTCGGGCGGGGTCGTGGTGGAACCGGGGACCACATAGGCGACCAGGCGGGGGCCGGTGGCGCCGTCCTCGCGGGCCGTCACGGTGGCGGCCCGGACACCGGGGTGGCGGGTGAGCACGTGCTCGATCTCGCCGAGTTCGATCCGGAAGCCGCGGATCTTGACCTGGTGGTCGGTGCGGCCGAGGTAGTCGACGCCGCCGTCGCGGGTGCGCCGGACCAGGTCGCCGGTGCGGTACATGCGCTCGCCGGGCGTGAAGGGGTCGGCGACGAAGCGCTCGGCGGTCAGGGCCGCGCGGCCGAGGTAGCCGCGGGCCAGGCCCGCGCCGGCGAGGTACAGCTCGCCGGGGACGCCGGGCGGCACGGGGGCGAGGTGCTCGTCGAGCACGTAGCCGCGGGTGCCGCGCACGGTGCGGCCGAGCGAGGGGCGGTCGGTGGCGGTGAAGGGCTGGGTGAGGGCGTCAACGGTGGATTCGGTCGGGCCGTAGAGGTTGCGGGCGACGGTGCGCGGGGCTGCCTCGCGCAGCCTGGTCCACAGCGCCTGGCCGACCGCCTCGCCGCCGAGGAGCAGCAGGCGCGGGGCGGCCTCGCCGTCCAGCAGGCCCTCGGTGAGCAGCAGTTCGGTGTAGCTGGGGGTGATGCCGAGAGCGTCGACGCCGGTGGTGTGCAGGTGCCGGACGAGCGCGCCGGCGTCGCGGCGCAGTTCGTCGCCGATCAGGTGCAGCTCATGGCCGGCGATCATCCAGAGCAGGCTGTCCCAGGAGGCGTCGAAGCAGAGCGAGGCGGTCAGCGCGACCCGCAGGCGGCCGTGCGGGCGCCCGGGACGGGGCTCGTCGAAGGTCTCGGCCCGGTGGTGGGCCAGCAGCGCGGCGATCGAACCGTGGGTCACCACCACGCCCTTGGGACGGCCGGTGGAGCCGGAGGTGTAGATCACGTAGGCGGCGTGGGCCGGGTCGGGAGCGACGGGTGCCGAGGCCGGGCTCGGACTCGGGTTCGGGACGAGGGGCTCGTCGAAGTGCACCGGCACGGTGGTCAGACCGGCGAGCAGGTCCGGCAGCGGCCAGCCGGCGTCGGTGACGACGAGGGCGGGCGCGGCGTCGGCGAGCATGGCCGCCGTCCGGTCGGCCGGGTACTCGGCGTCCAGCGGGAGCGAGGCGGCACCGGACTTGAGGACCGCGAGCAGGGCGACCACCGTCGCGGCCGAGCGCGGCAGGGCCAGGGCGACCACCGTGTCCGCTCCGGCGCCGGCCGCGCGCAGCCGGGCGGCGAGGTGCTCGGCGCGGGCGTCCAGTTCGGCGTAGGTCAGCCGGGTGGCGCCGAAGACCAGCGCGGTCGCCTCCGGGGTGCGGGCCGTCTGCGCGGCGAAGGCGGCCGGCAGCAGTGGCATCTCGACGGGCAACGGGTCGGCCGGGGCGAGGAGTTCGGCGCGCTCGGGCTCGGTCAGCAGCTCGGCCCGGCCGATCGGCCGACCGGGCTGCGCCGCGACGGCGGCCAGCAGCCGGCCGAAGCGGGCGGCGATCGCCTCGACGGTCTCGCGGTCGAACAGGTCGGTGGCGTAGTCGATCGCGCACTCCAGACCGGCGGGGGCGCCGTCGGCGTCGAAGGACTCCCCCATGGCGATGGAGAGGTCGAACTTGGCCGCGTACCCGCCGACCGGCTCGACGGTGGCCGGCAGCCCGGCCAGGTCGAGCGGGGCGTCGCCGGGCGCGGCCCCCGGGGTGCCGCCCTGGAGCAGCAGCATCACCTGGAAGAGCGGGTGGCGGGCCAGTGAGCGGGCCGGGTTGAGCTCCTCGACCAGGCGCTCGAACGGCACGTCCTGGTGGGCGTGGGCGTCCAGCTGGGTCTCCCGGACCCGGCCGAGGAGTTCGGCGAAGGACGGGTCGACGGGAGGGGCACCCCCGATGGAGCGAGGGGAAGTGTCGGTGCGCAGCACCAGGGTGTTGACGAAGAAGCCGACCAGGTCGTCCAGCGCCTCGTCCGAGCGGCCGGCGACCA